>CAZFFA010000043.1:0-14466 GCA_964517955.1 uncultured Jutongia sp. | reverse complement strand
AACACTTCAGTTACATGTAGGACAGGAAAGTCCTGATCCTGTTACAGATGCAAGAGCAGTACCTATTTATCAGTCTTCATCATATGTATTCCGCAATTCACAACATGCGGCTGATAGATTTGCACTTAAGGATGCAGGTAACATCTATGGAAGACTTACAAATCCTACAGAGGATGTATTTGAAAGAAGAATAGCAGCACTTGAAGGTGGTGTGGCAGCACTTGCAGTTGGTTCTGGTGCAGCAGCAGTAACATATACAATCCAGAATCTTGCACTTGCAGGAGATCATATCGTAGCTGCCAAAAATATTTACGGTGGTACATACAACCTTCTGGCACATACACTCGTTGATTATGGCGTAGAGACAACATTCGTTGATCCACTTGATCCTTCAGCATTTGAAGCAGCAATTAAGGAGAACACAAAGGCTCTCTATATAGAGACACTTGGCAATCCTAATTCAGAGGTTACAGATATTGAAGCTATTGCAAAGATTGCACATGCACACAATATTCCTCTTGTAATCGACAATACATTTGGTACACCATATCTTATCAGACCTATCGAATATGGTGCAGATATCGTTGTTCATTCTGCAACTAAGTTTATCGGTGGTCATGGTACAACAATCGGTGGCGTAATCGTAGACAGTGGTAAGTTCGACTGGAAGGCATCGGGCAAATTCCCACAGCTTACAGAGCCAAACCCAAGTTATCATGGAATAAGCTTTGCTGATGCAGCAGGCCCTGCAGCATTTGTTACAAGAATCAGAGCAATCCTTCTTAGAGATACTGGTGCAACGCTTTCACCTATCCATTCATGGATATTCCTTCAGGGACTTGAAACATTATCTTTAAGAGTTGAACGTCATGTAGAAAATGCACTTAAGGTAATTGAATATCTTAAGAAGCAGCCACTTGTAGAAAAGATAAATCATCCTTCAGTATCAGAAGATCCTTCACAGCAGGAATTATATAAGAAATATTTCCCTAACGGCGGTGGTTCTATCTTTACATTTGAAATCAAAGGTGATGAAGAAACAGCAAAGAAATTTATCGACAATCTTGAACTTTTCTCTCTTCTTGCCAATGTAGCAGACGTTAAGTCACTTGTAATACATCCATATTCTACAACTCATGCAGAATTAAATGCAGAAGAGCTTGCAGATCAGGGAATCAAACCTAACACAATAAGACTTTCAATCGGTACAGAAAATATAGACGATATCATTGAAGATTTAGATGAAGCATTTAAAGTTATAGCATAATTATTTGTGGTTATAGCATAAACGCAAGCCTGACATTGGCTGTCAGGCTGTGCATCATAAAGCAGACATAGAAAAGATAGGAGAATTATTATGGCAAATATATATAAAGGAGCATTGGATATTATTGGTAAAACACCGCTTGTAGAGCTTACTCATATTGAGAAAAAATATAATCTTGATGCAAAGATTCTTGTAAAGCTTGAGTATTTCAATCCGGCTGGCAGTGTAAAAGACAGAATTGCCAGAGAGATGATAGAGACAGCAGAAAGAGAGGGCAAGCTTAAGGAAGGTTCTACAATTATAGAACCAACATCAGGCAATACAGGTATAGGTCTTGCAGCTATAGCAGCAGCTAAGGGATACAAACTTATAATCGTGCTTCCTGAGACTATGACTATTGAAAGACGTAATATTATTAAGGCATATGGTGCTGAGATAGTGCTTACAGATGGCGCAAAGGGTATGAAAGGTGCAATTGCCAAAGCAAATGAACTTGCAACAGAAATTCCGGACAGCTTTATACCGGGACAGTTTGTAAATCCAGCCAATCCGGAAGCACACTATAAGACAACAGGACCTGAAATATGGGAAGATACAGATGGAAATGTTGATATATTTGTAGCCGGAGTAGGTACAGGTGGAACTGTATCCGGTGTTGGCAAATATCTTAAGGAAAAGAAAGCAGACGTTAAGATAGTAGCTGTAGAGCCTGCTACATCACCTGTTCTTTCAACAGGTCAGGCAGGACCACATAAGATACAGGGAATCGGTGCCGGATTTGTACCGGATACACTTGATACAAAGATTTATGATGAAATCATTGCAGTGAAAGATGATGATGCATTTGATTACAGCAGAGATATCGCAAAGAGTGAGGGAATACTTGTAGGTATTTCATCAGGTGCTGCGCTTTCAGCAGCAATTGAGCTTGCAAAGAGACCAGAAAATAAGGGAAAGAATATAGTCGCACTCCTTCCGGACAGTGGTGACAGATATTATTCTACAGCATTATTTTCATAATAAAAGTTTAGACAAAAACCAAGGTGCCAGGAGGTGAAATTACCCTTCCGGCACCTTAGTTTTTATTGAAAAAGAAATAAGAGTATGCTATCCTTATAGAGTTAATGAACTAAGAAAAATAAAATGTATCTAAGAAGTTTCGTATACAGGGATTTTGAAAATACATTGAATGGCAAAGGTGGTAATTATGCAGACAAATGTTTTAGAATATCTCGAGCATACTGTAAAAAGGGTGCCGGATAAAATTGCATTTGCTGATGGAGAGAATGATCTGACATTTTCGCAGTTCAGTGAACGTGCAAAAAGGATAGGCTGCTGCTTATTGGATATGAATGTGAAAAAAGAGCCGATAGTAGTTTATATGAGAAAGTCTACGGAAACTCTCACAGCCTTTTTTGGTATCATTTACGCGGGGTGTTATTATGTACCGATTGATGAAGAGATGCCGTCAAGACGTATAGAGCTTATTCTTGAAAATACAAAAGCGGGCTGTCTTATATATGATGACAGTACAGCATCAAAGATTGATAAGCTGAATTTTGATGGAAAAGCTATATCATACAGTGAATGCCTAAATAGCAGTATAAATCAGGAAAAACTTGATGAGGTAAGAAAAAATGCGCTTGACATAGATCCGATATATGTGCTTTTTACATCAGGCTCCACAGGTATTCCTAAAGGCGTTGTTGGTCATCACAGGGGTGTGATAGATTATATAGATAATCTGTCGGATGTGCTGCACTTAGATGAAAATTCAGTGTTTGGCAATCAGACACCTCTTTATCTTGATGCATGTATGAAAGAGGTGTATCCTACACTTAAGTACGGTGCAACTACATATCTTATACCTAAGCATTATTTTATGTTTCCTATTAAACTGGTTGAATATCTCAACGAGAATCATATAAATACAGTATGCTGGGTTGTTTCAGCACTTACAATGATATCTGCTTTTGGCACATTTGACGAGATTGTACCAAAGTATCTGAGAACGGTTGCTTTTGGCAGCGAGGTATTTCCAATCAAGCAGTTTAATTTGTGGAAAAAAACACTTCCTGATACAGAATTTTACAATCTGTATGGACCTACAGAAGCAACAGGGATGAGCTGCTATTATCATGCTGACAGAATGTTTGAAGAACATGAGGTGATTCCGATAGGAAGACCTTTTCACAATACACAGATAATGCTTCTGGACGAAGATGGCAATTTAGTGAAAGCCGGTGAAAAAGGCGAGATATGCATACATGGAACCTGCCTTACACATGGCTATTATGCAAATCCTGAGAAAACAAAAGAAGTATTTGTTCAGAATCCGCTAAATCCGTATTATCCTGATCTTATTTACAAAACCGGGGATCTGGGATATCTCAATGACAATGGAGAACTGGTATTTGCGTCACGTAAAGACTATCAGATAAAGCACATGGGACATAGGATTGAACTCGGTGAGATAGAGGCTGATGTAAATCTTTTAGATGGTGTCAGATCATGTTGTTGTGTGTTTGTAAAAGAAGTAAATAAAATAGTGCTATTTTATATGGGTGATATTGAAAAGAGACAGCTTACAATATCGCTCAAGGAACGCCTTCCAAGGCATATGATTCCAAATGCAATTATAAATCTTGATAAGCTTCCTCTTACTCCCAATGGTAAGATGGACAGGATTAAGATGACAGATATGTATATGGAACAGACGAAAGCAAAGAAACAGCGTAAAAATTAAATAAAATGTACTTGTAAGTGCATGAAAGGAGTATACAATGGACAGAGACGAAATTAGAGAGGAAATACTTGACCTTTTACAGGAATTACATGAGGATATTGATTTTGAAGCAGAAACAAAGATGGTAGATGACAAGGTACTTGATTCATTTGATCTTGTTTCACTTGTTACAGAACTTGGAGAAGCATTTGATGTAGATATAACAGCCAGAGATTTTGTAGCTGAGAATTTTAATTCAGTTGACAGTCTTGCTGACATGATTGTCCGCCTCGTAGAAGAATAAGTTTTGAAAGAGGTGTGTTGTGTTTGTTTCATATGAATTTATCTTATTTATAATATTGCTGCTTGCAGTATATTATATTGTACCAAAACGTGTACAGTGGATCGTACTGCTTGTTTCAAACTTTATATTTTACTGTTCTGCCGGCAGTTTTTATTGGGCATTTATACTTGTGACTTCTATTACGGTATATGCTGCTGCAAGACTTATGGGCAGAATTGATGATAGCCTGTTTGCGTACAATGCCAAAGTTAAAGCGGGTGAGATTCCAAAGCCATCAAGGGAAGAAAAGAAACTGTTCAAAAAGAAATTAAACAATAAAAAGAAGAGGATAATGCTTTTATGTTTATTGTTTAATCTGGGAATACTTGCAGTATTGAAATATACCAATTTTACTATAGATAATATAAATACAGTATTTGGAATGATGGGAAGAAAATCATTGCCAAATGTTGATCTTATAGTGCCTATGGGTATTTCTTTTTATACATTTCAGGCTGTAGGGTATCTTATTGATGTATATTGGAACAAGTGTGAACCACAGAAAAATATCTTTAAATTTACACTTTTTGTATCATTTTTTCCACAGCTTATTCAGGGACCTATAAGCAGATATGGGGATTTATCGGAAACTCTGTACAAAGAGCATGAATTTGACTGGAAGAATGTAAGATTTGGACTTGAACGTGTATTGTGGGGATATTTTAAGAAATTAGTTATTGCGGACAGAATGAGTGGAGCTGTAACTATGCTTATGGGTGATCCCGAGTATTACACAGGTGCATATGTTTTTATTGGAATGTTGTTTTATGCGGCACAGTTATATGCTGATTTTACCGGAGGAATTGATATAACCATAGGTATTGCACAGGCACTTGGTATTCATGTGGAAGAGAATTTCATAAGACCATTCTTTTCAAAAGATATTGCAGAATACTGGAGAAGATGGCATATCACGATGGGTACCTGGTTCAGGGATTATGTGTTTTATCCATGCAGTCTGAGCAGACCGCTTAAGTCTATAACTACATTTACAAAAAAACACTTCGGTATGGGAGCAGCAAGAAGAGTGTCAATTTATATATCAACTATTCTTGTTTGGCTTGCAACAGGTATCTGGCATGGTGCAGAATGGCATTTTGTGGCATGGGGACTTACCAATGGTGTAATAATACTTATCTCTGAAGAGTTTAAGCCATTGTATGAAAAGTTTCACAATAAGTTTCCAAAGCTCGTGGCATCATGGGGATATAAGCTCTTTCAGGTGCTTAGAACATTTCTGCTCATGTGTTGTATACGAACATTCGATACATATGGAAGTGTGAGAGTGACAATTAGACAATTCATACATATGTTTACACAATTTGATCTAAGTAAAGTTACACGTTCAGAAATGCTTGATCTGGGATTGTCCGGTCAGGAATACATTGTTTTATGCTTTGGTATAATTGCCATGATAATTGTCAGTCTTCTTGGAAGAAGAGAAAGTGTAAGAGAGCAGATTTCAAGAAAGCCGTATATAGTGCGTTTTGGAATTTATCTGGTGCTGTTCTTTGCAGTAATATTGCTTGGAAGTTATGGTGTTGGATTTGATGCCAAACAATTTATATATAATCAGTTCTGATTAAATATAATCAGATTTAATCATATAAAGACATAAATTTCATGGAGAATTATAATGAATAAATTTAAGAAATTTATAACGGCTGTTGTTTCTTTTCTGATAATTGCTGCACTGCTTGTCGCAGCGCAGCGTCTTGTTGTGCCCAAATATGCAGGAGACATACCGGAAGGAAATTTTACAGCAGAATATTACAAAGAAACTACAGATCATGATGTCATAATGATTGGTGATTGTGAAGTGTATGAGAATATTGATCCGATGTACCTTTGGAAACATTATGGTATTACAAGTTATATAAGGGGCAATGCCCAACAGCTTACATGGCAGTCTTATTATATGCTTGAGGATACACTTAAGTATGAAAAACCAAAGGTTGTTATATACAATATCCAGGCTCTTTCACATGCAGAACCACAGCGTGAGGAGTACAACAGAATGACTCTTGATGGAATGAAGTGGTCTAAAACCAAAATAGATGCCATAAATGCATCTATGTGTGAAGGAGAAGATATCATAGATTATATATTCCCTCTTCTAAGGTATCATTCAAGAATCCTTGAACTTACTTCTGATGATATTAAGTATTGGAATAGTCGGAAAAAAGTTGCAGACAATGGATACTATATGAGGGTCGATGTTTTGCCGGCAAGTGAGTCAGATGTAGCTGATCCGTCATGGCTTTTAGGTGATGACAGCAAAAAAAAGACGGATGATGAATCTATAGATGATCCATGGGCAGACATAGATGAGGAAGATGGATCAGAAGAAAATGATGCTTCAAAAGACAATAAAGTAGAAGCGGAAGATGATGACAAAGACAGGTCATTTGGTGATATGCCGATGAAATATCTTGATAAGATGCGTAAGCTATGTAAAAAGAATGGAATACAGCTTATACTTATGAAAGCACCAAGTCTTGCGCCACGATGGTATGATGATCAGAATAAACAGGTAGTTGATTATGCTAAAAAGTATGATCTGCCTTATATCAATTTCTATGACCTTCTTGATGAAACAGGAATTGATTTTGAAAAAGATACATATGATGGCGGTCTTCATATGAATTTAAGTGGAGCTGATAAGTTGGCTAAGTATCTGGGAAATGTCCTTGTTAAGGATTATGGAATAAAAGATCACAGAAATGATAAGAAAATAGCTTCTGTATACAAAAAGAAATATGCAGAATATATGAAGAGAATGCAGGAACAAAAAGATAATTTATAAATTAATTTTTATTATAAAGGGAGGAAACAAAGTTATGAAAATCAAATCAACAATCAAGAAAATTACAGCTATGGTTATTACTGCAGCATTATTGTTTGGTGTAATATCAGCACCGGCAGATGCAGCGGCAAAGGGTTATAAGTTCAAGTACAATGGAGTTACAGTTACAATGAATTCAAAGGCAGCTCCGCTTATAAAGAAGGCCGGAAAGGTTCTTAAGAAGACAGTAAAGAAAAGCTGTGCATACAAGGGAAAAGACAGAACATATAAGTATAAAAACTTTATTCTTTATACATATTCTAAATCTGACAAAGGTACAGAATATATAAATGGAATAACATTCCTTACTAAAAATGTTAAGACAAAAGAAGGCATAAAGATCGGTTCTTCACTTTCTGATGTAAAGAAGAAATATGGTAAGGGAACATGCAAGTTTGGTATATATACATACAAAAAAGGAAAATCAAAGCTTCAGATAGAAGTTACAGGTGATAAGGTAACAAATATCAGATATATCGCAGCTTAAAATAGAGAATGTGTACACAGTAATCAGAAATGGGGATTAACATGAAAAAATATATAAAAAATAGTGTGGCATATATTTTTACGGCAGCAGTTGTATTTGCTATGTCATTGTTTGTATGCAATATAGATGTATCTGCCAAAAATGTAAGTAAGACATTATATATTGGTCAGCGTTATCATATAAAAGCAGGAATAAAGAATGTTGTATCATACAAGAGCTATGATAAGAGTATTGCATATGTTGACAATAATGGAGTGATAACGGGAAAGAAAGCAGGAAGTGTAAAAATAAAGGTATCAGGTAAGAATGGAAAAAAAGCTTTTGTTGATATAAAAGTATGTAATACAAAGAAAGACAAAAGACCTTCACTTCCGGTAGTATTTGATGAAGTAAAGAAAACAAGTGTATCGCTCAAAGAAAAGGCTGAAAATGATTATGTTTATACAGCCAATGTGACAAACAGATCAAAGACAGCAAATATCAAAAAAATAGTTTATACATATAAGATCAAGACAAAAGGCATCGCAACAAGTGCGGCTGTACATGTAAAGACGGTAAATCTCACATTTAAGAATGTCAAAGCAGGCAGAAAATCTAAAAACGCAAGCTGCAAAGCAGGATATACAGGAAAATATAAGGATATTCAACTTCAAAAGATAGAATTATATTCAGGAAGTGCACTTTATATATACAATGCAGAGAAGAATAAATATACATTGAAATGGGGTACTAAGGATAAAAAAGCTCCGGTATTCAGCGGATGGATCAATAAAAAGAGTGTTTATAAATCGCAGATTTATAAGACATGTTATTCTGACTGGAAAAAATCATATGATTTTAAAGACCACATTAAGGCTGAAGATGACAGAGATGGCAAAGTTAAGATAAAGGTTGATACTTCCAAAATAAACTGGAAGCGTGATGGCGTATATAAAGTAAGATATACGGCAGTTGACAAAGCAGGCAATAAAGCACATGCATGGGCAAAGATTCAGGTATATGTTCCATCAACTGCAGAGAGTATAGCGGATGAAGTGCTTAGTTCAATTGTAAGAAGCAGTTGGAGCGATACTAAGAAAGCAAGAGCAATCTATTCATATGTACGAAAAACATGCAGATATGTGGACAATGGTACACATAGTGACTGGCGTAAAGTTGCTGTAGCCGGTATAAGATATGGCTCAGGTGACTGTTATACATATTATTCGGTTGCGAGATTATTGCTTACAAGAGCAGGGATAATGAACTTTACGATAACAAGATATCCTGCATATACAGGTGGTCATCACTGGTGGAATCTTGTCTATGTAAAAGGCGGATGGTATCATTTTGATACGACACCAAGAACAGCGGGTGGAGTATTCTGTCTTTTGACAGATAAACAGCTCAAAGAGTATAGTGCCGGAAGAAGAACATTTAGTTTTAAAGAGAGTTTATATCCGAAAAGGGCAACTAAGGTTATAAGTAAAACTCCACATAGAAAATAAAATTTATCTGGTAAAACTGAAGTGGCAGATTCACTTCAGTTTTACTTTTTGGGGAAGAACAAGGAGGCTTTATAGATGAAAACTATAGGTATAATTGGTGGATTAGGACCTATGGCAACAGTTTATTATCTTGAACTTATCACAAGAATGACAGCGGCTGATACGGATCAGGAACATCCGCGGATAATGATCGAGAGCATACCTGATACACCGGACAGAACTGCATATATACTCGGTAAAAGCAGTGAAAATCCTGTACCATTTCTTATAAAGGCGGGAAAAGAGCTTGAGAAGCTGGGAGCAGACTTTCTGGCAATACCATGTGTAACAGCACAGTTTTTCTATGATGAGATGCAAAGTGCATTTAATATTCCATTGCTCTCACTTTGTGCCAATGTTGCAGATGATATAGCAGCAAAGGGGATAAAAAAGGTTGGAATACTTGCTACCAGTGGAACTATAGAGAGCGGAGTGCTTGAAAAACATTTTAAAAGCAGGGATATTGAAGTAGAAATACCTGACAGGGAAAAGCAGGATATTGTTATGGAAGTGATATATGAGCAGGTAAAGAAAGGCAGAGACGTAAGATGGGACATGCTTCATGATGTTGCGGACAGTCTTATGGAAAAGGGCGCAGAGAAGATTATTCTGGGATGCACAGAACTTTCTTTGCTGAAAAGAGATGACAGCAAGTGTGCATTTGATACAAGATTTGTAGATGTACTTGATGTTCTTGCACAGAAAACAGTTATTGCAAGCGGAGCTAAATTAAATGAAAAATATAAAGATGTAATTCATTGAGATTACAAAACAGGGAGGGTATTATGAAATTTTTTCATCTGTCTGATCTTCATTTTGGAAAGCAGCTTCATGGTTATGATACAACAGAGCTGCATCGTGACTTTATAGCACAGACAGCAGAATATGCCAGGAAAGAAAATCCTGACGCAATACTTATATCAGGTGATATATATGATAAATCTGTGCCATCGGCTACGGCTATGACGCTTCTTGATGAACTTTTAGTAGCTCTTAGAGGATATACGATCCTTATTATAGCCGGCAATCATGATTCAGGTGAGAGACTTAGATATGGACAGAGATTTTTAGAAGAAAATGACATTCATATATCGGTACTTCCACCACAGTCAGAGGGTGAACATCTTAAAAAGATAGTTCTTCACGATGAATATGGGGATGTAAATTTCTATATGCTTCCATTTGTTAAACCGGGAATGGTTCGCTCTTATCTGCCGGAAGAAGCGGCAGAAGGAGAAGAGGCAGTTATAAAGAAGCTTATTGATGTGGAAAATGTAGACAGAGAAAGCAGAAATGTTATTTTATCACACCAATTTTATGTAAATTGTGGAAATAAACCGGAGACATGTGATTCAGAACAATCAGTTACAATGGTTGGAGGTCTTGACGCTATTGATATATCAGTGCTTGACCCATTTGATTATGCAGCTCTTGGTCATATACATGGTGCGCAGAGTATAGGAAAAGAATGTTACAGATATTGTGGAACGCCCCTTAAATATTCTGTTAGTGAGGCAGATCACAATAAGAGCATTACAGTAGTAACTATGGGAAAGAAAGGCGATGAACCGGATATAAAAGTTATTCCCATAAGGGCGAAAAAGGATGTAAAGAGAATAAAGGGGACATTAAGAGAAATAATTGAAAGGGCAGATGAAAACTCAAAGCATGATTTTGTAAGCATAACAATAACGGATGAAGATATACCTGACAAAGTAAAAGATATTCTTGAGGGATATTTTGACAGTATCCTTGAGATTATAATTGATAATAAAAGAAGCAGACAGATACTTGAAGAGGAAATACCGGACCTTAGGCAGATGACACCTTATGAATCATTTGCAGCTTTTTTTAGTGAAACTGCCGGCAGGGAGATGGATGAGATGGAAGATAAGCTTTTTAGAGAGATTCTTACAGAAGTGGGGGAGGTGAAAGAATGAGACCAATTAGACTTGAAATGTCAGCTTTTGGCTCATATGGCGGAGTAGAAGTCATAGATTTTGACAAAAATTCCAATGGTCTTTTTCTTATAGCCGGAGATACAGGAGCGGGAAAGTCTACTATATTTGATGCCATTATGTTTGCTCTTTTTGACACCATGAGTGGCAAAGAAAGAAAAAGCAGCATGATGAGAAGTGAATATGCAAAAGAAGAGTGTGAGACATATGTAGAATACACATTTGAATATGGAAGCAATGGTAAGCAGGATACATATACCATAAAAAGATATCCTCCATATGACAGAAGAAGTAAAAGAAAAAATAAATCAGGTGAGTATTCCATGATACGTCAAGGTGCAAAGGTTAGTCTTATTATGCCTGATGGAACGGAATATCCCGGTAAAATTGCCGATGTCAATGAGAAAATCAGATCAATAATAGGTCTTACAGCCGATCAGTTTTCAAGAATAGTTATGATAGCTCAGGGGGAATTTCAGGAGCTTATAATGGATAGGACAGGCAACCGCAAGGAGATATTCAGACAGATATTTTCTACACAGATATACGAAGATATAGAAAAGAAAATATATGAAAAGTTCAAAGAAGTACAGAGCAGTATGCTAAAAAATGCTACACAGCTTGGTGAGCTTATAAAAAGTGCAGATATACCGGATGACAGTCCGTTTTATGATGAATGGAACGAGGCATTTGTACATAAGGACACAGAACCTGATGCTATTATAAATGTACTTGACAGTGAGATAAAAAGAGTAAATGCAATCTATACTGACAATAAAAAGATATATGATGATTATGAGAAACAATTTAATAAAATATCAAAAGAGATAGCTGTTGCCAGAGAACAGAACAGTATAATAGATGAACTTAAAAAACTATCTGAAAAATTAAATTATCTGGATGAAAAAAAGAAAGATATAGAGTCTGACAGAAATAAGCTTGAGATTTCAAAGAAAGCAAAAGAGATATCTTATACTGAAAAGATATATACTGACAGATGCAAAGAAAAAAACAGTCTTGAGGAACGCAAGAAATCCCTTATATATGATGAGAAGATGGGGATAGAGGAACTTGGAAAGATAGACAATGAATATGACAGTATAAAAAAAGAATATGATGAAAAAGTACCACTTTATAAAAAGCAGAAGAATGAGCTTGAGCGTGAATTAAAAAATCACCATATTTATGCTGACAAGTACAAAAGCTTTATCCTAAAGAAGAAAAAAGCTGATGATGCGGCAGAAAGATTAGCCATATTAAAAGAGAAAGAAAAGCTGTTACTTGATGAAAAGAAGAGTTATGAAGTTAAGATAAATGAAGCAGAAGGAATAGAAGTACAATATGAACAGGTTATTCAGAAGCTTAAGGATGCAGACAGATATAATGAGAACTTATCAGAGCTTTCAGAAAAAAATGATCTGTATAAAAAACTGGAAGGCGATGCAGAAAAAATACAGGCTAAGCTTCTTACGATACTTAAAGAGTGGGAAGAACAAAGACATAAATATGAAGAATACAGCAGGTTATATATATCGGCACAGTCATCATTCCTTGCCCGGAAGCTTAAGGATGATGAACCTTGTCCTGTATGTGGTTCTCTGACACATCCGCATCCGGCAGTCGGGGCTGAGAATATAGTGACCAAAGAGATGCTTGAAGAAGAAAAAAAGTTAGAGGAGAAAAAGGAAAAGAATAAAAGTTCATATCAGAAAAAAGCTGATGAAGCACTAAGTAAAGTGGCAGCAGCCAAAGCTGTGCTTGAACAGTCTATGGATAATGTATTTGGAAATGAAGAATTAACCGGTTCTCTTGATATAATTCTGCCTGAAAAAAAAGAAGCAGCAGAAAAGAGACGAAAAGAACTTTTAAAAGTATCTTCTGATATAAAAAAGAAAATAAGTGAAAAGAGTATAAATAAAGAAAAGTATCAGAAGGTATCTGCAGATCATGAAGAAATATCAAAAGAGATAGAAAAGACTACTCAATATAATCATGCATTTGAGCTTGAGGTTGAAGGAGACGAAAAGGAACTTAAGCTTATAAAAGATGAGTTAAAGTATGGCAGCGCAGAGGAAGCGGAAAAGGCTGTTAATCTGTGTATTTCAAAGTATACGGGGATTGAAAACCAATACAATGATATTGAAAAAAGAAGGCAGTTAGTCAGAGATAAGATTACAAAGGTAAAAAGTGTATTGAGTGAGGTTACAGAAAGTCTTAAGAAGACAGAAAAAGCTTTAGAAGAAGCATTGACAGACTTTAATGAGATGATTATAAAAGGAGGATTTGCGGATACAGAAGAATATCATAATGCTTTGCTGCCAGATGAAACAATAAAAAAATATGAGGAAAATATAGCTAAGTATGACAACGATTATATAAAGACTGATACAAAAGTGCAGACTTTAAAGAATCAGGTGGATGGCAAAAATTATATCGATACGAAAGAAATGCAAAGCAGATGTGATATAATAGATGTGGAAATGGCAAAACTAAAGAAAGTTATTGAAAATCTTACATTTACAATCCACACCAATAAAAAATGCAATGACAGGATAAAAGAACTTATGCAGTCAAGAGGCAGTATGAATGAAAGAATGAGAGTGATCAAATCTCTGAATGATACTGCCAATGGAAAAATACATTTCCAGACATATATACAAAGGCAGTACTTTAAACAGATAATTCAGGCCGCCAATAAAAGGCTTGTAAAGATGACTACAGGAGAATTTCTTCTTAAGTGCAGAGAAATAGGAAAATCAGGTCAGGGAGAAATGGGTCTTGAGCTTGATGTATACAATCCTGTTACAGGCAGGGTAAGGGATTCAAGAACACTGTCGGGTGGAGAGACATTTATGGCATCACTTTCAATGGCTCTTGGAATGGCTGATATTGTACAGAATACGGTAGGCAGAACAAAGCTTGATACGATGTTTATAGATGAAGGTTTTGGCTCTTTAAGTGATGAGGTGCGTGACAAGGCGGTTAAGGTGCTTATACAGCTTGCCGGTGACAACAGGCTTGTAGGTGTTATATCGCATGTGTCTGAGTTAAAAGAGCAGATACCGCACAGACTTCTTGTTACAAAGGGCAGTCATGGAAGTCATGTAAGATGGGCTGAGTAGGAATGGAGGGATATTATGAAATGTAAAGAGATACAGAGCAAATATATTCCGTTTATAGATGACAAGCTTAGTATTCGTGAATTAGATGAATTTCTTAAACATCTCCAGACATGTAAAAACTGTCGGGAAGAATATGATCTATATTACACTATGATTATGGGAATGAGATACCTTGAAAGTGACAATAGCAAGA
>CAZFFA010000042.1:0-14547 GCA_964517955.1 uncultured Jutongia sp. | reverse complement strand
TATTCCAACATAAAAATGTAATAAGCAATACAATGAGCAAGCTCAAGTATTGCTTATTACATTTTTATGTCTGAACTGTTACTATTTTAGTATAAACTAAAATTATTTAGGTTGTAAATTTGCAGAATCTGTATTATAATAACTAAATAAAATTCAAAAGGAGGAAATATAAAATGGCATATGTTATTAGTGATGATTGCGTAAGCTGTGGCGCTTGTGCAGGTGGATGTCCAGTAGGAGCTATCTCAGAGGGAGATGCTCATTACCAGATTGATTCTGACACATGTATCGAATGTGGTGCTTGTGCAGGTACATGCCCTTCAGGAGCAATTTCAGAAGAGTAATTTAAATTTGCATATTCTACATAGTGTGGATAAGCATGGGACTGTAACTGATGAATTGTATGATTTGTTGGTTACAGTCTTTTACTTTTCTTTTTTATAATTTTTTAAGTTGTATTATTGTAAATGATTGGTTATAATACGCATGGTACATGACAATAAGATGTTGCTGTAACACCATTGGTGAGATGGCGACGATAAATCTGTTAGATTTAGAAATGGAGGATATTATGACAGAGAGAATTAATAAAGACATGATAATTGCTGATATGCTTAAGATCGATCCAGGCATTGCTGCTATACTTATGGCATCTGGAATGCATTGTATAGGCTGCCCATCTGCTCAGGGTGAAAGTCTTGATGAGGCTGCCATGGTTCATGGTCTTGACGCTTCAAAACTCGTTGATGCAGTCAATGAATATCTTGCCAATAAATAATTCCTATAAATTTTAAACAGAAAAATGCCGGAATATACTAAAATCTGTATATTGCCGGCATTTTGTACTTTGTCTGCAGTGTTAATTATATTGTTGCAAGAACCTGAAGTGCATTGTCCTTTATAAATGGCTCATAATGTTCTTCAAAATATGAATGGCTTGCATACATATTTTTCATGGTTTTTCCATATTCGCTTATTATGGTACATATTCTGTTGTAGTCAGTTGGTGACATACCGGACTGATGAAGTACAAGATAAAATTTGTCGCGTGCATTATCTTTGTACAATGTATTCTGACCGGAATAAATATCCTTTATATTATCTGCAAGCTGACAGATATCTTTAAGTTCATCAAAGCTATATAGTTTGATGATATCTGTATCTATCTTTTTGTCAGGTGTTTCAGGCCGTGGTTCATTACTGAGTGCATCTGAAAGAGATATAAAATCATCATTGCTATTATTGTCATCGGTATTGATATTAAATGGTATGGCATCATCATCACCATATTCAGGATAATCAAAATTATCTAGTAGATTGGAATCTTCCATTTCATCAGCATCAAAGTTATATTCATTCTCAAGCTCATACAGATCATCAGTATCTGAGAATGTAGAAAATCTTGTATCTAGTTCATCAGGGTCATCAACTTTTGTTATGACAAGAACCAGAGTGTCAGGATACATAGGTATTGCTTCTATCATCAACGGAATATCGTCTGCTTCAAATCCAAATTCGTAGGAAGCCTGCTGCATCATATCCCTGAACAAGGCTTTCGCTTTATCGGTGCCATAGGCTAATTCACTGATTCTGATTTCTCTGTCTGAAAGATCTTTTTGGTTAAGAGTACAGCGAATCTGCTTGTCATTAATCTTTTCTATACGCATAGGCTCACTCCCTTTCATCTATTTAATCGACATATTATTACATCTAAATTAATTATAATTTAATAACATATATAAGTCAATAAATACAATATAAAACTGGACGTTATTAACAGTAAACAGTTCGGCTTTTCATTTCTTAAATTCATAAATCTGAATGGCTGAACTGTTACGTTATTGATTTAATATTATGATTTGTAAAAATAGTTAAACAAATACTAGCAGAATTTTTACAATTTTGTTGCTAATGGATAAATGTGACTTAAATGTGACTCTTTAAAAAATATAAATAAAATTATAACAAAAATGAGTGCATTATTTCAGTAGTAATATGCCTGTTTTGCGGGTTGTCACAGATTATCATATGATAATATAATATATCCAGAGAAGCAAATCCAGATAAGGAGGGGTGAAGGTTTTTTAGATGTTAGAGAGTCTTACACATTGCCGCGCACAATAGGAATTTGCATTCTCAGAATATGTATTTAGGTGGCAGCAACGTATCACAATATTTAATGTACCGACATGCTGCTATGGCAATGGGAGGAAAAATGAAATTAGAATCAAACAATCTAAAAGAACAGATGTATTCTTGGCTTGTTTCTGAAATTAGAGCTGCTGAGGTATCCGGAGTGAATATTGAAGTAGATGGAGTAAAGTATTCTCTTGATGACACAGAAAAGCTTAAGAATGTTATGGAAAACAGTTACTATATGAAAAGCTATATTGGTGATGATGCAGGCAGGATCGTACAGATCAATTTTGAATGTATCGGAAGTATGTAGCAGAATGGTGGTCTTGAAAGCAGGCGCCAATTGTAAGTTGTAATTACCTAATATGAGAGGGGATCTTGCCTTGGATTCCCTCTGTAATTTTATATGTGTTGTGGTTGCCCGTATATCTTAAAAGTGATATACTGTTACGGACTTTACAATATTATATAGATAAGTTAGGGGTAGTGTGATATGAAGAAGAAAAATAAAGTTTTAATTCCTGCTTTGGGTGTTATAATAGTGATTCTGGTTATTATCATTGGTTACAATATTAAGACAAATATGCCTAGTAAAAAGCATATGTCACTGAACAGATATTATAATGCGCAGGCTGGCAGAATAAGTGTGATCATGCAGGATTCATTGTATGAAGAGAAAGGGCTTTATCAGGATGGTCATGTATATCTTGATATTGACACTGTAAAAAAATATATAAATAGCAGATTTTACTGGGATTCAAATGAAAATCTTCTTTTATATACTACTTCAACTAATGTAATCTCTGTTGAATTGGACAGCAGTGATTATTATATAAATAAGAGCAAGGCAGCAGAAGATTATAAGATCGTAACTCTTGCAGACAATAAGGCATATATTGCACTGGATTTTGTGAAAAATTATTCTGCTGTTGAATACGAAAAATTCGATAAACCTGACAGGGTTGTTGTAACATATAGATTTAATGAGAAGGAAAATAAGGTAAAAGCAGGAGAAGATACACAGCTCAGATATAAATCAGATATTAAGAGTGATATAGTTTCTGATGTGAAAAAGGATGATGAACTCCTTCTTCTTGAAGATGAAGATAGTGATACAGGCTTTTGCAAAGCTATGACAAAAGATGGCGTGATAGGATATATAAAGGCAAAAAAACTTGGAGATAAGTTTGAATATACACCTTCTACAGATCATAAGGATGAAGTGTACAGCCATATACTCCTTGATGAAAAGGTCAATCTTGTATGGCATCAGGTAACGAATAGTGCAGCCAATGAAAATGTTGTATCACTTTTGTCCGGAACAAAGGGTGTCAATGTAATATCACCAACATGGTTTAAGACAGTTGACAATCAGGGTGGAATTAAATCCCTTGCTGATTACTCATATGTGGAAAAAGCTCATGCGGCAGGTGTACAGGTTTGGGGATTGTGTGATGATTTTGATCCTGATATGAAGATAGGAACGGTACTTGGAACTACAAACAGCCGACAGAAGCTTGAAAAAAATCTTATAGCAGAAGCTATAAAATATAGTCTTGATGGAATTAACGTAGATTTTGAAAATGTAAAAAAAGATTCCGGAGAAGATTTTATACAGTTTATAAGAGAACTTGGAATTATGTGCAGAAACAATGGTATTATTTTATCAATAGATGATACACCGCCTGCAAGCTATTCTGAGTATTACAATAGAACAGAGCAGGCAGCAGTTGCAGATTATGTTATCACGATGGCGTATGATGAGTATTATGCAGGCTCTGAAGAGGCAGGTCCTGTTTCATCACTGACATATGTGCAGGATGCTACCACCAATGTATTGAAGCAGGTTCCAGAGGAACAGGCAATAATAGGTCTGCCATTCTATTCAAGAATATGGTCAGAGAAAACAAAAAATGGTACTGTGTCATTGTCATCAGAAGCATATTCTATGCCATATGTAGAGGAAGTTGTTAAAGATGCAAAGGCAGAGATTACATGGGATGATGAAAGAGGACTTGATTATGCTGAGTATAAGTCAGGAAAGTCCGTTTGCAAAGTATGGATAGAGAATGAGAAATCTCTTGAGAAAAAACTTGATGCAGTTGCAGCGTCAGATTCTGCCGGAGTTGCTTTTTGGAAACTCGGTATGGAGAAAACATCGGTGTGGAATACTGTTAAAAAATATTTGTCAGATGCCGGCAGGTAAAAGCGTTATTTAATTATTTTAAACAGCATAAAATAGTATAGATAAGCAAAATATGGTGGATGTTTATATGGATAAGAAAATCGTGGTAAAACATCTTAAGGAATATACTATGCTTGTACTGCTGGTTGCTTTGCTGGCAGCCGGAACATGTGGTCTGATAAATGCGTTTGAATCTATTCAGACGTTGAAAAATAAGAAAAAATGCAGTTATACTATAGTGATAGACAGTGGTCATGGTGGAATTGATCCCGGCAAGGTTGGAATTAATGGATGCTATGAAAAAGATATAAACCTTTCGATATCTCTTGAACTTAAAAAGGTAATGGAGACTAAGGGCTGCAATGTAATTATGACGAGAGACAGCGATACGGGATTATATAAGGACAGTGATACCAATAAAAAGACAGCAGATCTTCGCAGGCGTGTCGAGATAATGAATACGCAAAATGCAGATGTTGTAGTCAGCATACACCAGAACAGTTTTACACAGGAAAGCTCAAAGGGTGCACAGGTTTTTTATCACACATCATCAGATGAAGGCATGAAGCTTGCAAAGATAATGCAGGCACAGCTTGTGGAAGATATTGACAAAGATAATAAAAGGGTTGCAAAACCAAATGGAGATTATTACATACTCAGAAATACCACAGGTACAACAATAATAATTGAATGTGGTTTTTTGTCAAATGCAGATGAGGCGGCATTGCTGTGTAGCAGTGACTATCAAAAGAAGCTTGCCAAGTCAATATCAAATGGGATTATGAAATATCTCGAAGGAGGAAAAGATGGAAACTAAGATACAAAAGATTGATCCGGAAAATTTTGAGGATGAGGAATTAAAAGACGCTTGTGATATATTAAAAGCGAATGGACTTGTTGCTTTTCCTACAGAAACAGTATATGGACTTGGTGGTGATGCTCTGCATCCGGAGGCATCAGCCAAAATATATGCTGCAAAAGGACGTCCATCTGATAATCCTTTGATCGTGCATGTTGCCGATATGGAGAGCGTATATGATATTGCTAAGGAGGTTACAGATACAGCGAAGAAGCTTGCTGATGCATTTTGGCCGGGTCCGATGACGATGATATTTAGAAAAAAAGACAAGGTTCCATATTCTACAACCGGTGGTCTTGATACAGTTGCAATAAGAATGCCGGTCCATCCTATTGCTATGGAGCTTATAAGACAATCAGGTGTATATATTGCGGCGCCAAGTGCCAATACATCGGGCAGACCAAGTCCTACAAAGGCAGAACATGTTATTGAGGATTTAAGCGGAAGAATTGATATGATAATAGATGGAGGAAGTGTGGGCATCGGACTTGAATCTACGATTGTTGATGTCAGTGGTGAGGTGCCGGTGATACTTCGTCCCGGATACATTACAAAAAGTATGCTTGAAGAGGTAGTTGGTGAAGTCAGGATTGATCCGGCTATAGTTGGAAAAGTTATGAAGAAAAACATAGTGGCAAAAGCACCTGGAATGAAATACCGTCATTATGCTCCAAAAGGAAATATGGCTATTGTAGAAGGTGATACGGATTCTGTTATTAAAAAGATAAATGAACTTGTACAAGATAAAAAAGAACATGGTTTCCGAGTTGCTGTTATAGCGACAGAGGAGACAAAAGACAGGTATGAATGTGACATTGTCAGAAGTATCGGTTCAAGAAAGTGTGAGGGTTCCATTGCAGCAGGATTATATGATATACTAAGAGAAATGGATCATCTTGGAGCAGAATATATATACGCTGAAAGCTTTGAGGAGGATAAGCTTGGTGGAGCCATTATGAACAGGATGGTCAAGGCAGCGGCTTATAATTTTATACAGGCGTAAAATTTTGGAAAAGGAGGATTGTATGATAGCATGATAGGTTATGATAAAGTAGTTTTTGTATGTACAGGCAATACATTTTGCAGTCCTGTAGCTGAAGCAATCTATAGATCTATGGCACCGGCATGGATTCCGTCGGCTATATCGCGTGGAATTGTTGTATTATTTTCAGAACCGATAAGTCCAAAGGTCAATATACTATTGAGCAGTCATGATATTGAATTGAGCAATCATCAGTATTCTATTATGCTTGATAGGGATGAGATAACTCCGGAAACGCTCATTTTGACTATGACTTTTAGTGAAAAAGTTAAACTGATGGAAGATTTTGGAATAGAAAATAATGTATATACAATTGGGGAATTTATAGAAGAAGATACGGATATTATGAGTCCTTATGGTGGAGAGGACGAGCAGTATGAGGAATTTTTTGATGAAGTATATTCGCGTGTAGAAAGAGTTATCCTCAGGATAGAAGCCAATTATCACGAAGAGGCGATAACAGGCAGTAAAGAAAATAGCGAATCTGAGGATGATACAGAAGAAAATTCTGATGTAGGATCAGAAGAGACTGAAGAAAAAGAAGATGGAAAAACAGATAGTATCCCAATTTAATAGATTGTTATGCTGTTTAAAGATAAATAATATATATGGAGGAATAAGATATGATAGCATTAGGTTGTGACCATGGTGGATTTGCATTAAAACAGGAGGTTATTGGTTATTTAAAAGAGCATAATCTTGAATATAAGGACTATGGCTGCTATGACGAAACAGCATGTGACTATCCTGTATATGGCAAGGCAGTAGCTAATGCTGTAGCATCAGGAGAATGTGATAAGGGTATAATTATATGTGGAACAGGAATAGGTATATCAATATCTGCCAATAAAGTGAAAGGCATAAGAGCTGCTTTATGTCATGATACATTTAGCGCAGAAGCAACAAGGCTTCACAATGATGCCAATATACTTGCAATGGGAGCGAGAGTAGTTGGCCCGGGACTTGCACTTAAAATTGTAGATACTTTCCTTAATACACCTTTTTCAAACGAAGAAAGACATATACGCCGTATAAGCCAGATTGAAGACTAGTTATTTGGTGAAATGTCAATGATACAGTACACTAGAATGATTATATACTAAAATTCAACAATAAAATTAAAAATATTCATCTATGCCTTGACACTATATGATAGTCGAGTTAATATTGTTATGTATTAAAGAAATAATACCTTATAAATAAAGGTTTACGAAAGGAAGTATTAATTATGGCAAAGAAAGACATCGATTGGAGTAATATTGGATTTGGTTACATTAAGACAGACAAGAGATATGTCTCAAACTATAAAAACGGAGCATGGGATGATGGTGTCCTTACAGATGATGACCAGATTACAATTAGTGAATGTGCCTGTGTTTTACAGTATGCACAGACTGTTTTTGAAGGTCTTAAGGCATATACAACAGAAGATGGTCATGTTGTCTGTTTTAGACCTGATTTAAATGCTGCACGTTTCAAAGATTCAGCAGCAAGACTTGAGATGCCAACAATTCCTGAGGATAAATTTGTAGATGCAATTGTAAAAACTGTAGAAGCTAATATAGATTATGTTCCACCATATGGTTCTGGTGCTACATTATATCTTCGTCCATATATGTTCGGTAGTGATGCGATTATTGGTGTTAAGCCTGCCAATGAATATCAGTTCAGAGTATTTGCTACACCAGTTGGACCATACTTCAAAGGTGGTGCAAAACCAATTACTATCCGTGTTTCAGATTTTGATCGTGCTGCACCACATGGTACAGGTCATATCAAAGCAGGTCTTAACTATGCAATGAGCCTTCATGCAATAGTAGATGCCCACAAGCAGGGATATGATGAGAATATGTATCTTGATGCTGCTACACGTACAAAGGTTGAGGAGACAGGTGGAGCTAACTTCATCTTTGTTACTAAAGACAACAAGGTTGTAACACCTAAGTCAAATAGTATTCTTCCTTCAATAACACGCCGCTCACTTATGGTAGTTGCTGAGAAGTATCTTGGTCTTGAAGTTGAAGAAAGAGAAGTTTATGTAGATGAACTTAAGGACTTTGCTGAATGTGGTCTTTGTGGTACAGCCGCAGTTATCTCACCAGTTGGAAAGATTGTAGATCATGGCAAGGAAATCTGCTTACCAAGTGGAATGGAAGAAATGGGACCTATTACTAAGAAACTTTATGAAACACTTACAGGTATTCAGATGGGTCATATTGAAGCTCCTGAAGGATGGATTAAGGTTATCAAATAATATAATGGTGTATGGGGGAAAGGTATTTTGACCCTTGCATCATATAATAAGAACAGTACATATTTTAAATAAAATCGCCAGAACATTAAGGTGTATTTTCAAAAGGTTTAACTTTTGGACACCTAAGAGGTTTTGGCGATTTTTGCTTTATAAGTTTATGAAATTTATAAGTTTATGAGATTAAATAATTTGAAATTTAAATAATAACTCAGATATCTTTATATTCCGTCAACCATTTTGAGTAAAAGCAGTTTATCTCCTTTGTGAATACTGTCATTTTGAAGATTATTGAGTTCCATTATACTTTCAATTGTTGTACTGTATTCTTTGGCGATATCCCATAGACTGCCATCTTTTTCAGCTATAAATCCAACCATTCCCGGCATATCGTGCAGACGTTTAAGGTCTAAAGGCGATTCTGTGATAGATGTTATTACAGACGTTGACTGGTTTGTAAATACTATTGCGCATATGGATAAAGATACTTTTGCTTCTGCTTCGCTGCTGTCAATCATAATTACGTTGATTTGATTTATATCTGCCTGAAGTTCATAAGAATCATTTTCGGAGATTCCTTTTATTTCTATAACATGACTAAATGGTATTACGCCTTTTGCAAGGCTTAGAGGTTTATTGTCATTCTCTGTTATATACAGGATATCCAGTTCAATTGCACCCTCTATCTGGATGCCGTCCTGAATTATAGTCTGCTCATCAATCTGTATATGTCCACTTGAACTGCATAGCTGAAGAATGTTTTCGCCATTTGAAACCTTTATGTGGTCTGATACACGTAGAGTGCTTTGATTTCTGACAAGCAGTTTTTCAGAAGGTACGTTTTCGTGCGTAAGCTGCAGGGTACATGCTGTAGAATAAGCATCATCGAGAATCTGCAAAGTAGAATCCTCATAAAATTTCATATCAAGTTTAAGAAGAAGTTCAATGTCAAGAAGTCTCATCTCACCATCGTCATCCGGTTTTGCTTCTGCCTGATATGAGCCTGTATTTATCTCGATATCTGGTATAAGGTTTTCATTGCATCCGTTGCAGTTTATAATTCCGTCAAAAGGAACTTCATTTTCAAGATATTCAAGACGTCTTTCCTCATCTTCAGGTATATATAGCAGAAAAAGTTTGATGTCACCGATTATACGTATACCATCATCTACGACCCGTGTCTGAACATTTTGCGTGGTCATTTCATAGTACAAAATTGTATCTATGGCAGGCTTTCCCTTTGGAATTGAGATTTCATCATTGGCACGAAATATGTCTTTTTTCTGCAGAGTAAGCTGTGTGAAATGAATATCACTGAAACGTTTATGTAATCCTTCAGGAACAGCAATATTATCCATATCTGCACGTGCGGCATCTTCAGCAATAATATCTGTGCCGATAGAATTTGATGACTGAACAGTCTGGCAGCAGTGAAGACTGAGTATAGAACTTATACTTATTTTTCTTGAATTGATAAGATTTGCCTGGCAGTCCTCAAGCTCGTAGTGGCATGATATATTGTCAGAAACTGATATATTATCCATATTAATATTTTCTTCAAATGGAATTTGTCCTTTTAAATTATGTATTGGGCGAATATCCTCGTTAGTATGATAAAGTATAGAAAAGATAAGTGCTCCCTTGACAAGAACCTTTTCTTCAGATGGAGTAGTATCATTTATCTGAATATTTCCCTGTATTTTGATGATTGATTCTATATCTGGTTTTGTATCCGGAACATTCATATCATCTTCCAGTGTTATCTGTACATCGCTTCTGCAATTAATGTGATTTGTATAGATATTGTAAGTGGTGAGTTCCATATTATCCTCATTTCTGCGCACATTTTTTGTGCATAACGAGTTTGTGTCAAGTGCGCGCAGACACAAAGCTCGTGTGTGAAAAATCTTTCATATATGGATTTTTCGCACTATCCTCCTTGTTTTATACTGATTCAACAATGCCTTATACTGCCTTATCTTGCTGATTTTACAGAAAATCAGACAGAAAAGAAATTTTATACTATATAAAAAGGATATGTGATAAACATTAAAATATACTAGCTAAATTTATAGACTTTCGATTGGTAATATGTTAAGATAATGTTAAATGTAATAGGGGACGTGGATAGAAATACGGAGGTGTTTATATGAAAAATGTAAAAAAAGCGGTGAACATATCCTTGGCGATAAGGATATTGCTGGGGGCATTGATTCCTATGGTATTGATGGCAGTTGTTCTTACAGTGATTGGAATGGGAAGCGTAAGAAGTGGTATGAAGAGTGAAGAGTTTGATTCGTTACATGCGGTTACAACGAGTATTACTTCGGCTTACACTACACTTAACGGAGGAAATTATGCTCTTTCTGAAAGTGGCGATCTTATGAAAGGTAGTTATAACATTACTAATGCAGAAAAAGTTATAGACAATTTTACGGAAGGTAATGATATAGAATTTACTATTTTCTATGGGGATGTCAGATGTGCGACAACAATTATAGACAAGGAAAAAGGAGAACGTATATTAGGAACAAAAGCTGATCCTGATGTGTATGCACAGGTTACAAAGGGAAATACTGTTGAAAAAGAGGATATAGAGGTAAACGGCAAGAAGTACTATGCAGTTTATAAGCCATTAAAAAATAATGATGGAAGTATAGTCGGTATGACGTTTGCAGGTAAACCGAGTGAAGATATAGACGCATATATCAATAAAAAGGTTATGGCAGTTGTGGCTTCAGCTATAGTATTTACTATTATTGCAATTTGTATGATACTTGCTATTACATTGAGTGTTAAGAAGGAAATTGAAGCGGCAGAGTTTGTTGTAAAGGGACTTTCAGAAGGTGACCTAAATGTAGAAATCAATAAGAAAGCATCAAAGAGAACTGATGAACTTGGAGCTATGATACGAAGTATCGAGCTTCTTAAAAGTGAACTTATTGATGTAATGGTCAATATTAAAAAGTCATCAGACGTATTAAATGATGCAGGTCAGAAACTTAGTGATACTGCATCTCAGACAAGTTCTACAGCAGATGAAATCGGTACAGCAGTTGAGGATATATCAAAAGGTGCTGTATCACAGGCAGAGGAGATAGAGAATGCTTCTGCTAAGGTTGAGACAATGGGACAGGTAATTGAGAGAATAGTTAATTCAGTTGCTGTTCTTGACAAAATGTCTGAGCAGATGAAAAATGCGGGTGACAGCGCATCAAATATCATGAATGATCTTAGTAAATCAAATGATTATACCATGAACGCTATAGAAAGAATAAGTGAACAGATTACAGCAACTAATGATTCTGTCAATAAAATTAGCGAGGCAATACAGATTATTACTGATATTGCGGAAGAAACAAATCTTCTTTCTCTTAATGCTTCTATTGAAGCTGCAAGAGCCGGCGAACAGGGAAAGGGTTTTGCTGTTGTAGCCAATCAGATACAGAAGCTTGCGGAACAGTCCAATGAATCGGCACAAAGAATTGCAGATATTGTTAAGGAATTGATAGATGATTCAGAAAATACAGTGAATGTAATGGGAGAAGTAAGAGAGAGAGTCAATGAACAGCAGGAAAATCTTAACCTTACAAAGAAACAGTTTGAGGATGTATATAAAGGCATTGAGAAATCAAGGGATGAAACAGAAATGATTAAGAATCAGACAGATATATGTGATGATGCACGTAAGAATGTTGTTGATGTGATTTCAAATCTTTCTGCAATTTCTGAAGAAAACGCAGCATCAACAGAAGAAACTACTGCGTCTATGGAAGAACTTAATGCAACAATAAATCTGCTTGCTGAGTCATCAGGCGATCTTCATGATCTTTCAAAAGACCTTAGAACACATATAGATTTCTTCCGTTTGTAGAAGAATATATTATAAAGATTACGGAGAAAAATATGAACATACCAAAAGACCCTATGATGCTTTTAAGTTTTGTCAATACACAGCTTAGGGATTTCTACCCTTCTTTTTTAGAATTTTGCAAAACAAATAATCTTGATGCAAAGCAGATAAATGACAAGCTTGCGAGTATTGATTATAAGTATAATGAGAAATTAAATAAGTTTGTATAGATTTTTGTTATATAAAATTTGTTATATAAAATATAAAAAGCCATATCAATTTGACGTGATATGGCTTTTTATATTTTATGGAATAGGAAATTGCCTATACAATAGCATTGCCTTTTTTATATAATGAATGCAAGTTATTCTTATTTTAGTTATGCATAGGTTGTACTATTCTTGATTTCAATAGAAATTTAAAGTGTTATAACACTTCCAGCAATATCTCTTGATACCCACATCGACATTCCGGGACCATGATTGCCAAATGGTCTTGTGTGGAATCCAAATCTTTCATAAAAGCTCTCTCTTTCGTATGCAGCCATAAGGCTTACCATGACAGTTTCGCCATCCATAACATCTTTCTTTATATAATCAAGAACCCTTTTTATAAGTTCAGTTCCAATATGATGTCCCTGATAGTCCGGATTTACGATCACATCTGTTATAAAATATGTATAGCCACCGTCACTTACTATTCTTGCCATTCCAATTGGCTTATTGTCTGACATTGCAACACACAGATAAAATGAATTTTTAAGTGCTATTGAGGCTCTTTTTTCTGTAACATTTATCCAATTCACAGACTTACGAAGAGCATTATAATCTTCAACTGAAATATTATTTACGTATGTAATGTCAATGCTGCCTTGTACTGTTTCCATCGTTACTATTCTTCTTTCTATGCCTTTTTACGGCGTAACTGTATTATGTCACAATACGGACCACCATAATGTGACATGATATTGTTTGTTCTTATAATTATTTTGTTGCCTGTTTGATAAGTCCGACGATTTTTTCAATAGAATTGTTCAACTGGCTCTTTTCCATAGCTTTTATATATTCTGTCTTGTGTTCATCGGCTTTATTCACTGCCTCAAGTAACTTTTCGTCAGTTACATCTTCTTCCTGAATTACAATACTGTAACCGAGCTTTTCAAATGAAGCGGCATTAAGTATCTGATCACCTCTGCTTGCCTGTGCTGAAAGAGGGATAAGTATGTTTGGTTTGCGGAGTGCAAGAATTTCACAGATTGCATTGGCACCTGCTCTTGAAATGATAAGGTCTGCCGCAGCCATAAGATCAGGAAGTTCTTCCTGAATATATTCATACTGGACATAACCTTTAGTTCCAACAAGTTTTTCATCAAGTTTGCCTTTGCCACAGAGATGAATAACCTGATATTTTTTAAGGAGTGTAGGAAGGATTGAACGGACTGCGTTGTTGACTGCAACTGCACCAAGGCTTCCTCCGACTATAAGTATGACAGGCTTGCTATCATCAAAACCGCAGAAGCTAAGTCCTTTGGCTTTGTCGCCATGAAAAAGTTCTGCTCTTATAGGTGAACCTGTAAGTACAGCCTTTTCAGGTGGAAGATGTTTTAAGGTTTCAGGGAAATTTGTACATACTCTTGTTGCACAAGGAATACAGATTTTGTTGGCAAGTCCCGGTGTCATATCTGATTCATGGATAATACATGGTATTTTGCGTGACTTTGCAGCAAGGACTACAGGTACAGATACAAAACCACCCTTTGAAAATACTACATCAGGTTTGATCTTTCCAAGAAGATGACGTGCCTGTGCAAGACCTTTGAGCACCTTGAAAGGATCACTGAGATTCTTTAGATCAATATAACGGCGAAGCTTTCCGCTTGAAATGCCATAATAGGGAATTCCTAATTTTTCTATAAGTTTTTTTTCAATACCTTCGTATGAACCGATATAATGTACTTCGTATCCGGCTCTTTTAAGTTCTGGAATCAATGCAATATTTGGTGTAACATGGCCGGCAGTTCCTCCTCCGGTCAGAACAATTTTTTTCATGATATGTATACTCCTTTCAGATTCTATATCATTCTAGTAACTAAGCGTAACCATTATAATACAAAAGGTTTAAAAAGTAAAAGAATAGTTATGCAGATGCTGTATGATAACTATTAAGTTTGAATCAATTTCGCTGTCTTACATCAAGCTGATATAGCCTAGTTGCAGATATA
>CAZFFA010000041.1:0-14721 GCA_964517955.1 uncultured Jutongia sp. | reverse complement strand
ACCCAAACGGATTAGATTATACATTATCCTGATATACTTTGCAACACAATATTATCTTTTTAGTTCTAACTCAATCCACTGTTCAAGAGTTCCCGGTCTGTAATCTAGAAAATCTGCGAAACAGTTTATCATATTGCATGATAAATGCTTACCTTCCTCACCATATACAGTCTCACGAGATTCTCTTACAAACCTTTTTACATTCTCATAATCTCTTGTATTGTGGACATGACCATAGAACATATACGTCATATTGCCATGATACTGTCCATTGTAACATATGATAGGATAGTGACTAAGCACCACTTTGCGGTTATTGTCACGAATTTCTGCATACGGCTTGATCCATTGAAAAATTTCTTTATCAAGCATTTTGTCATGTAAAAATTTCATGTCATGATTCCCAGTTATAAGATACTTTTTGCCTTTTAATTTACTAAGTATCCCCATCGTTTCCTTAGCCCTGCCTACACAGAAATCTCCTATTATATATACTTCATCACGATTTTTCTTTACGGTTTCGTTCCATCTTTCTATCATAACCTCATTCATCTGAGCAACACTTTCAAAAGGTCTTTTATCCATCTGCCTTGCCTTATCATCAGAAAAATGACAGTCCGCTATATAATACTTCATTACGCCTCATATCCATTGGGATTCTTGCTCTGCCATCTCCATGCATCTTCACACATCTTATCAATTCCCCTTGTTGCCTTCCAGCCAAGCTCTTTTTCAGCCTTTGATGGATCTGCATAGCACATATCAATATCCCCGGGTCTTCTAGGGACAATTTTATAAGGTATTTCCCTTCCACATGCCTTCTCAAAATTATGAATTATATCAAGAACACTATATCCAACACCTGTTCCAAGATTATATGTAACAAGTCCCGGCTTCTTTGCAAGCTTTTCAAGTGCCTTTATATGACCTGCGGCAAGATCCTGAATATGAATATAATCTCTTACGCCTGTTCCATCCGGTGTATCATAGTCATCACCAAATACATTGACACATTCAAGCTGCCCTGCTGCCACCTTTGCTACATAAGGCAGAAGATTATTTGGAATACCATGAGGATTCTCTCCTATCTCACCACTTTCATGAGCACCTATCGGATTGAAATACCTAAGAAGTGCAATATTCCAGTCTTGATCAGATTTATAAATATCACGAAGCATATCCTCTGTAATAAGTTTTGTACGTCCATATGGGTTAGATACAGAGAGAGCAAAATCCTCCTTTATCGGAACTGACTTTGGTTTACCATAAACAGTTGCAGATGAACTGAACACAAGCGATTTTACATTGTGCTTATCCATCACCTTAAGAAGATTAAGTGTTCCCGTAAGATTATTGTCAAAATATCTTATAGGAATCTCACATGATTCACCAACCGCCTTAAGTGCTGCAAAATGAATCACTGAATCAATATTTTCATTTGTAAATATATCATCAACAGCTTTCTCATTCAAAAGATCTTCTTCATAAAATGTAATCTTTTTACCTGTAAGCTTTTCAACTCTTTTTATCGACTCCCTGCTTGAATTAACAAGACTGTCAATAACAACCACATCATATCCCGCATTAAGCAGTTCTACGTTGGTATGACTTCCTATAAATCCAGCTCCACCTGTAACTAAAATCTTCATATATTTGTACCTCCCTGCATTTATTTCTTCTAAAACACTTTGGTATCACACCTGTTATCAATCAAAAAGTGCACTTATTATGTCAAATATTCTATTTAAAATTATATCATATCCTATTACAATGTCTAGAGCAATTCAGATTCTTAATGCGATATATTGCCTAAAACGAATTTCATTTATGCTTACAATACCAATGATATATGTTATAATACACATACTAACTTACAATCGGAGGTACAATATGAAAGGCATTATCCTCGCCGGAGGTTCCGGCACAAGACTTTATCCACTTACAATGGTAACATCAAAGCAGCTTCTGCCTGTTTACGATAAACCAATGATCTATTACCCACTGTCAACACTTATGCTTGCAGGAATACGTGATATCCTCATAATCTCTACCCCAAAAGATCTTCCTAATTTTGAAAAGCTTCTTGGAGATGGAAGTAATTTCGGTATCAATCTCCAGTACAAGGTACAGCCATCGCCCGACGGACTTGCACAGGCGTTCCTTATAGGTGAAGACTTCATCGCTGATGATTCATGTGCCATGGTGCTTGGTGACAATATTTTCTATGGAAGCGGACTTGGTAAGCATCTTAGAAATGCTGCTGCCAAAGAAAATGGTGCAACTGTATTCGGTTATTACGTAGATGATCCTGAGCGTTTTGGTATAGTTGAATTTGATGAAAACGGCAAGGCTGTTTCAATAGAAGAAAAACCTGAACATCCTAAGTCAAACTACTGTGTAACAGGTCTTTACTTCTACGACAATCGTGTAGTAGAGCTTGCAAAAAAGATTAAACCATCTGCACGCGGGGAATTTGAGATAACAGACCTTAACCGTATGTATCTAGAAGAAGGAAACCTTGATGTAGTAACATTTGGACGCGGATATGCATGGCTTGATACAGGAACTATGGATGCCCTCGCTGACGCTACAGAATTTGTCAAAGTTATCGAAAACCGCCAGGGCATAAAAATCTCTGCAATAGAAGAAATTGCCTACAAAAATGGCTGGATAAGTAAAGAAAATCTTTTGGAATCTGCTAAGCTTTATGGCAAGTCAACATATGGCAAACATCTTAAGCAGGTAGCAGATGGTAAAATTTTGTATTAAATTTATATTATGTAACAGTTCAGTTATAAAAATATAATAGGCAATATTTGAGCTTGCTCATTGTATTGCTTATTATATTTTTATAGAGGAATAGCCTTTCATTTCTTACTTTTCTTCGTGATACTCTTCCTCTATATTTACAGTCCATATATTACTCTTATCCTTAATTCCATTCTTTATATTCTTAACGGCTTCAAATGATGTGCACATAGAATGATCGATATTATTGTATCTATGCTGCCCATTTCTTCCTACACAGTAAAGATTGGGTATCGTATTTATATATTCTATCAATGTATCAATTTCATCATATGTATCGAAATAAGCCGGATATGCTTTCTTCACTCTTTCAACATGCGAATCAAGAACATCCTCTTTTGAACTTATAAGACCAAGTTTAACCATCTCATCTACAGCAAAATCCGAAAAATCTTTATCATCCATATTCCAATATCTGTCACCCTCCTGAACGAAGTATTCCAATCCCATCCAGACAGTGTTTTTAAAATCCTTTACCATATAAGGTGACCAGTTATTGTATATCTGAAAACGTCCCATCTTAACTTTTCTATCCTGCACATATACCCAGCAGTCCGGAACAATATTTCCCATAGTCTTAATATCAGTTTTATTTTTAAGATTAAGCTTTTTTACAAGAACACCAAGTGTCATATAATCACGATATGGCAGTCCCTTTGCAATATCAGCCTCTTTCTTTGGGACATCATTCATACCGGCAACCAGATCCTTAAGTGGCATAGAAGATATAACTATATCGGCCTCAAGCTCCTTTTCCTCTCCATCGGCAATATAAGTCACTCCGGTAATTTTATTGAATTTGTCCTTATGAAGCTTTGTAACCTGTGAGTTCATAAGAATTGTAGCACCCATCTTCTTTACTTCACCGGCTGTAACATCCCAGAGCTGGCCCGGACCAAGCTTAGGATAACTAAATTCTTCAATAAGTGAAGTTTCCACTTTTCTATCCCTCTTATTGAAAAATTTCCCCAATACATCTTTTATAACAGCAGCAACAGAAAGCCCTTTTACGCGCTGATTTCCCCAGGATGCATCAATCTCACCTGGATGTCTTCCCCAAAGATTTTCTGTGTAATACTCAAAAAACATACTGTATAATTTGCGTCCAAAACGATTTATATAAAAATTTTCCAGATTGTCCTCCGGAAGTTTATGTATCATTGCTGCCAGATAGCTGAATCCACATTTCATTGTATTAACAAATCCCATATTGGTAAATGTCTCTTTTTTCATCGAAATAGGATAATCATAGAACTTATCCATAAACAAAATTCTTGAAACGCGATGACGGCGAAGCATTACCCTGTCAGTTTTCTCCGGATCAGGTCCTCCCTCTTTCACCTCTATGTCACGCCCAAGCTTTAAATCATCTATTGGTTTGGCACCCTGAACAGGCAAAATATTTTCCCACCATTCATTTACCTCCGGCACCTTGGAAAAAAAGCGATGACCGCCCATATCCATCCTATTGCCTTTATACTCTACAGTCTTTGATATTCCACCAAAAAAGCTGCTTTCCTCCAAAATCGTAACCTCATATCTGTCTTTGTCCTTCAACAATTCATAAGCAGCCGTCAGTCCGGCAGGTCCAGCCCCAATAATTATTACTTTCTTTACCATTTTTCATTCTCCTGTTATCTAAATTCTCTAAGTATCTGCCTATCGAAAAATAAATACATTATTGTTTTCCATATTACATATATTACCATAAAAATAACATTTTTTACAGATTTAGCATTTAGTAACAGTTCAGACATTCATTTCTTACAGCATTTATGCAAAATTTTAATCCAGAAATTGAATGTATCATACGAATATGTTATTATAACGTAGAACAAAAAGGCAATGCCATTGCATTGCTCTATCCCCGCTACCACATGAGCAATCCGTAGCATCTGTTGATGTCGAAGTACCTTTTGACACCAACATCAATATATTGAATAATTATAAAACAGAGAGTAATCTTACTCAGAAAAGAGGTTCTTATGAATATTATCGTTACAGGCGGTGCCGGCTTTATCGGCGGAAACTTCTGTCACTATATGACAGGCAAATATCCTGAAGACACTATCATATGTATTGATAAACTTACTTATGCAGGCAATATGGAAACACTTGCCCCTATAATGGACAAGCCAAATTTTAAATTCTACAAAGCAGATATAACAGACCGCGATATAATCTACAGGATTTTTGAAGATGAAAAGCCTGACATCGTTGTAAATTTCGCAGCAGAAAGCCACGTAGACCGTTCTATTACAGATCCTGAGATATTCCTTCGTACCAATATAATCGGTACAAGTGTAATGCTTGATGCATGCCGCAAATATGGTATCCAGAGATATCATCAGGTATCTACAGATGAAGTATACGGCGATCTTCCACTTGACAGACCGGATCTGTTCTTCACAGAAACTACACCTATACACACAAGCAGTCCATATTCAGCATCCAAGGCATCTGCAGACCTTCTTGTACAGGCCTACACCCGTACATACAAGCTTCCTTGTACTATCTCAAGATGCTCCAATAATTATGGTCCTTATCAGTTCCCGGAGAAGCTTATTCCTCTTATCATTGCCAATGCTGAAAATGATAAAAAAATTCCTGTATACGGCACTGGTGAAAATGTACGTGACTGGTTATATGTAGTTGACCACTGCATCGCCATTGATCTCATAATCCGGAAAGGTACTCCCGGTGAAATATATAACATCGGTGGCCACAATGAAAAAACAAATCTTGAAGTTGTAAAAACAGTTATTACAGAACTTGGCAAATCAGAAGATCTTATCACATATGTAACAGACAGAGCCGGTCATGACCGCAGATACGCCATCGATCCTACAAAGATACACAACGAACTTGGATGGCTTCCAACTACTACATTCGATGAAGGAATCAAAAAGACCATTAAATGGTATATGGAAAACAGAGAATGGTGGGAAAATATCATATCAGGCGATTATCAGAATTATTATGAAAAGATGTATGGCAACCGCTAAAGAAAAAATATTTCATGCTTTATATGACAATTTAATCCTATAAAGCATAAAAAGAAGCACTTACATTGAACAAATCAATATAAGTGCTTCTTTTTCTTATCGAAACAATAATTATGCCTTGCATTTTCTTTCCATCATACTGTCTGAAGCTCTAAATACAATAAGCTTTGTGCTAAAATAATTTACTATAACAAGTGATAGACAAACTGTAATCTTTGCTACAAGACCATCTACACCAAACAATGACTGATTAAGTCCCATAGCATAAAGCTGTGGCTGTAAAAAGACCTCCAAAAATCCTGTTACACCTCTTGCAGTTGTAAAGCTTATCATCTCTTTTATAACTACATTCTTTTCCCAGCTTCTACTGTCAAATACATATATTTTATTGGTTACAAAAGCAAACACAAGTGTAATCAGCCATGACATCGCATTTGCCACAGCAATCTCCGTATGTTGAACCAATACAGAATATGTACACCAGTTAACTATTGTCGCTGAGACACCCATGACAGTATACATGAAAAGCTCTTTCTTCTTTCTGTCAGAAGCATCCAATATCTGCTGTTTCATAATTCACCTCATATGACAAGATTACTATCACCTTTATAACTCATCAACACATACAATTGTCAAATGTTAATTACCGGTAACTTCTTGTCCGCAAAAACTTTACATATAATTTACATTTCATTTAACACTAGGACATTATACACTATTATCAAAATAATTCAATATAATAAATCCCCCCATGATATACAAAAAAATCCACTAAATCACACAATTAACATGCAATTTAATAGATTTTTTTACATCATATGTATACATTTCACAATAATATGTCATTAATATTTTTTTTAATGTACATATTATCTATACATGTTACAATATAATGATACAATGGTCAAAAGCAGATAGCAATGGAGCAATCCGTGGAATCAGTTGCATTATAACTTCTGAGAAATATACTCATCTGCTTTATCATGAATTAATTCCAAGTTCTGTACACATCTCAAGTGCAGCAGCAATAACCTTGTCCATATCATAGTATTTATACTGTCCGAGACGTCCGCCAAACACAACTTTATCCTCTTTTTCAGCCATAGCTTCATACTTTTTGTAAAGCTCATCATTGCGTTCATTGTTTACAGGATAATATGGCTCATCTCCCTTTCTCCACTCAGAAGAATACTCACGACTGATAACAGTCTTTGGCTGTCTGCCAAAGTTAAAGTGCTTATGCTCTATTATACGTGTATATGGAACATCTGCTGCCGTATAATTCACAACAGCATTTCCCTGATAATTGTCCATATCAAGAACCTCTGTTTCAAATCTGACTGAACGATATTCAAGCACACCTTCACTATAATCATAATACTTATCGATCATACCTGTGTATATTACTTTATCAGCGTCAATCTCATCTTTAATATCATCATATTCCGTAGAAAGTCTTACCTCAACACCTGATAACATCTTCTCAACCATAGCTGTATAACCATCAACAGGAATTCCCTGATATCTGTCATTGAAATAATTGTTGTCATATGTAAATCTAAGCGGCAGACGCTTGATAATAAATGCAGGAAGATCTTTACATTCCCTTCCCCACTGCTTCTGTGTATATCCCTTGATAAGTTTTTCGTATACATCACGCCCAACAAGCTTAAGAGCCTGTTCTTCAAGATTCTTCGGCTCCTCTATATCAAGATCCGCTATCTGGTCTGCTATAATCTTCTGCGCCTCATGAGGTGTCTTAATTCCCCACATCTTGCTGAATGTATTCATATTGAACGGAAGATTATAAAGTTCATCTCCATATATAGCAACCGGTGAATTAATATAATGATTAAACTCTGCAAACTGATTTACATAATCCCATATCTTCCTGTCAGATGTATGGAAAATATGCGCTCCATACTTATGAACCTGTATTCCCTCTATATCCTCTGTGTAAACATTGCCTGCTATGTGATCTCTTCTGTCAATAACAAGACATTTTTTTCCCCTAAGTGATGCCTCATGCGCTACAACTGCACCAAAAAGACCTGCACCAACTATAAGATAATCATATTTCATCTTTTCATTTCCTCCATTATCTTTACAATTCACAATAATAACTATCGCATCTTTAATAATAACAAATGTGCGATTCAGCTATTACTTCGCTCCTTCTTTCTTTCCACCGGCAAATATAAAAAGCTTGCTAAATACAAAGTTTAACACAATTACAAGTATATTGGCAATAATCTTCATGACAATGTCCGGCCAGTGAAGTACATCAACAGTCACATACATAATTGCCATGTCCATAGCACCCGTCGCAAGCCTGCAGCCGACAAATGATGCACATTCCCTGATAAGAGCGGCTATTGTATCAGTATGGCTTTCAAACACATATAGCTTATTGGTTACATATGCAAATGCCACCCCGACAATCCATGCAATACCATTGCTTATAAGCGTATCCATGTTGAAAATATGTGCACATACTGCATATGTAATGATATTAAAAAGGGTGGTCAGACCACCAAATATCAGATAAAGTACTGCCTCTTTATACTTAAGGTAAATATTCCATATTTTCTTAAACATTTTTCCTCCTAATTTGCCAGTTCAATTATATGTTTGCAAAAATCTACAAATCACTTAAATATGTTTTTTGTTTTGACTCACGACTGCGGATAAACACCACGAATTTCACAATTAATTATATGATTTTAAATTTTATGTAAATTCTCCCATGCCTGTTTAAGTTCATCACAATTTTCATCATACCATTTTTTTATTTCCGTAATCATGCTATTACTCCATTTTTTATTTCCATCCTTATATAAACTGCCATCACTCAATTTAAAAACAGCTTCATATTCATTATACTTAACATGAAAATGTGGTGGATGATATTCAAATTCTTTTGCTCTTACCTCTACATCATATTTAGAATTAACTTTCCATCTTTTTATAATAGGTTCATGTTTCCACCACTTCACATCAAAAATATTATCTAAATAACTTTCATTTTCTTTGCCATCTATAGCAACTATAATTGTCAGTTTTTCTAATTTATATTGCTCATGAACAAATGATACTATTCTTCCTTCACTTAAAAAAGCTTTTATAAAACAATTTGTACTACCAAATTTACAACTATATTCCTCATCAAATTTATATTCTTTAATTGTTAAATCACTTTCTTTATCAGACCAAAACGGCTCATCCTGAATCAATTTTAAAAACCTGCTTTTTAATGCAGTTATTTCTGGATTTCCCCGTTCCCTTCTATGAAGAACTGATAATAATGTAATATTATTACAAACCTCCTGATTCCATAAATCGTCTTTTTTCCAGATAATACTATCTTTCTCTTCTTCTATTTTTTTCAAAACAGGTAATGTATATTCTCTCAATGATTTATAAAAATTATTGATGTCTCCAAATTGTCCCCTTAGCGAATATTCATTTAAAAAATAATCCATATCTCTTTTGTCTCTTTCATTTATATTCCCAACATTCTATCTAAATCAATATCAAATTGATCAAACAAATTATTTATATCCATATTTTTATTAGTACCAATTACTTTTCCGTATTCTCCAAAAATAATCGGATTACACTGCGTCTCATTTTTTTCATCCAATTCAAAAAAATTAACACTTATTTCTTCCTGTTTCATTTTTTTAGTAGCAATTCCAACTCTCAGTCCATTAAAAATATGATCGCTATGCGTTTCTATAAAAACCTGCCGATTTGCTTTTGAAATAAAATATAAAAATTCACATAATTTTGACTGAGCTTTGGGATGCAAATGTATTTCTGGATTTTCTATTATAAGTACATCCCCCTCACTAGAACCTAAGCACGAAATAATAATACTAACCAAATAACTAACTCCAGAACCAATATTAACTGGTCTGCAGTATAATGCATCAGATGATTTATTTCTATAATTATTGTTATATTTTACCTGTAAATAATTTGTTTTTTTTAAATCTGTAATAGATAAATTAGTATCAATAATATAACTTAGCCAATAATTAACCTGTCCAAGCAAACTATTTGTAAAATTTGAATTATCCATCACTAAATCTTCGGAAACCGTTTTTGCCTCATTCTTTAATAAATATGCCAATGAATATTCCCCATCAATTCCAAAATCTGTTTCATTGATCATATTCTTAGCATAAATATCACTTACCCCTATCCTATGACATGATAAATAATGAAAATTATCATCATCAAAATTGTAGCACGCCTGATCACCTTTTTCCCTGCCCATAATTTTCTCTATTTTAAAAATTTCATAATCTTTTATACCATTTTTTACAATATATGAATCATTTTCCTTATTCTCTATAAACTCTATCCAATCAGGTTTTATCTTGTTATTTTCATATAACTCTATTCTAATTTTATTATTTGGCATATTATAATTTCGCACTTCTCTAAATTCACCTACAGAAATATATTTTCCATTTAACCTTTTCTGTGCAAATAACAATAAAGCCTGTAAAAAAGTAGATTTTCCTGATGAATTTGTTCCAACAAATAAATTTAAATCTGAACAATCTATTTTTATATCATTAATTGATTTCAATGCACTTACACAAATTTTATTTATCATTTTTAATCTCCCTATAAAGCTTTTCTATCATTGCAAATCTTCCATTAACCTTAATCGGATTATCTCTACTATTGCCTATATACTCCAAATATTCTTCACTTGTAATTACTTGTTTAAATTTAAAAGATACCCTATCATATTCTATTTCTCTTTCAGATTTCTCTAACAAATACACAAAATACAATGAAGTCTCAAAAATATTCATATTAATAGGTTTTGAAGAATTTAATTCTTTTCTGAAAGCACCGTTTCCAAATATATTTTTAGCTACTTCTAAATATTTCAATATCCTTGATTTTCTTTCTTTCAATGTATTGAGATCCTCTTTATTTAATTTTTCAAGTGCCATTTCTATTAATTCGTCTATATCCCCTTTATATTCATACTTTCCAAATTCACCTCTAAAATACATATAATATGCCAAAAACCTCGTTATAAGATATGAACCTTTCATTCTAGTATCACTTTGTGGGTTAATATGTGTTACATCTACAAATATATCTGATTTGGTAATTTTTTTAATCATTTCCAAACCATTTCCATGATATAATGCATTTCTGATTTCCTGCTTATTTAACTGTGTTCCACCTCTATTAACACGATCAAATATATCAAATAAAATTTTATCTGGCGTTGGTGGCAATATAATATGAGAATACAATTGATAGTCTTCTATCTGCGATTGATACACTGCCAGATCATCGGTTAAATCTTCAAACTTTTTTCCATTTAAAAAATCAAGTATTTTCAATGATTTTAATGTAAATTTATTGTTTAAAAATTCAAATAATGTAGACAATCTTTGTTTTCCATCCACAACAACATATGTAGCATTATCCATCTGTTTCAAATAAAATATTGGAAGTGGTAATCCCATTAAAATACTCTCAATTAATTCACATTTTTGTTTGTTTTTCCAAAGTTCACTTCTTTGAAAATCAACATCTAAAATCAGCTGTTTTTTATTAAATTTTCTATATAGTTCATAAATCGAAAAATCTTTTTTAGTTACATGCACTGTTTCAAAAAGCGGAGAGTCTCCAGAATATTCTAATTGATTTAATTCCTCATCATTTTCCAATTTAATAGTATCTCTTTTTTTATCTAACATTATATCTACTTTCTCCTTATGAAATATTGCCATTATAATAACCTTTATATACATATCAATCTAAGAATGAATTTTCTTAATCCTCCCTATCATCCAGTACACCAAAACTCCCACCAGTACACCAGTGCTGTCAATAATGACATCTGTTATCTGACCGCTCCTGCCAGGTACAAACAGCTGATGAAATTCATCCAAAGATGCATAAATAGTTCCAAAAAACCATGCCGTCTGGTATCTTGATGATATAAATCTATATTGTATATATTTAAATCTACAACTTTCTTCTGCTGAAATTTCTTTCTTTGTATCTTTATTACACCTTTTTCTATATATACATGCACCTGTAAGTAAAACTCCAAGTACAGCATATTCACTTGCATGAGCAATCTTACGTACCGGATGATCTATCTTCTCGGCAAACAATATCTGCTTATCTTCGTTCCACTCATCAAATCCAGCAATAAATGTCCTGCCAATAAACAATCCAGCCCGGTTGCTGTCACCTGTCGACACTTTACCTGTTCTTGCTGAAAAAGAAAATATAATAATCATCCATATAATTGTTAAAACCCTAAAAATATTCTTTCTATTTATCATATTATTATTAGAAACCAAAAAACATCTTCTCCATTTGTCATATTCACATCTAAAGCAATAGTATACATCAACCATTCTAGCTGCTCATAATTTGCCAAAACTTCTTACATAGCTTCCCAAAAGAATTTATATTCTCCTAAAAATATAATGCATGTGCAAAGCACCCATATTATTCCAGAAACATGATCACCACTAACCTTATTCTGATTTTCTAGTATTTTATTCCAGTCCAACTTCTCGTAAACATCTCTATCAATTTCAACCTCATTAAAGTTATTATTCTGAATTGCCCATGCTTTTTTTATATTTTCATAAACAACATATAATAATATTTTCTTTAATTTTTCCCAATATGTAATCTTCTCCTCAAAATAATTTAATGAAATCATTTGTTTTAAAATCGAATATTTCATATTATTTACTAAGACTTCCCATACCTAAAATGGGATTCGCACCTTGAAAACTCTATATTTCAGCTAACAAAATAGTGATTTATGCCGCTACTGTCTCCGAATGAAGTGCATCACGCAGATATTTTGGTAGTCTTGCTTCAAAATCAGCAGTAAATGCAACCAGTTGCTCATCGCTGAGTTTTAGGATTTCCTGAAGGCTCGCCATTAAGGCATCCATCAGGATGCCAAGTGATCGGCAGAAAGTAATGTCTGCCATTTCATCAACAAGAAAGAAGAACAATTCACCAAGCGTTCTCGGATCTTCATTTTGACGTTGCTCTGTTGCAAATAACATATATCGGGTAAACACAATTGCCACATGGGCTGTCAGTGCATCATAAGATAAACTATGGCATTCTCCAACCAAGTTCAGCATAGATTTACAGGTTTTGAAGAAAACCTCGATCTGCCAGCGTTTTCCATAAATACGGATGATCTCTTCTTCAGAAAGTGTCATATCTGTGCAGATAAAGGCAAGCCAGTCTTTTCGATTTGCTTTATTTCTTACGCAGACAATTTTTGCTGGAATCGGATTTTCCTTTCCTACCGTAACGTCAACAGACAGCAGATATTTGGATCTGCCACGACGTTTTCTGTTCCGGGAATAGATCTCTTTGATATTCAGCTGTTCACCACAGTAGGAATACTTAATACGGCTGCTTTTCTTGATCATGGCGATCACATCCATGTTTTTTGAATGAATGTCTGTGATCTGTGCCGGGTTGGAAAACCAAGAGTCAAACAGGACATAATCAGCTTCCAGTCCTGAACTGAGGGCTGTATCCAGCAGAGTCATCATTGCTTCTGGTGCTTTCGTCTGAGCTAGTTTACGTCTTTTTCCTGCAATGGTTCTGTTATCAAAGGTCTTTACCGGGCCGATGATATTTGTATCTTTTGCAGATACCAGCAGACAGCTGTTTACCAGAATCAGTGTATTTCCATCACTCCAGCTTAAAGTAAGCATCCGGAACCCTTTTTTGAAATGCATATCTGTATGGTCAAAAACCTTTGACCCCAGTTCTGTTTTCTTGCAGCTGGTGCGGTCAAAAAGGCTGTCATCAATGATGAAAACATTTCTTCTTGTATCATCTGTCAGACCTTTGATATCGTTATTAACGATATCTGCTGCGAGAAGAGAAGTAAAACGAAGCCAGTTTGTTTTTGTGGAATTAAGGAACCGGTAAAAAGTGTTCTTTAAAAACCTTCCTTAAAAGAGCCAGTCCGTTGCTGCATATACATGCTTCTTCCAACAAAAATGTTGCTGAGTTTGTAACGAAGCAGGGAAACAGGTGAAACACCTTTTTCTTTCATACCGTTGCATTTGGAAAGAAGCTTTCCAATATGATATTTAGAAAAAAATCTCTGAACCCAGTCAACTAAATCGTTCTCTTTGAAATGGTTTTGTGGTATACTGGACATGGCATAAATCTCCTTTGTAAAAATGGTTTCTAGTCAATTCCATTATACCAAACGGAACAGGTTTATGCCTTTTTTATTGGCTGAAATATTGAATTTTCAAGGTTCAACACACCTTATTGGTGTGGGAAGTTTTAGTTATTTAAATTATTCTTATCAATATCATATTCTTTTATATATCGTAAAATATCTTCCTGAAGACTATTCAAATCAGCTAGGGACAATATATCAAACACTAATTTATCAATTTCCATTTCTTCTACACCATCTATATTTTTTCTAATGTACTTTCCAATATTAATATATAAACCTAAATATTTTAATAATATAGAATTATTTTTTATCATATTTTTGTACTTACTTCCAGGATTACAATCAATTGAAATCGACTTTTTTAAATAATAAGGATCTGGTACGGCTGACATATGCAATAAAGACTCTATCATTGGATAATTTATATACAAAATACCATCTTCAAACCAATGTTGTCCATATTCTTTTTCTATATAATAATATAAATCATAAATGTCTGTATTATAAATATATACATCTGACATATCAATATTAATTTTTTCAAAACATCCAATTATAACCTTCAAAACAGGATTTTTTTCGAATTTTCCCTCTACTAATATTAATGTTCTGTTTCTTTCCTTCCTATAATGTCAAGCCCTAAATCATTGATTTTTCAGGCTTTTCTTTAAA
>CAZFFA010000040.1:0-15170 GCA_964517955.1 uncultured Jutongia sp. | reverse complement strand
TTTACATCCATATTTTTCTTCAAAGTCACTTATCACTGAATCAGGTATATATTCCGGCCACAAAAAACAGTTAAGCTCCTGTCCTTTATACTTTCCATCTGCTGCAAGTTCCTTTGAACTTTTCTTACCACAACCTGTAAAAGAAAGCATTGATATACAAAGTACTACTGATAATATTACTGATAATATTTTCTTTTTCATAAGCCTTACCTACCTTTCTACAAACATAATCTCATTTAAATTTACAATAAATCTAAATCATCCTTTGGAATAAAGTTTTTCAAATAATGTCTTAAAATCATCTTTATCCATTATTATCGGATTGTCCTGTGTTTCCGGAGCTTCTGCTGCTGTAGTTGCCAGTCTGTCAAAATCTTCCGGTTTAACCACCTCAAGGCTTCCAAAACTTGGTATATCAAGTCTTTCAGCCATCTCCTGCATATATTCAACACCTGCATATGCAGCCTCTTCTACAGTCTTTCCTTTTACATCAACACCTAGAGCCTTAGCAACATCCGCATACCTTTCTGGTGCCCCCGGCACTGAAAGCCTTGACACTTCCGGAAGCATCATTGCATTGGCAACACCATGTGGAATGTCATAATATCCTCCTAAAGCTTCTGCTATCGAATGAACACTTGCAACATCTGAATTTCCAAATGCTGCACCTGCCATACAGCTTGCTACAAGCATATTTTCAAGTGATTTTTCTGTCTTATTCTCAACTCCATCAATAAGATTTTCACTTATCATCTTTATTGCAAGCATTGCAAGTGCATCTGTAAATGGATTTGAAGCCCTGCACACATATGCTTCGACTGCATGAGTAAGCGCATCCATTCCTGTTGATGCCATAATTTGAGGAGGAAGTTTTTCAAGCACCCCAGGATCAAGAATCGCAACACTAACACTATTGTTTTGTCCCCATATACAATCCTTAACAAGTGTTGTTGTATTGTTTACAATGGACTCATGTGTAACTTCACTTCCTGTCCCACATGTAGTTGGAACTGCTATAAGCGGTGCAATAGGTTTTGTAAGTTTATCTCCATATAAGTCCTCACATTTACCACCATTTGTCATTATAGCTCCGATTGCTTTCGCAGTATCAATAGCAGACCCTCCTCCAACAGCTATAAGGTATTCTATTTTATTATCAACTGCAAACGCTGCTCCCCTTTCTATATCAACATCCCTCGGATTTGGAACAATGTCAGACCAGAGCATATAATCTATATTTGCTTTTTCAAGACTTTCAACCACTCTCTTTACGATATCTGTCTCCAGCATCATCTTGTCTGTTATAAGAAGCCCTTTTTTCCCATAATCCTTTGCATAATCTGCTACACTATCAAGTGCCCCTTTTGCATAAACTATCTTAGTTGGCATATAAAATGAAAATTCGTTCATATTTCTTACCTCTTTTCTGCAATGTTTTCTACTCTGCCACTTTTGAAAAAATCTTCTTGAAATTAATCTGTGATAATATTGATATTATAAGAACAATAACAATTATTATTGATGACAATGCATATACATCTGGTGTAATACGTCTCCTTGTCATGTTATAAACTACTATTGGAAGTGTCTGGGAACCCGGACCACTTGTAAAATAACTTATGATTACATCATCTATTGATAATGTAAATGCCATAAATGCTCCTGATGAAATGCCAGGCAAAATAAGAGGGAGAGTAATATGTAAAAATGTTCCTATCTTATTTCTTCCAAGATCCATACTTGCCTCCTCAAGCGAAGGGTCAAAGCCTGATATTGATGCCCTAACATTAAATACAACATATGGTATGCAAAAAGTTGTATGTGCAATTATAAGCGTAAGCATTCCCGATGATATATTGAGCATTGAAAAAATCACCATAAGAGAAATACCTAAAACTATCTCTGGAATGACAATTGGAATATAAAACATCATATCAAGGATTCCTTTTCCCTTGAATTTAAAACGATACATTCCAAATGCAGACAATGTTCCTATTATTATTGACAAAATGGTACTTGATATTGCCAATAGTATTGTATTTTTAAGTCCTTCTAAAAGACTTTCATTTTCAAAAAGGTTCTTGTACCACTCTAATGTAAATCCATCAAACGAATAATTGTGGCTATTTACATTTATTGAACCAACCATTACTGCAATTATTGGAATAAATAAAAAAGTGTAAACAAGTATCATATAAACCACCGACACTACTTTCGTTGTTTTTTTCTTCATAAAATATCATCCCCCTTCATCACAGTGATAGTGCATCCATCTTTCCACCGCTCTTTTTATAAATTCCTACCATTATAAGCGTAAGTACAAGAAGAACTACTGAAAATGCTGCTCCTATCGGCCAGTTATATCCGGCTCCACTAAACTGCGTCTGGATAACATTTCCTATCATCTTGTGTTTTGCACCACCCATGACATCAGATATAAAGAAATATGCCATAGTCGGAATAAATACCATTATTGATCCAGAAAATATACCGGGCATTGTAAGTGGAAGTGTTACTTTCATAAATGTTCTCACTCTATTCATACCAAGATCATTTGATGCCTCAAGAAGTGACTTGTCAAGATTTCTTATAGACGATATAAGTGGAAGAATCATAAAAGGAAGAAGGGAATAAACCATTCCGAGAATGACTGCTCCCCTTGTATACATTATCTGAAGAGGTTGTTTAATGATTCCTGTATTTATCAAAAACGTATTAAGCCATCCCTTTTTATCAAGAACAACTTTCCAGCCATTAAGCCTTATAATGAGATTTGTATAAAATGGAACCATCAGAAGAGTTGTCCATAATTTTCTTTTTTTCTCCGTTGCAAAGGCTATTTTATATGCTGCAGGATAACCAATGAGAATACATATAAGAGTATTTGCCAAAGCAATTATAAATGACTCTGAATAATAAGAAATATATAGCTTAGAAAAAATCTCTCTATAATTTTCTAATGTAAACTCATATACAAGCTGTTTGTTCTGCATCTGTATAAAACTGATAACAAATATAAAACTTATCGGCAAAACAACAAATATTATCATCCACAAGGCAGCAGGCCCTACTGTTACTGTCTGAGGTATTTTTTCTTTTATTTTTTTCATATCAATCCCTCATTTCTTATTTTGATGTCGTCTTACTTTCAAGCATATCCTTTATATCTTCAATGCCATCTCTGGAAAGAATTTCTTGCTGCCTTATCACAACTCCCTTTTCGACAGGCCAGCTCAAAAACACCATTTCCCCTGTCTTTGGAAGTTCTTCAGCCTGAAACCTGTTTATTTTTACTTCCTCACCATTTCTAAGCTGAACTATCATTTTTATCAGATTGCCCACATAAATCTTATCCTTGACAATCCCTCCCATTGAATATCCATGCTTTCTTTCTTTTGAAAACTGCATATTCTCCGGTCTCACTGAAACCGCTATATACTCACCCTCACTAAGGCCTATATTTTCAATTACTGCATGTCCTGCCTCGGTGCCAATTCTTAAAGTATCATCTTTCTTTATGACCACACCATCAAATATATTTGATTCACCAATAAAACCTGCAACAAATTTTGTTTTCGGATGCTCATATATTTCCTGTGGTGTATCTATCTGTTCAAGCACTCCTCCGTTTATTATTGCTATCCTGTCGCTCATGGTAAGTGCCTCTTCCTGATCATGGGTTACATAAACAAATGTAATCTTAAGCTGTTTTTGAAGTCTTTTTAACTCAATCTGCATCTGTTTTCTTAACTTTAAGTCCAATGCTCCAAGAGGTTCATCAAGCAAAAGTACCTTTGGTCTGTTGATAAGAGCCCTTGCTATTGCAACTCTCTGCTTCTGACCGCCTGACATCTGAGTAATCTTTCTATTGCCAAATCCGTCAAGCTGAACCAATTTAAGCATTTCCTGCACCCGCTCTTTTCTTTCAGCCTTAGGTACCTTCTTTGCTACCAATCCATATGCTACATTATCAAATACATTCATATTGGGAAATAACGCATAATTCTGAAAAACCGTATTAACATCCCTCTGATAAGGTTCTTTGTTTTCAACATTTTCACCCTGAACAATTACTGAACCCGTTGTTGGTTTTTCAAAACCAGATATCATTCTTAGTGTTGTTGTCTTTCCACACCCTGACGGACCAAGCAATGTGAGGAACTCCCCTTCCGCTATATCTATATTCATATCCTTAACCACATGATTGTCACCATACCATTTTTCAACATGCGCTATAGAAACAATCGGTCCAGATAGTTTACCTTTTTCGCCCATGTACTTCACTTCCTCTCATATACATCTTATTCAGCTCCGTTTTTATGCCTGTATTTTTTAGTTATTAAATTTATTTTTTACAAAGCTCCACCACCACGCTCATTTGTACGAATACGGACAACATCATATACATCGTATACAAAAATCTTACCATCACCATTCTTGCCTGTACCGATTGTTCCTACCACATCTGCCAAAATATCCTCAAGCAAGTCATCCTCAACAACTACAAAAACCATAACCTTAGGTAAAAGATTTATATCATCACTTGTAACATTAAGTTCTTCAATATACCCCTTCTGTCTGCCACATCCCATTACCGAATGAACAGTCATACCCTGACAGTTATGCACTGCCAGCACCTCCTTCAATGCCAGCAGCTTTTCCGGTCTTGTAATAATCTCAATCTTTTTCATAAAAACACCAATCCTTTCTTAGCCAATCCATGATCTCTGAACACTATTAACATTAAACGGATTTCTATCCTTTTTATAAAAGACATCCATCTCTTTAGCAAAACGATCATATCTCAAATGACTTATATCACAGCCTGGTTTATTCTCTGAAATAACTTCACTCATAACCTTTCCAACAGGAGCTGAAAGTCCAAATCCATGTCCACTAAATCCACAGGCAAGATAAAGTCCGGGAATCGCATCAACTGGTCCTATCATCATTGAATCATCAGGTGAGATTGACATCCATCCACTCCATGAACGAACAATCTTCGCTTTTGCAAGACATGGAAACAAATCCATAAGACCCTTAGCAAGTGAATTAAGTCTTGTTGCTGACTGATAATTTTTAGGGAATAACTCTCTGTCAGGATACTCACAATAACCATCACTTGCACCAAATACAAATGTTCCACATTCTGTCTGCTGTCCATAGTAAGAACCCACAAAAATTTCCTGCAAAATAAATGGTAGTTTCTCTGTTACAAATATCTCTTCAAAAAATGAATGCATTGGCACATCAATCCCTACAGTATCCAATATGCGACGACTGTCAAAACCTGCAGACACCATAATTTTAGGTGCTTCATACCGATTTCCATCTTTCGTTATCGCAGCACTTATCTTCCCCTGCTTCATCTCAAGATGATCAACTTCCTGTCCCGGATAAAATTCTGCACCCAGCTTAAGAGCTGCTGAATAAAATCCAAGTGTAACTCTTAATGGATTTGCTCGTGACTCCTCATCGCACCTGATAGCCATCTTGATCTTATCTGAAAATTCAGGAGTTCTCTTTCTAAGTTCTTCACATGTAAGGTTTTCAAAATGAAGTCCGGCCTTTTTACCATATTCCTCAAACTTAAGGCTTGTCTCAAGGTCTGCATCATCCATTATTATCCTGTAACCACCTGTCTGCTTATACTCCATATCAATTCCTGTAACTTCTGATACTTTCGGCCATATCTCATGAGCACCATAAACTCCAATAGGAAGCTCTCCGATTCCTCGTCTTGTAAGCTTATTCATGGCACCATTTCTTACAGAAGCAAATTCAGCTATCTGTCCCCTATCAAGAACAATTACTTTAAGACCTTCTTTTGCCAGGTAAAATGCTGTTGAATTTCCAATGCAGCCGCTTCCTATAATTATTACATCCGCTTTTTTTGTATCTGCCATATCCGCTTTCCCTCCTATTCTCAAATTACTGTTCATTTATTTTGCTCGCATCTTCCAGCGCTATTGGTCTCATCGGTGCTCTTGCTGTACATTCCTCCAAATCAGCAGGATTTACACCAAGTTCGGCTGCAAGTATACGCTTAACATGAATACCACAGCTCTGTCCCTGACAAAGCCCCATTCCCGGACGTATAAAACGTTTAATTTCATTCATCGTATACATTCCGTCATGAATTGCCTGTCTTATCTCGCCTTTCGTAATTTCTTCACATCTGCATATAATCATATCATCATCCGGCATGGGCTTCATAGGTTCCATAACCTTAGTTCTTTCCATAAATAAAGCCATATTACCTTACCTCCTGTCTATTTAAAAAATCTTACCTCTGACGCTTTATCCTTTGGCACTTTTACTGTAAGAAGTGCTGTCTTATCAAATGCCGGTGATGTTCTCACGTCAACAACAGTCACATCACAAACCTCTTCGCCTGATCTGTTAAGCCCTTTTCCTATTGTCCCTTTTTCAGGATATGGCAACAACTCATATGGCATTGTCACTGTTGCAAATTCTTCCTCATATTCTTCATTTACCAGGAATATCGCCTGACCTGAACACAATGCAACACACATTCCGCAGTTTTTACAATCAGCTTCCGCTACTACTATTGGAAGTGATGTAATCTGATTTCCTATAGATATACATCCAAATTTACATGCATCCTGACAGGGATTACATGGAATATTCTGAGTACACTCTATAACAGGATGAACACCGACTTTCTTAATCACTCCAGGATAGTTTTTTAGTTCCTCTGTTTCTAGATGCCCTTTCTTTAAAAGATTCTGTGAAACCGGACATCCCTCCTCTGTTTCACTTATATCTTTTCCTCTGTTTTCAACTGCAAACATTCCCTGTCTGAGCTGACTTAACGATTCCTTATATTTTTTTATTGTTTTCCTAAAATTCTCCTCATCTGTAAAACCACCCCTGTACGCCGCAGCAATACCTGCAATATGACCACCTATCATAGCTGAACTAGCTTCCTCAATTCCAGCAACATCACCTGCTGCAAACAACCCTGGAATACTAGTCTCACCATACTCATTTGTAACTGGTACAAGACCACCAACATCTCTCATCTCTGCTCCTGCCATACGCACAAGCTGACTCATAGGATTTAGACCAACCGCAACACATATTACATCAACATCAAAATGCTTCTTTGTTCCATCAATCTTATTCCACTTAGAATCAACTTCTACAATATCAACTCCGTTCACACAGTCTGTTCCGGTTGCCTGTTCAATTGTATGTGAAAGATAGAATGGAACGCCCATTCTGGCAATTTTTGCTGCATGAACCCCGTATCCACTTACCTTAGGTGCACCATCAATAACTGCAACAACCTCACATCCTGCCTGCATAAGCTGATAACTTACAACAAGACCAACATTTCCTGAGCCAACCATAAGTATTTTCTGTCCGGGTTTTACACCATGAAGATTTATCATAGTCTGTGCAGCCCCTGCTCCAATAACACCTGGAAGAGTCCATCCTTCAAAAGGAAGAGTTCTCTCTGAAGCACCTGTTGCAACAATTACATTGTTTGCATAGAATGTATCCATCTCACCATTACTGAATACTCCGACAGCATTATTTCTAAAAATTCCTGTAACCTGTGAGTTGAGCCTTACCTCCACCCCCGCTTCTTTTGCTTCAGCAAGAAGTTTCTTTCCTATGTTTATTCCTCTTACCTTTGCCTGATGTTCCTTTGAACCAAAAAATTTATGAATCTGTTTGAATAACTGGCCTCCTGGTCTTTTATTCTCATCAAACACAATTGTCTTCATTCCATTTTTACTGCCTTCAATGGCTGCACTAAGTCCTGCCGGACCAGCTCCTACAACAATAAGATCAAAATGTTTCACTTGTCATTCCCCCTTTGCTCCAAGACCTTCCTGTGTCTCAACTTTCATCCCTGCCTTAAGTGGTGTAATACAGGTACGTACATTAGGTTCTCCATCAATAACCATTACACAGTCCGTACAGCGTCCTATTGCACAAAATACACCTCTCGGCATATGAAGCTTAGCCGTATGTCTGTGAATCTTAATTCCCTGAGCCATCAAAGCCGCTGCCACCGGTTCTCCTTCAAACCCTTCCATCTTAATACCATTGTAATAAAAAGTTACTTTTGCTCCTTTTTCATATGTACCAAGAATCGGATGTTCATCAAGTCTGTTTTCCATGTGAATCCCTCCTGTCTGCCAACTGAAACATTAAAATTTTGTCATCTTCAACTTTATAAAGCAAAACGATAAAGACATTTTTTAGCATCCTTACCGTTTGTTCCTGCTTGATACTGGCAATTATATGCACACAATAAATTATTTTCAACAAACTGAAGCCCATATTTTTTTGTGCACCAGCACAAATACTCCATACACTTTTGTGGTGTATCACAATAATCACATGAATACTTGACACTGTTATATCTATACACTATATTTAACTTTATAATTATTTTTGACATCTAAGGAGTGACATCATGGCAGTTACATTAAACACGCTTATTCAGAAAGTAAAACATATGAACATAGTTCTGCTTGCAGGCAAGGATGGGTTAAATAAAAATGTACGCTGGGTACATATGGTAGAAACTAAAGATACCACTACATTTCTTGATGGAGAAGAGATTGCCATCACAACAGGTATTGGACTTACCAACGAATTTACTCTTATTGATCTTGTAAAACTTGTATATGACAATAATGGGACAGGAATTATCGTAAATACAGGTGCCTATATTAAAGAAATTCCAGAAAATGTAATATTATTCTGTGAAGAAAACAACTTTCCGCTTTTTAAAGTTCCCTGGAAAAATCATATCGGAGAGATAATGCGTATTTTTTGTTATTCTATTACATTATCTGACCGAACAGATATGGAAATAGCAACCGCCCTTAAAAATGCAATCTTTCTCCCAGCACAAAAAGAGCTTTATACTATATCTCTCACACAGAAAGGTATAAAATCTGATTTTTCATTTTACTGCTGTACCGTTTTTCTTCCAAAAGCAAGAGAAGATTTCTCCTCGCTTGACGACCTTAGTTTTCATATAAGAATACATATGGAGCAAAAATCTTATAACAATTACTCTGTCTTCCCATATGATGATGTTGTCATAATAGTCTTTTGGAACTACGAAAAAGATACTATACGTTCATTTATAGTTGAACTCAATTCATACCTAAAAACTTCTATTCCTAAAAATTCAAATTTTCTTCTCGGTGTTGGCAAATGCGCACATAATATATATTCTCTTAGTCATATCTTCAATCAGGCAATAGAAATACAGAATCTACAGTATCGTCATATAATACCAAAAGATCACTATTTTTTTGAAGACCTTGGAGTTTATAACCTCCTTATGAGTATAAACGATAAAGACATTTTTAAAGATTATTATATAGATACGCTCGGAGAGCTTATAGAATATGACAGAAACAATGACAGTAATATACTTGAAATATTAAAATACTATCTAGAAAACAATGGTAGTGTCCAAAAAACTGCCGACCATTTTTATGTACATCGCAATTCTATAAATTATAGATTAAATAAAGCACAGGATATACTTGATATGGATATATCTGATCTGGACAACCGTATACAGATAAGACTTGCTTTTATGGTAAGAGATATGCTAGATTGATCTGATATTTCTGCCAATACAAAATATACTAAAAAAGCCCTGAATTATATTAAATTCAAGACTTTTTATACTAAAAAATCAATGCGGAAAATGGGACTTGAACCCACACGTCGTTGCCAACACATGAACCTGAATCATGCCTGTCTGCCAATTCCAGCACTTCCGCATACAATATAAAATTGTAAATATGTCAGTCCCACTGACACACTTCATATTCTATCAGTTATAGAATGATATGTCAAATTATTTTTTCAGTAATTTCCGGTAAAAATGAATGGCTGAACTGCTACGTAAAAACTGTCGAAACATATTGTATAAGTATTTAACAGCATAAAATGATAATAACAGTTCAACATATGTTCATCCATATTATGATGTTGGGGTCAAAAGGTACTTTAAACAAGGGGACTGCTACAGAAAAACTTCCATAACAATCCCCTTATTCTATGCCGCATCAAAGAAATTATTTAACGATTTCCTTAACCTTAGCTGCTTTACCGATTCTGTCACGAAGGTAGTTTAACTTAGCACGTCTAGCTTTACCTCTGCGTACTACTTCAATCTTATCTACGATTGGAGAATGTAATGGCCATGTCTTCTCAACACCTACACCGTTAGAGAACTTTCTAACTGTAAATGTTTCTCTTGCTCCGCCACCCTGTCTCTTTAATACTGTTCCTTCGTATACCTGAATACGCTCTCTTGAACCTTCAATAACCTTAGCGTATACTTTTACAGTATCACCAACTGAGAAATCAGCGATTTCTGATTTTAACTGTGCATCTTCAATAGCTTTAATAATATCGTTCATCTTGTGAACCTCCTTCATAATTTTGACGTTCTTAATACTTAAGTGCTCATTGCAACTGTAACAGAGGAACATCTCTACTCACAACATTCAATAGGATATCACATTTCTTTAATTTGTGCAACCACTTTTTGAGAAATGAAATAAAAATGAAATAAAAATGAAATAAACAAAAACTACGTAGCAGCGACTGGCAGGTTTAGGAATGTAAGAAATAAAAGGCTGAACTGTTACTAACCCATTATCCCCATGTCTAGCTGAACAGGCTCATCAATTCTTCCTTTGTCAGCTTATTCAGGAATACCTCTTCTGCTTCTATCACAGAATCTGACAGGATTTTCTTACGTTTCTGAAGTTCATATATCTTTTCTTCTATAGAGTCCTTCATAACATACTTTATTACATGTACTTTCTTCTTCTGACCTATTCGATATGCCCTGTCAGTTGCCTGATCTTCAACAGCAGGATTCCACCATGGGTCAAAATGTATGACTGTATCTGCACCAGTAAGGTTAAGACCTGTTCCTCCGGCTTTTAACGAGATAAGAAATACTTTTACATCTCCCTGATTAAATTCCTTGACATAGCGTTTTCTGTCAACGGGCTTTGTTGCTCCCACAAGATAGAAGAATGGTATCTGACTGTCTCTTAGTGCATCCGCGATGATTCCAAGCATTGATGTAAACTGCGAGAATATAATTACGCTATGTCCTCCGTCAAGAATGTCCGGAAGCTGCTCCATAAGGAGTTCCATCTTGCCGCTTCCACCATGATAATTATCAACAAATGTTGCAGGATGACAGCATATCTGCCTAAGCCTTGTAAGTGCTGCAAGCACCTGTATCCTGCCTTTGCCATTTTCAAGACTGTTATTTTCTTTGATCTCTGTCTGGATTCTTGAAAGATATGAAAGATATATCTTTTTCTGTTTGCCTGTCATCTCTGCCATTCGTTTCGTTTCAATTTTATCCGGCAGATCTTTAAGCACATCCTTTTTCATACGGCGAAGGATAAACGGCTGTATCCGCTGTTTAAGCTCATGTACCTTTTCCTCATTTTTTTCCTTAAGAATAGGTTTCTCATATAAATCAGAAAATTTAGAGTACCTTGGAAAAAAGCCCGGCATGATAAAGTCAAATATTGACCAAAGCTCTGACAAAGCATTTTCTATAGGAGTTCCCGTAAGAACAAATCTATGTTTTGCACGTACCATTTTTACTGCCTTTGCCCCAAGCGATGCAGGATTTTTTATAAATTGCGCTTCATCAATAAACATATTGTCATATTTGATGTTTTTGTATGCCTCTGTGTCCTTCCTTATGATAGGATACGTCGTTATCCATACATCGTATTCATCTGTATGATTACAGAGAAGATCCTGTCTCTCCTCCGGAGTACCTGATATAATGCATGTCCTTATATGAGGTGCAAACTTTTCAAACTCCTCCTGCCAGTTATACGACAATGATGTAGGACATACTATAAGCGACTTATCTCCCTTTAAAGATGCAATATAGACTATTGTCTGCAATGTCTTTCCAAGACCCATATCATCAGCGAGTATACCGCCCATTCCATAATGAGCCAGCGTCTTAAGCCACTGATATCCGACGACCTGATATGTTCTAAGTTCTGCATTTACATCTTTTGGAACAGGCCATGCTGCTTTGTCGGGATGTTTTATATCTGCCAGAAGTTTTTTATAACTTTCATCTTTTTTTATCCTGTTTCCACCGGGGAGCATTTCGTCAAGTATAACGGCGGCTGTTCCTGAGAATTTAATCTTACCCTCTTCCTGATTACCATTTTCGATAAACCATCTAAGAGAATTCATCTGTTTATCATCAGATTCAAGATCAATAAACGCTCCGCTTTTAAGTCGATAATATTTTTTCTTTAAATGTATTGCCCTGAAGAAATCCTCAAGCTCTTCCTTTGGAATCTGCGAATAACTCAGATCCATCTCAAGAAGATTTATATCTGTATCCATTCTCACACTTGCTGACATCTGTCCCATTTTGTGAACAGACATATTTTTATAATCTTTGGAATAAAATACTTCAAAATTGTCCGTAAGAAGATTGCTTTTATCTGTCATCATTTCAAATATGTCCTCTTCATTTCTAAGCACAAATGAATCATCACATACTTTGAAATTGAGTTCATATAAAACCTTGATAAGCCTCTCTTCTTCCTCTCTGTCCCTTACCACTATATATTTGCCTGTAGTTTCCTCTGCAAGTGGATTTATCTCATAATTGCCATACATGAATTTAATTACGGCATTAACTGAATATTTTTTCGTATTATGATTTATATCGAGGAAAAGCTGCGGCTTTATCACTTCAACTATATAGCTGTCCTCAAGTTTTTTTGGAACAGATACATTCATTGATTTTTTTATTACAGGCAATACTTTCTCTATAAAGTTATTTTTATTCTCCCCACGGAAATCTATAGCTCTCTCTTCACCGGCAAACATAGATGAATAAAATGGCAGAAGACTGCTTACAAATTCTCTTTCCGGCAGATAAATTTTATTGTCATAAAATAATATAGAACCATCCTCACAAAGTGACATAATCCTATGTTCATTGTTATTCTTTACATTGAGAATATCATCATTGATAGACAGCTCAATGGATATTTCCGGATTATCCCTTATAACCTCAACATTTTCAAAACTCTTACCATATAGATTCAATCTGCATTTCATTCCTACTGCAAGTCCAAGTATCTTGCTAAGCATCTTTTTAGACAGGATAAGTTCCTGTCTGTTGAACAGATTAGAATAATAGGTTTTACCAAGTGTCTCCTGAATTTCGTATATCTCTGTAAGATAATCGAGTACAGCTTTTGACATATCGTCGAATGCACATTCATCCGGTATATAATTAAATTCTTTGCCTAACTCTATTGACCTGCCTTCGTAATAATCACCTATAAATTTTTTTGTATTGGCAATCTTATACATTCTTGTTGTTCCCGCCAAAAGGCTTACAAAAGCTTTAGACTTACGGTTTCTTAAAAATTCAGGTATAACTATCTGAAGCTCAAGATGATAAAGCTCCGGCGTAAGATGACAATATTCACGCTTTCTAAAGTATTCAACAATATGATAAGCAGTTTTATCTTCTTCGTTGAATGTTTCTTTAACTATCTCCCTCTGCTGATAGTCTGATATAAACAGCATTGCCGCAACAACATGTTTACACGCTCCTGCATATTTCACATACGCAGGACAATTACATGTATATCTTATATCTCCCTCTTCTTCAGTACTTACTGTAACTACGTATTGATTACTGCCCTTTACTATGCCACGGTATTGTTTACTGCTTTCATTCCATGTGACATTGGATACAGCATGCGCAGCATAATAACGCATTCCCCTGTAGTAAACGGTATCAGAGGATGCAAGCTGTTTTATTGCCTCTCTAGTTATTTTCTGCATTCTATCACGTGCCTTTCTCTGGTTGTACACCAACACAGACTACTGACTAATTTTTCAAAAGATGAAGTTTATCTGCTACTATGGACATCCTTCTGCCCATAGGAAATTCATATAATTCCTGACGACTTAATCCTTGTAACTTAAGTACAAGTACAAAATAGGTAAATACTGCTGCCAGAATAGCAGGAATTATTGCAATGTATATTTTATGTGTGATAATAAAAAAGCCTTCGTATATAGCAAAAGTTACAATTCCCATGAAAAATGATGCAATAAGCGGTACGCAAAATGTTCTTGTAATCTCCTGTTCATAGTCCATATATTTACGAACTGAACGGCCATTTAAAATACATACCACCATAGGATATGTAACATTACCTGCAACAAGTGCATATACACCAAGATTTGTCCATTTGAGAAGTCCAAAAAGAAGGACTACATGTATAACAAGCGATACAAATGAATGTATAACAGGAAGATTCATCTGGTCTATACTCTGTAAAACTCCGCTTGTAACCGTTGAAAGTGCATAGAATACTATACATATAGAACCTGTTATAAGCATAATTCCTCCCGTCACATAATCAGATGACGGATATAAAAGACGTATAATCGGCTGTGCCAATACTGCAAGTCCCATGGCAGAAGGAAAAGCTATGATCATATTGAATTTAACTGCCATACTTGACTTAGCCCGTACACTTGCCATATCCGCTGCCGCAAATGAAGTTACAAGGCTTGGTATCATAGATGATGCTATAGCTGTCGAAACTGCAATCGGAACACTGACAAGAAGTTTATAATTCGTACTGTAGATTCCCTGAAGTGTACTGACCACCTTATCGGAAAATCCTCTGCTGCCCATAACATTGTTAAATACTGTTACATCAACTATACCACTTAACTGATACACAGTCTGACTGAGTATTATCGGTATAACTGTCCACAATATAATCTTATATGTCTGACCGATTGACTCTGTCGTAGTCACTTTATCCCTTCGCAGCTGTTTCTTTATCGTAGGCTTATAAAGTACATATATAAATGCGAGGATAATAAATGCCGTAAGTGCACCAAGACATGTACCGAGTGTTCCACCTGCCGCTCCCCACGCCGACAGCTTATTGGAAGCACTATGAGCACGCATAAGAAAATATGCCGCACCAACACTTACAAATGCATTGACAATCTGTTCAAATATCTGTGATACTGCCGTTGGAAGCATCGTATTGTGTCCCTGAAAAAAACCCCAGAAAACCCCCATAACAGCAACTAAAAATATAGTT
>CAZFFA010000039.1:0-15233 GCA_964517955.1 uncultured Jutongia sp. | reverse complement strand
GGTATTGATATGGAAGCAACACCATCTATGACACTGAATGTTTCATATACAGGCAAAGATGGCCAGTCTGTGGTAAATTATACCAAAGAAATAACATTTGATTCATCAAACTGTGCAGATGGTGAATACAAGGGTTCATTTGCGATGACTGATATGGAAAGCTATGTTTATGCCAACTATAAACTTTCATTTACAATGAGTGATGGAACAGAAGTTAAGGTAGGAAGTACATGTGATTTTTCAGTACATACCAAAAAATATTCTATAGTTGCAAAGGGTGGAGCCAATAATGCCAACAGAAATATAGGGATTATTTCAAAAGAAAGTTCATCTGATGTTATTGTACCGGGAAAGGGCAATGAAGTTAAGCTTGTAATCTGGAAGAAAGGTTCAGACGAATCATCATCTACAGCGTGTGGTATTCAGAGAACTATCAGCAACAAAAGTGTAACATGGGATCTTGCAATAAATAACATAGTAAGATCATATGGTAAATACTATGCAAAGGTTATTCTTGTAAATTCAAATCTTGAAAATAACGGATATGATATGGGAAAAACCTCTTTCGATGTAGATGCAACATGCTCAAAGGTGGCAGCAGTTAAGACTAGTAGTCTTGAAAAGAAGAACAGCTTTAAAGTAACAGCTTCAACAGTAAAAAGTGCACTCGGAGTGCAGAATGTATATTTTGATATATATAATAGTGCCGGAAAAAGAGTATTTTCAAAAAAAGGCTCACATAAGTCGGGAAGTACATTTTATCAGACAGAGATAAATCTTAAGTCTCTTAACTATAAACTTGATAAATATACGGTTAAGGTACATATCAAGGATAATCTTGGCAATACAAAAAGTATTTCAGGTAAGGCTGTTGCAGATGAAAGAGCAAAAGGTGGTTCTACTACAGTCAAAAAGAATAAGAAGGCCTTTAATTGTAAATTTATATTGAAGAATGCATATATACCCGGCGGAATCAAAGAAGTAAGATTCAATGTGTATATTATTAAGAATGGAAAGCAGCAGTATGTTAAGAAATATTATGCCGTAAAAGGAAAGAGTACATTCTATGCAACTATGCCATGCACACAGAAGGGAAAATATGTTGTATATTCATATGGCGTAACCCAGTGGGGCAAAAAGGTGCTTCTTAGCAGTAAAAACTTTAAGCTTGTTAAATCTGATATTGGTAAGAACGGCTGGTATTATGAAAAATATGCAGGCAAAAAATACAAGATGTATTATAAAAATAATGTACTTGTAAAGGATCTTACAAAGATTCTTGGTATTAAGAAAAATGCAACAAATCTTTATATTGAATTAAACAGAGCTGCATGTGTTGTAAATGTATATGCATATGATCCTGATACAAAGAAATATATCATTCCTGTAAAGACATTTACAGTTTCAGTAGGAAGAGATGTAAGCTCAACAGGTTCAGCATCATCACTAAGCCTAAGCAGCTCCAATACACCTATAGGAACATATTCAATCTGTTCCAATGGCACAGCTTCAAAATATACAGTGAAACCTATGCATGAACCGGATGGAAGTACAGTATATGCAAGATGGGCATCACATGTAGTTGGAAATGTTTACTTCCACTCAATAGCAGTAGGTTCAGATTCACATTATGCTCTTAATCCATATACATATAACAGACTTGGAAGTCCGGCTTCTGCAGGCTGCATAAGAATGGCAGTGGCAGATGCTAAATGGTTATATGATTATGCCGCTGTTGGAACAACGGTTAAGATCGTAGTTGGAAACGCATCTAAACCAGGTCCTTTTGGAAAGAGCAGAACAATAAAGGTATCATCATCTATACATTATGATCCAACTGATCCGGCAGTCCCTTTGGCAACAAAGAAGAGAGATTACAAGGCTGGAAGAATCAGTGGTTATATGACTAAGAGCGGCAAAAAAGTAGGTTATTAATTATTTGGAAAATTACTGTGGGTACTGCACGAATTTGTGCAGTACCCTTTATTTTTTTTGATGCATATGTTAAAATTAGATATGATATTTAATGTGATTATGAAGATACTTAATAGTTACATTTAATAAAAACATGACGGAGGTGTTAGATATGCAGAATGAAATTAGCGTAGAAGAAATTGCTTCAAAATTGTATGAACTCGATGTCAAGGTATATAACGCAACCGGAAGTAAAATGGGTAAAGTTTTTCCAGCAGGCAAAGAGCTAACTGTAAAGAAGATGGGCAAGCTTCTGAACAGTGATAAGAGACACTTTATCAAGCAGGAGACTACTTTGATATCCAACATGATTAAGACGATCAAGGATTCAAATGTGGAGGAAGAATGCAGAGAAGAACTTAATGTATTGTGTAAACTGCTTGAAGAATTTAATCCTCCTAAAGTATTGCCTGACAGTTTTATGGGAAATATTGCCAATATGAAAAATCTTTTTGCCAATGGTGAGCATAGGATTATTTGTATAGGACGAGAATATGGCAGCGGTGGTCATGAGATAGGATATCAGTTATCACAAAGACTTGGATTGTCATATTTTGACAATGAGATTATCCGTATGGCATGTGAACATCTGGGTAAGGAATTTGATGACAATTCTTTTGGAAATAGAAGAGAAACAGTATTTGAGAAAAATAAATTCAGATTCCACAAGTTCCCGGGAAATGATGAATTATTCTTTGCACAGAGTGATATGATAGAGAAGATGGCACGTCAGGAAGATTGTATCTTTATGGGACGTTGTGCCGATACAGTGCTTGAACATGCCGGTATTCCAAGAGTATCCGTATTTATCAGAGCTCCTTTTGAAGATCGTGTTAAGCATGAGATGCAGTGCAGCAATCTTGGAATGGATGATGCTATGGATCTTGTTCGTCATATGGATAAGGTTAGAAAGTCATACTATAATTATTATACAGGACGTCATTGGGGTCATTCAGAAAATTATGACCTTTGTATCAATACAGCCTGCTATGGTATAGAAGGAACAGTTGACTTACTTGAAAAGATGTACAATTTATTCAGTTAAAGAATATATGGAGGTAATCATGTATATTTCAGATAGTGTAAAGTATATAGGTGTTGATGATAAAAATATTGATCTTTTTGAAAGCCAGTACAAGGTAAAGAATGGCGTGTCCTACAATTCCTATGTAATAATGGACGATAAGATAACAATTATGGATACAGTTGATTCAAGAGCAACAAATCAGTGGCTTGACAATCTTAAGGAGGTTCTTGGGGAAAATAAGCCGGAGTATCTTGTTGTATCCCATATGGAACCGGATCATGCAGCCAATATACAGTTGCTTGCCAACATTTATCCGGATATGAAGCTTATAGGCAATGCCAAAACATTTCAGATAATGGGACAGTTTTTTACTATGGATACGTCAAAGAGAAGTATTGTAGTGAAGGAAGGCGATGAAGTATCTATTGGAAAACATACATTACAGTTTTTCATGGCACCTATGGTTCATTGGCCTGAAGTTATGGTGACTTATGAAAAGAGCGAAAAAATCCTTTTCTCAGCAGATGGATTTGGTAAGTTTGGAACACTTGATACAGATGAAGATTGGATAACAGAGGCAAGAAGATATTATATAAATATCGTTGGAAAATATGGTGCACAGGTTCAGAATCTTTTAAAGAAGGCTGCAACACTTGATATTTCAATGATTTGTCCTCTTCATGGACCTGTTCTTAAAGAAAATCTTGGATATTATATTGATAAATATGATACATGGAGTAAGTATGAACCGGAAGAAGATGGTGTTCTTGTTGCATACGCATCTATTCATGGTAATACAGCAAAGGCAGCGGTAAGATGTGCAGAGATGTTACGCAATCATGGTATAAGCAATGTAATGGCACTTGACTTATCAAGAGATGATATGGCAGAAGCCGTAGAACTCGCTTTCAAGTACGACAAAATGGTGCTTGCATGTGCAACATATGATGGCGGTCTGTTCCTTCCTATGGAAGACTTCCTGAATCATTTAAAGTCAAAGAATTATCAGAAGAGAAAAGTTGCTCTTATAGAAAATGGTTCATGGGCTCCTCTAGCTGCTAAGAAGATGAGAGAGTGCCTTGATACGATGAAGGATATTACAATATGTGATAATGTTGTATCAATCAAATCTGTTATGAATAGTGAAAATCTTGAAACAATGAATGAGCTCGTAAAAGAACTTTGCTAGTTATTGAGTATATGATTATAAACCCTCTTACAGTTGTTGTGGTGTTAAATGTGTTAATATCACAATAACTATAGAGGGTAAATTTATGTTGTCAAAAATATTGATAATTTTTGAAATTCCTCTAATTATCATATATAAATAAAATGATGCAAGGGTCAATTCCTTTTGCCCCAACATCATAAAATAGAAATGGAATGTTAAATGTATGGTTTATGAATCAGATGATTTAATTGTTTTATATAAAAAAGATAATAATGGTATTGAGATATTAAGAGTTTACAGCAGAAGTCCCTATGTACTTATTCCTGAGTTAATAGAGGGTTGTCTGGTTTATAAAATAGGTGATTACTGCTTCTCTGAAATTCCACATATATCATCCGGCTATAAAGTAGAAATTTCAGATGTGCAGAAGCTTGTATATCATGAGGCAGCAGGAAATTTTGTTGAACAGATAGAACTGCCATATACAGTAGAATGTATAGGAAGAAATACTTTTTATAACTGCCGCAAGCTTAAAAGTATCGCAGTAGGAAAAAACTGTGAAGAAATTGGTGGAGATATATTCATGAACTGCAGATCACTTGATACATTAAAGATACATGGAGAAGTAAAGAAAAAAAGTGGTGTGAAGCAGATCCTTAGCAGATATTCGTCGGATATAGAAGTTATATATGAGAATGATGGTGTAGTGTCAGCTAAGATATTTTATCCTGAATATACAGAATCATATGATGAGATAGCACCGGCACATATTTTTGGACGTAATATTACCGGAGAGGGATTCCGGGCAAGAGAATGTTTTGCAGATGGTGTCCCGGATATGGTACAGTATGATAAAATATTTGAAAAAGCATCTGCTGAAGAAAGTGTAAAAACAGCTTCAAGAATGGCAATTGACAGGCTGTATTATCCGGTAGATTTATCAGACAGCGCAAAAAATCAGTATATTATGTATATAAAAGATCATGAAAAAGATATAATTAGAAATCTTGTTTTATCTGAAAAATTAGAACTGATATATTTTGTATGCAGCAATAAATTTATAACAGCCGTAGCGTATGATACTGGAATAGCTATTGCATCAGAAAATGAATGGGGCGAAGGTGCAGCCAGTATTCTCAAGTGGAAACATGAATTTTGTGGCAGTATTAAGAAAAAAAGATATGCATTTTGAAAAAGAGGACGTATATGAAGAAAGCAATAAAACAGTATGAATGGGAAGATGAAATGTCAGGGAAGATACTTGGATATGTAAGAAATGAATTGTATCTTGATTTAAGATTTATGGATGTGGCATTGTCTGAACTTATATGGACAGGAGATACATCTATTGATACTATGGCAACGGATGGACAAAATCTTTTTTACTCTTGTGCACAGCTTATCAGAACATTCAAAAATAATTCAAGATATCTTAACAGATTATATCTTCATACAGTACTTCACTGTATATATTCACATTTATGGACACATGGCGGCAGAGACAGGTTTCTATGGGATATAGCCTGCGATATAATGGTAGAATACACTATAGATAATCTTGATAAAACATGTGTAAAAAGACCATTAAGCTGGCTTAGACAAAATGTATACAAAAAGATAGATGCTTATGAGGGTGTTGTATCAGCAGCAGTTGTTTACAATTATCTAGGTACAGTAGATGGTGATAAACTTGCAGAACTTAAGCGTGAATTTTACTGTGACAGTCATAAATACTGGCCAAAAGAGGAAAAGATGAATGCCGCACAGCAGCAGGTTCAAAATAACTGGGATAAGATTTCAAGACAGTCTGATATGGAACTTGAAAGCCATGGTGATGATGAAGGCAGCGGCAGTAATATTATGAGAAAGCAGATAAAAATGGAGAAGAGCAGAAGAAGTTATAAGGATTTTCTGCGTAAATTTGCTGTTCTCAAAGAAGAAATGCATTGTGATCCTGATGAATATGATAGAAATCTTTATACATTTGGATTGGGGGTATATGGAAATATGCCGATCATAGAGCCTGTAGAAACAAGAGAAGTTATGAAGGTGCAGGAGTTTGTTGTAGTTATAGATACAAGCTATTCTACAAGTGGTGAACTTGTAAAAAATTTTCTTAAAGAGACTTATACGATACTATCAGAGTCAGAAAGCTTTTTTAGAAAATGTAGTCTTCATGTAATTCAATGTGATGATGATGTACGAAGTGATATTGTGATATCATGTATGGAGGAATTAAATAAGATGATAGGCTCATTTGAGCTTGCAGGTGGAGGCAATACTGACTTCAGACCGGCGTTCAGATATGTTAACAGGCTTATCGAAAGGGGAGAATTAAAGAATCTTCGGGGAATGATCTATTTTACAGATGGAAAAGGCATATATCCTAAAAAAAGACCTATGTATAAAACGGCATTTGTATATATAAATGATTACGAAGAACAACAGGTTCCACCATGGGCGATAAGACTAAGACTCGAACAGGAGGAATTTGTTGATTGACAGAGATAATATAAATATCGAAAGCAGCGGATATAAAGGAAGAATTATGATAGAAGGGAAATAACAGATGAATATAAAGAGAGCAAAAGAAGAAATAAAAAATACAGTCAGGGCATATCTTATGAAGGATGAAGATGGAAGATATGTAATACCTGCAATAAGACAGAGACCCATGCTCCTTATAGGCCCTCCGGGAATTGGTAAAACACAGATCATGGAGCAGATTGCAAGAGAGTGCAGGATAGGGCTTGTATCATACAATATAACTCATCATACAAGATCAAGCGCTGTAGGGCTCCCAATGATTATGGAGAAGGAATTTGATGGAAGAAAATATTCTGTAACTGAATATACAATGAGTGAAATAATAGCAAGTGTATATCAGAAGATAGAAGAACTTGGGCTTAAAGAGGGTATACTCTTTATCGATGAGATAAACTGTGTGTCAGAAACTCTTGCACCTACAATGCTTCAGTTTTTACAGTGCAAAACATTTGGCAACCAGAAGATACCGGAGGGATGGCTTATTGTAGCTGCCGGTAATCCGCCGGAGTATAATAAATCGGTCAGGGAATTTGATATGGTTACGCTCGACAGAGTAAGAAATATTTATATTGAGGCTGATTATAATGTATGGAAGGAGTATGCGAGATCAAGTCATGTGTCAAATGCTCTTTTAAGTTATCTTGAACTGCGGCCACAGAATTTCTACAGAGTAGAGACTGATGTAGACGGCATGGAATTTGTGACAGCCAGAGGCTGGGAAGATCTTAGCAGTCTTATGAAGGTGTACGAAAAAATGGACATACCTGTTGATGAAGATATTATATATGAATTTTTGCAGCACAGGGACATAGCAAAGGATGTTTCTGCATATTTGGATCTATATGAAAAGTATCAGGACGATTATGGTATATCAGATATTTTAAATGGAGATGTATCATCAGAAACATACGAAAGAGCGTTTAAAGCATCATTTGATGAAAGACTGAGCGTTGTCAATCTTTTGATTAGTGGACTAGGAGTTATGTTTGCCGATGTCAGAAAGAAGCATATCATAGCAGACAGGTGGTATGGATTTTTGAAAGATTATAAAGAAAATAATGACGCAGGATCATATCATAAAATGGCAGAAGATTTTTCTAAAAAGATTAAGACGGAGATAAAAGCCGGATTTTATAATGATGATGAGATAAAAGCGTATGAATGGCTTGCTGATGCAGTTCAAAGAACAGAAATCAGATCAGAGATTTTTGACGAGGCTTTTAAAGAAGCGAAAGCCGGATTTGATAAGGTATGTGATGAGCTTGAAGAATTAGAAGAAAAGACGCATATCAGCCTTGAACATGCATTTGACTTTATGGAGAATGCATTCCATGATGGTCAGGAAATGGTAGTATTTGTAACAGAGCTTACTATGAATAGTGAGTCTGCCGCATTTCTTTCTGAAAATACATGTGAAAGATATCTTAAGTACAATGAACAGCTTATGGTTGGTAGCAGAAAAGCTGCGATAATGTCGCAGCTTAACAAAGATGATATATACGGAGATGAGCATATAAGAGATTTTTAGTGCTTACAATTTTGACGAGAGATCTTCCCATTGCTCCATTAGTTCTTCAAGTCTTGTATCATTGCCTGTCTTTTCTTTGGAGATTTCCTGAAGCTTTGCAACATTTGTTGCATTTTCAGGATTGGCAAGTTCAGTATCAAGTTCTTCATTTCGTGCCTCAAGTTTTTCTATTTCAGCTTCAACTTTTTTTAATTCGTTCTCTATCTTGCGGATACGTGCCTGTTCTTCCTTCTGCTGCTGCCAGCTTAGTTTTGTATCACCGGCACCGGATGGGCTGCCGGATGATGCAGGCTGTTTATCATCCGCAGAGCTTGTAAGCTGTGCACATTCTGCATCTTCCTTCTTTTCAAGGTAATAGTCATAGTTTCCGACATAATTTACTATCTGTTTCTTTGTAAGGTCGAGTATACGTGTAGCAGTTGTATTTATAAAATAACGATCATGAGATACATATATTACAGTGCCTTCAAACTGATTGAGTGCATTTTCAAGTATCTGCTTGGAATCAATATCAAGGTGGTTAGTCGGCTCATCAAGTATAAGAAGGTTGGCATCAGAGAGCATAAGCTTTGCAAGTGATACTCTGCCTCTTTCACCACCACTTAAATTTTTGATCTGTTTAAATACATTATCATCAGTAAAGAGAAATGCTGCAAGAGTGTTTCTTACTGCTGTATTGTTCATGTCAGGATATGTATCCTGTATCTCTTCAAAAAGTGTTTTATCCATATGAAGGACCTGATGCTCCTGATCATAGTATCCGATTTCAACATTGGTTCCAAGTTTGATGCTTCCGGCATCAGCATTTATAAGTTTGTTGATTATCTTAAGGATTGTAGTTTTTCCTGTTCCGTTATCACCTATTATTGCGACACGTTCACCACGCTTAACCTCAAAATCAATGTTTTCAAACAATGTAACACCATCAAATCCTTTTGTAAGACCTTTTACTGTAAGTACATCATTTCCACTTTGTATTCTCGGAGTAAAAAGAAGATTCATCTGTGTATTTTCTTCTGTTGGTTTATCAATTATATCCATCTTATCAAGCATCTTTTCACGACTTTCAGCACGTTTTATGGATTTTTCCCTATTGAATGAACGAAGCTTTGCGATTACTTCTTCCTGATGTTTGATCTCAGCCTGCTGATTCATATACTGCTTCATCATAGAATCTAAAAGTGCCTGTCGTTTTTCAGAATACTGTGTATAATTTCCCTGAAAAACAGTACATTTTGTCTGACGCAGTTCTATAACCTTAGTAACTATTTTATCAAGGAAATAACGATCATGGGCAACAATCAGAACAGCTCCCTTGTATGAAGAAAGATAACCTTCAAGCCAGCGGATCGCATTGAGATCGAGATGGTTAGTAGGCTCATCAAGAATTATTATATCAGGTGCCTGAAGAAGCATCTTTCCGAGTGCAACACGGGTCTTTTCACCACCCGAAAGAGAAGCGACAGGTTTTGAAAAATCTTCTTCTGTAAAACCAAGACCTTTTATAATTCCTGTAATTTCACTTTCATATGCGTAGCCATTTAACTGTTCAAAACGGTGTCTTGCATTGTCATATTGTTTAATAAGGTTTTCAAGTGCATCTCCCTGTGAATTGTTCATTTGTTCTGAAAGGGTATTCATGCGCTTTTCAAGTTCAAGTATTTCAGGCTTTGCTGTACGCATTTCATCTATTATGGTATTGCCTGATTCAAAGTTCTGGTTCTGTGCAAGATATCCAACAGAAGCATCCTTTCGTATGATCACTTCGCCGCTGTCGGCAGGCATTTCGCCCATGATGATCTTAAGAAGTGTTGATTTGCCGGAACCATTGACTCCGACTATAGCGGCTTTTTCATTGTCATTTATATGAAAAGAAATGTCGCTTAGTACGACATCTGTTATAAATTCTTTGTTAATATGACTGCATTGCAGTATCATCTGTAAATCCTCCATTCGTAAAATCACAAAATCGTTGCCGGCCGCACTGCATGTGCGAACAGTAACACTTTATAATAGCATATATAATAGCATAAAATAAGCTGTCTTGTAAAATGTTAAAATATTAGTTATACTAGAACGAAGTGTAATTGTATTAACATAATTGAAATAAAGATAAAGAGAATTGGTTAATTATAAAGCTTTGTATCTATGTTTCAAAAATTCAAAGCTTATCGGCTGATTACTTATATTACTTATGGAGGAACAATATGACCAAACAGGAATTTCATGAGAGACTGAAGAAAAGAAAGCTTATACTTGATGGAGCGACAGGTTCTATACTTCAGAAAAGAGGTATGCCTGTGGGGGTATGCCCGGAAGAATGGATAATAGAAAATGAAGAGATTCTTCGTGGATTACAGAAAGAATATATAGAGGCTGGTTCAGATGTAGTTTATGCTCCTACATTTTCAGCCAATAGGATAAAACTTGATGAGTATGGAATTTCTGATAGAATAGAAGAAATAAATGAGAAACTTGTTGCTATATCAAAGCAGGCAGTTAAAGAGGCAGCTTCTGACAGACAGATATACATTGCCGGTGATATTACTATGACGGGACGTCAGGTTTATCCTGTTGGTTCACTTCCTTTTGAAGAGCTTATAGATATTTATAAGGAACAGATAAGCTATCTTGACAAGGCAGGAGTAGATTTCATTGTAGTTGAAACTATGATGAGTCTTCAGGAGTGCAGAGGTGCTGTTATTGCAGCAAAGGAAGTATGTAATCTTCCAATCATGGTAACACTTACATTCAATGAAGATGGAAGAACTCTTTATGGTACAGATCCTGCTACGGCTGCTCTTGTACTTACAACTCTTGGAGTTGATGCTGTTGGTGTAAACTGTTCGACAGGTCCTGATAAGATGATCGAAATAGTAAAGGAGATGTCCAAATATGCGGACATACCTATTGTAGCCAAACCAAATGCAGGACTTCCTATGCTTGAGGATGGAGAAACAGTTTATGATATGGGACCTGAGGAATTCGCAGAAGAAATGGTTCCGCTTGTGGAAGCAGGAGCAGATGTACTTGGAGGCTGTTGTGGTACATCGCCTGAACATATAAAGAGACTTACGGAAATGCTTGAAAGTAAAGGTCTTATGGATAGTGTTTCATATACAGAGCGAAAAGGAAAGGTTATAAGAAGAGCCATTTCTACAGAACGAAATATAACACCTATAGATCTTGATGGTGATTTTATGATAGTAGGTGAACGAATAAATCCTACAGGTAAAAAGGCACTTCAGGCAGAACTTAGGGAAGGAAGCCTTGATATGGTAAGCAGTATGGCAGAATCCCAGGAGGAGCTTGGAGCAGCAGTTCTTGATGTCAATATGGGTATGAATGGTATTGATGAAAAAGAGATGATGCTTAAGACGGTCAATGAACTTACAATGATAAGCAATCTGCCACTTTCGATTGATTCAAGCCATGTGTCCGTAGTTGAAGCTGCGCTTAGAATATATCCAGGACGAGCATTGATAAATTCCATATCCTTTGAAGAAGAAAAGATGGAAAAACTTATACCAATAGCTAAAAAATACGGTGCAATGTTTATTCTTCTTCCATTGTCTGCAAAGGGGCTTCCAAAGGATATAGATGAGAAAAAGGATATAATACATAAGATAATGGATGCTGCATCTAAGGTTGGTCTTGTTCGGGAGGATATAGTTGTTGACGGACTTGTTGCAACAATTGGAGCCAACAAAAAGGCAGCGAAGGAGACTATTGAAACTATAGAATACTGTAAAAATGAACTTGGCGTTGCGACGATATGTGGTCTGTCCAATATATCATTTGGTCTGCCGGAAAGAATGTTTGTTAACAGCAGTTTTATGGCAATCGCTATAAGTCATGGTCTTACAATGGCTATAGCCAATCCGTCACAGGATCTTCTTATGCATTCTGTATACGCGGCAGATCTTCTTATGGATAAGCCGGATGCAGACAACAGATATATAGAAAGAGTATCCGGTCACAAGATATCTGTTATTGAAGGCGAGGTTGACAAAGAAACTCTTACGGTATCCGGTTCAAATCAATCATCAAAGACTGGAGTTATTCCGGAGGAATTTGCAGGCGACGAGCTTTTTGCGGCAGTTGTGAAAGGTAAGCTTCAAAAGATAGAAGAACTTGTAAATAAGGAACTGGAATCCGGCAAAGAAGCACAGAGCATAATTGACGGAAGTCTCATCAAAGCAATAAATCATGTAGGTGTACTTTTTGATAAGCAGATATATTATCTGCCACAGCTTATTGCGAGTGCGGAAACTATGGAAAAGGGAATAGCTGTGCTTGAACCGATTCTTGCTGCATCACGTTCAGGCGAACCAAAAGGAACTATAGTAATGGCAACAGTGGAGCATGATATTCATGATATAGGAAAAAATCTTGTTGTATTGATGCTTAAAAATTATGGTTATAATGTAATTGACCTTGGTAAGGATGTGCCTGCTGAAAAGATTGTACAGACCGCAGCCGACAATGATGCAGATATAATAGGTCTTTCTGCACTTATGACAACAACAATGATGGAGATGAAAAAGGTTGTTGGAATGGTGAAAGAAAGAAATATTGATGTAAAGGTCATAATTGGTGGAGCTGTTATAACACAGGGTTTTGCTGATGAAATAGGTGCTGACGGTTATTCTAAGGATGCACAGGAGGCAGTTACTTTAGTTGAAAGGCTTTTAGGTGAATAATTGAAATATGGAAATGAACGATAAAGTAGACATTATAATACCGGTTTACAAACCGGATGACAGTTTTAAGTCTGTTATTAAAAAGCTTATGAATCAGACGGTAGTACCAAATCACATCTATCTTATGCAGACTATAGAAAATCAGGGAGATAAGCTGGTTGGAACTAAGGATGACAGGGTGACAGTTCATCCTGTACTAAAAAAAGATTTTGATCATGGTGCAACAAGAAAACTGGGTGTAAGCCTGTCTGAAGCGGATTATGTTCTTCTTATGACACAGGATGCAGTTCCGGCAGACAATAAGCTTATAGAAAATCTTTTGAAAGCTTTTGATGGTGAGACAGGTGTAGTATATGGACGCCAGCTTGCAAGAGAGGGTGCCGACATAGTAGAGAGGATGACAAGAGAATATAATTATCCTGCTGAAAGCATCGTTAAGACAAAGGCGGATATTGAACGGCTTGGAATTAAGACATATTTCTGCTCGGATGTATGTGCAATGTATAAAAAAAGCATATATGATAAACTCGGTGGATTTGTGATAAAGACTATATTCAACGAGGATATGATAATGGCATCAAAGATTATACAGGCTGGTTACAAGGTGACATATGCTGCTGATGCACAGGTTATTCATTCTCATTCATATACATGCAGGCAGCAGTTTGTGCGAAATTTTGATCTTGGTGTATCACAGCGTCAGTATAAGGAGATATTTGAGGGGATATCCTCTGAAAAAGAAGGAGCGGGATATGCCAAAAAGATGATAGTCACACTTGTAAAAAAAGGTCATTTTATAAAGGCATTCTATTTTGCTATGCAGTGTGGTTTTAAATTATTTGGATATAAGTTTGGACTTAATTATGAAAAATTATCAAAGAAAATGATTCTTAAATTTACCATGAATAAAGGGTACTGGGAATAAATTTTTAGAATAAAAAATTGAATAAAGATATTGAAATAAAAATATTGAAAATAAGGATATCGGGGTCAAAATACTTTTTGACCCCGATATTCTTATTTATCAACCTTTGGATTAAATTCATCGAAAGTTTCTGTACTTAAGTCATATACATATGCAGTGCTTCCGTCAAATGATTCAAAGAAAAGATATTTGCTTGTAAGAGTTAAATAATTGTAATTGCCGGATGTTATGAGAGTGGATTTACCGGAAGAAATATCAAGTTTGTACAAACCGTTGTGTTTAGTATCATCTACCTGATAATAAATTGTTTCACCATCTGATGAGATATTGTAGGTAGCAATTCTTACATTGACGAGAGTTTCAGGAGAACCGCCATCAAGCCCGATACGGCAAAGTGCATAATCATTGTCCATATCCATGTAGTAAAGATAGTCATTGTATTTTGTAAGACTGGTGCAGTTGCCGTCATATATCGTTTTTGTTGAACCGCCTTTTATATCCAGTGAGTGTATATAATGGTCACTGTTTAATCCGGTGTAGTAAATATCTTCATTGGTAATGGCATATGGGGCAGCAGCTTCACTAAGAAGTTTGTTTTCTTCAGAACCGTCTATTTTTGTTGAATATAATTCAAGTCCCTTTTTCTGGTCATAATGCTGATAATAAACATAATTCCCATGCAGACAGACAACCTGGGTTGGATCATCATAAAGCTTACCTGAATTTTTATTTTTTATGTTCAATCTGAAAAGTCCTGTTGTGCTAAGAGAAAGAAGTGCATCACCATCGTTTTTTAACTGGTCATTGCGTCGTGTATAAAATATATATTTTCCGGTGGCATTAAGATAGCTTACTCTGTCGTCATATAGCAGCTTAACATTTGTTAAATCATTATCCATGCTATAGAGCTTATTCTGGTCATAAGGATTGGCAAAATATATTTTATCCTCAGACTCACAAAAAAGTCCGCCATTTAACAGATTACAGCTTGTGTTGCCTGTTGTGCTTTCATCGTTGTATAGTGATATGTGCCCTTTAAGAAAAAACGAGACAGCTATAACTGTGATAGCAGATGCTGCTATAATACCAGCTAATATTTTTGGCAATAAATTTTTCGTTTTTTTCATAAGTGCATCCTCCATTTACTGATTTTGGGCTACTATTTTGATAACAGTTCAGAGCATAACATGGCAAAAAAGCAAAAACTGTGCGCAATAATAGCTTCTTATTTATATTTAAGTTTAAGTATAACATATGATTTATTTAGTTGTAAATAGTAACAGTTCAGCCATAAAGCTATAAGGTAACAGTTCAGCCATAAAGTAATAGCCAATAATATAATGAGCAAGCTCAAATAT
>CAZFFA010000038.1:0-15379 GCA_964517955.1 uncultured Jutongia sp. | reverse complement strand
TAATACTGACAGCAGCATGTTCCATGCAAATGAAGCATGTGATGGAAAAGGCGAGCTGACAGTTAAAGATGGCAAGATGACATTTCATGTAAGCCTTGCATCTAAAAAGATAGTTAATCTCTTTGTAGGAAAGGCAGCAGATGCCGAAAATGTAGGGGATAAGCTTTTACAGCCAACAGTTGATAAGGTAAAATATAGTGATGGAACTGTAGAAGAGGTAAATGGTTTTGATATTCCTGTAGAAGCACTTGACAAGGAATTTGACCTTGCCCTTATCGGAACTAAAGGAAAGTGGTATGACCACAAGGTTTCTATCTCAAATCCAAAAAAAAAATAAGTGATGGCAGATGTCTTGCAAATGTAACATTAGAAGGTGGTACCGGCAGGGCATCAGTAAAATCCCCTGCCGAAATCACTGTAAAAAATGGAAAGATTTATGCTACAATAGAATGGAGCAGCAGCTTTTACGATTATATGATCGTTAACGGCAAAAAGTATCTTAATAAAGGTAAGAAAAATTCCGTATTTAAGATTCCGGTGGCAGATCTTGATGAAAAGCTTGATGTAGTTGCAGATACTACAGCTATGAGTAAGCCACATGAGATAGAATACACATTGTTATTTGAAATTACTAAATAAGTTTACGGTGCTTAAGCCCCAAAGGGGCTTTTGGCATCTTAATGCTGATAAGCAAAATGAGGAAATTATGAAGAAAAGCAGAGTAAGTATAGTTTTTTTACTTCTCTTTTGCACTTTGCTTCTGGGAGGATGTGCCTCCCGGAAAAAAAGTGAAAAGAAAGTTGAGTTTAAATGTACCAAAAAAGTAGAGTTAAAGTATGCAACACAGTTTTCAATAGAGGAATATGGAAAATATGATATGATCACAATTACAGATAGTGGTCGTTTTTTGATTGTGCCAAAAGGTGAAAAAGTTCCGGAAAACCTCCCAAAAGATGTTACAGTTTTAAAAAGACCGCTAAATAAAACATATCTTGTTGCAACATCGGCTATGGATCTTATACAGTCATCGGGCGCAATGGACAATATACGTCTGTCAGGTACTAAGGCTGACGGCTGGTATATAGAAGAGGCTACTAAGGCAATGAATGATGGAAAGATAAAATATGCAGGAAAATACAGTGCACCGGATTATGAACTTATTCTAAATGAAGGCTGTAATCTGGCAATAGAAAGTACAATGATCTATCACAATCCTGAGGTAAAGGAAAAGCTTGAAAGCTTAGAAATTCCTGTGCTTGTGGAAAGATCAAGTTATGAAAAGCATCCGCTTGGAAGGCTTGAATGGATTAAGTTATACGGAGTCCTTTTTGACAGGAAAAAGGAAGCCAATGATTTTTATGAAAAAGAGATGAAAAAGATAGAGCCTGTTATGAAACAGGAGAATAACAGTGATGCAAAAACTGTGGCATTTTTCTATGTGATGACAAATGGAGCAGTAAGTGTAAGAAAACCTAATGATTATATTGCTAAATCAATAGGTCTTGCAGGGGGAAAATATGTTCCTTCCAATATAGATGATGAAGAAAAGAATGCATTATCGACACTCAATATGCAGATGGAGGACTTTTATGCTGCAACAAGGGATGCCGATATATTGATATATAATAGTACCATTGACGGTCAGATAAACTCTATAGACGATCTGATCAGAAAAAATAATCTATTCTCTGATTTTAAGGCAGTAAAAAATAAAAATGTATATTGTACTTCCGGAGACTTTTTTCAGAAAACAACAGGTGTCGGAGACTTTATGGTGGATATGGGCAATGTTTTAAAGTCAGAAAATGAAGAAGAAAATACTTATATAAAGAAGTTGAGGTAAAAGTGAAAAGATATGTGATTTCATTTATATCAATCATAGCTGTTTTACTGCTGTTGTTTGTATGGAGTATAAGCTCAGGAAGCATGGAAAGCTCATTGTCAGAAGTGATTGGTATTATATTCAGACAAAAAGAACAAAGTGCAATGTATCATATAATATGGGATATCCGTTTTCCGAGGATTCTTGCGGCAATTTTTCTTGGTGGAGCTTTGTCTGTGTCAGGATTTTTGCTGCAGACGTTCTTTGGAAATCCGATAGCGGGACCATATGTACTGGGAATATCATCAGGAGCAAAGCTGCTTGTCGCTTTGACAATGATATTTTTTCTTGGACAGGGGATAACTATAAGTTCTTTAGCGATTGTTTTGGCAGCATTTGTAGGATCTTTGATCACAATGGGCTTTGTGCTTATCATATCAATGCGTGTACAGAATATGTCACTGCTTGTTGTATGCGGTATTATGGTGGGATATATATGCTCTGCCATAACCGACTTTTGTGTAACATTTGCAGATGATTCCAATATTGTAAATCTTCATAACTGGTCACAGGGAAGTTTTTCAGGTATGAGCTGGAGCAATGTCTTTATGATAATTGTATTGGTTATGATCGGTGTATGTATGACCTTCTGGCTTTCAAAACCTATAAGTGCATATCAGATGGGTGAGGCATATGCACGCAATATGGGTGTAAATGTAAAAAGACTGCGTGTCATGATAATACTTTTATCCAGTCTATTGTCAGCGGCAGTAACAGCATTTGCAGGGCCTATTTCCTTTGTGGGAATTGCAGTTCCGCATCTGATCAAGTTGATCACGGGAACATCAAAACCAATACTTCTGATACCGGGCTGTTTTCTTGGAGGAGCTGTCATTACATTATTTTGTGATGGGATTGCAAGAACAGTATTTGCTCCTACGGAAGTAAGTATAAGTTCAGTAACTGCGGTATTTCTTGTGCCTGTTGTCATTGTTATGATGTTAAAGAAAAATAAGATATAACGTATTGATTGAATTATAGATGATAATAGTTACAAAAAGGAGCTGTCTATGGGTGAACTTATAAGAACTGAAGAACTTGCTGTCGGATATGGAAACCGTATTGTAGTGGGTGATATCTCATTTTCATTGCAAAATGGAAAGATACTTACTCTTATAGGACCAAACGGTTCAGGAAAATCCACTATATTAAAAAGTATAACAAGACAGATAAAAACTCTTGGCGGTGCAGTGTATCTTGATGGGGAAGGCATGAATGGAATGACTGAAGGTCAGGTGGCAAAACAATTGTCGATGGTAATGACCGAAAGAATACGTGCAGAGCTTATGACATGCCGTGATGTTGTGGCTACAGGACGTTATCCATATACAGGGAGACTTGGAATCCTTTCAGGCGATGACTGGAAAAAAGTTGATGAGGCAATAGATATGGTCGATGCCAAAGAAGTTTCTGACAAACTCTTTACAAAAATAAGTGATGGACAGAAGCAGAGAATTATGCTTGCCAGAGCAATTTGTCAGGACACAAAGGTCATGATACTTGACGAGCCTACCTCATATCTTGATATGAGATACAAACTGGATATTCTTAATCACATACGAAAACTTGCTGTAGAAAAAAAGATGGCTGTTGTTATGTCACTCCATGAACTTGATCTTGCACAAAAGGTATCTGATTATATAGCCTGTGTCGAAGGTGACCATATAGGTAAGCTTGGAAGCTCGGAAGAGATATTTAGAGGGGATTATATACAGAAGCTGTATGGCATTGATGAGAAGGGGTTTGACCCTGTACTTGGAACGATGAACCTTCCGGGTTATGATAATGAACCTGAATGTTTTGTGATTGCAGGGGGAGGCAGTGGTATTCCGATATATCAGAGACTCTGGAGAGAAAAGGTACCATTTGCAACAGGAATAATATCAAAAAATGATATAGACTATTCAGGTGCGAGAGCGTTAAGTTCAAAAATGATATGCACAGAAGCTTTTTATCCAATAGAAGATAAACATATAGAACAGGCAAAAGAATTGATACGACATTGCAAAAGCTGTATATGTACGCTGAAATCATTTGGCCCGTACAATCAGGCGAATAAAATTCTTAAAGAATATGCCAAAACTATGGGAAAGTTAAGTGAAATGTAATGTCAGGAAATGAGGATCAATATGTCATCTATTTATAAAGATTATGAAGAAAATATAGAATTTGTACTTCCCGGTGAGATAGAGAAAAGAAGCTTTGAGATATTATCAGAAGGGCTTGAAGAAATGAATATCGTGCTTCCAAAAGAACAGGAACTGGTGACAAAGCGAGCCATACATACGAGTGCTGATTTTGAATATGCAAAAACAATGTGTTATAGTGAAAATGCAGTTGAAAAAGCAAAAGAACTGATACGTGGCGGTGCAGACATTGTGACGGATACCAATATGGCACTTGCCGGGATCAATAAAAAAGTTCTTGCTTCATTTGGAGGAAAAGCACATTGTTTTATGGCTGACGAAGATGTTGCCGAAACTGCAAAAAAACGAAAGGTTACAAGAGCTGTTGTCAGTATGGAAAAGGCGGCAAAACTGGATAAACCTGTCGTGTTTGCAGTTGGAAATGCACCGACAGCACTTATAGAATTATATAGGATGTACAAAGAGGAGATGTTCAGACCGGCATTTATAATAGGTGTGCCGGTTGGTTTTGTAAATGTAGTTCAGGCAAAAGAGCTGATACTTAAAACAGATATTCCATATATAGTAAATCGCGGCAGAAAGGGTGGCAGTAATGTAGCTGCTGCCATATGTAATGCGATACTTTATCAGATTTAAAGCAGGTGGGTTTATGAGATATGGCTTTACAACAGGAAGCTGTGCTGCAGCGGCAGCAAAAGCGGCAGCATATATGCTTCTTAGCGGTAGAAAAAAGAATAGTATTACGATACAGACGCCAAAGGGAATTTTATATAATCCTGATATAGAAGATATTAAGATAGAAGAAAATGGCGTTTCCTGTGCCGTACTTAAGGATGGAGGAGATGACCCTGACGTTACGACAGGAGCACTGGTATATGCCAGAGTAGAATACAACAAAGAAATATCAGAGATCATTATTGATGGTGGTATAGGTGTAGGACGTGTTACAAGACCGGGACTTGACCAGCCGGTAGGAAATGCTGCCATTAACTCCGTACCACGCAGTATGATAGAAAAAGAAGTGAAAGAAGTATGTGAACTGTTTGATTATCATGGCGGACTTTCCATAATAATATATATACCTGAAGGAGAACGTATCGCTTCCAAAACCTTTAACCCACGTCTTGGGATTGTAGGCGGAATATCTGTTCTTGGAACTACAGGTATAGTAGAACCTATGAGCAGTCAGGCAATCATTGATACAATTCGTGTGGAGCTTAGACAGAAACGTGCAGAAGGTGCAGAGACAGCAGCAGTTTCACCGGGAAACTACGGACTTGATTTTTTAAAGAGGACATACGGATATGATCTTAATACAAGTGTAAAATGCAGTAATTTTATAGGTATTACCATAGATATGGTAAAAGAGCTTGGATTTAAAAAGATGATCATAACAGGTCATATAGGAAAGTTAATAAAAGTATCCGGTGGAATCATGAATACTCATTCTCATGAGGGTGACTGCCGAATGGAGCTTTTGGCGGCTGCAGCGGTAAGAACCGGTACAGATTTAGAAACGGTAAGAAAAATCCTTGACTGCATAAGTACAGAAGATGCATGTCACATTCTTAAAGAAAGAGGTTTTCTTGAGGATGTAATGAAGTATGTTGTAGAGAAAATATATGAGTATATGTCATACAGAGCCGGGGATGGATTAAAGATAGAATGTATGGTATACAGCAATGATTTCGGACTTCTTGGCAGGACAGAAGGTGCAGAAGATATGCTTAGAGAGCTGTCACAATCTAAAAGTCAGACAACAAATGGTTGATAATTTTATAGATATTTATAGAAAGGATATACAAATATGATTCATTTTGTAGGAGCAGGCTGCGGTGCGGCTGACCTTATAACGGTCAGAGGAATGAAACTTCTTGAAAAAGCAGACGTAATAATATATGCAGGTTCACTTGTGAGTAAAGAACTTCTGAATTATGCAGATGATAAATGTGAGATATATAACAGTGCATTGATGACTCTTGAGGAAGTTTTAGAGGTAATGGAAAAGGCAGAATCAGAAGGAAAAGATATAGTCAGGCTTCACACCGGGGAACCGAGTATATACGGTGCGGTCAGGGAACAGATGGACTTGCTTGACAAAAGCAATATATCCTATGACAGCACACCCGGAGTGAGTGCATGTTTTGGTGCTGCGGCATCTATGAATCTTGAATATACGCTTCCGGGAATATCGCAGTCGCTTATAATTACACGTATGGAAGGAAAGACAAAAGTTCCCGAAAAAGAATCAATAGAGAGTTTTGCATCACATAGATGCCCTATGGCAATATATCTTAGTACAGGTCTTTTAGAGGAACTGGAAAAACGTCTTATAGCAGGTGGATTTGAAGCGGACACACCGGCAGCTATTGCATATAAGGTTACTTGGCCTGAGGAAGCAATATATCCATGTACAGTGTCTACTTTGCATGATACAGCTAAGAAGAACAATGTAACCAAAACAGCACTTGTGCTTGTAGGAGATTTTTTAAAGCAATCGGGATATCTCAAATCACGTCTTTATGCGGAGGATTTTTCAACAGAGTTTCGCAAAGCAAAAGTAAAATAAATGATGCAGATATAAAAGAGTTATGAATTAAAAAGAAAGCTGAAATATAAGATGGATAAAAATATGTTTAAATATCAGCTTAGTATAATAAGCTTCACGATCAATGGAGAAATACTCAGCCGGCAGATAAAGAAGATATTGGATGAAAAATACAAAAATTGTGATACAAAAACTTATTCGGTTAAAAGTGAGTGCACAGACTCCATATATGTTGATGATGCAAAAGCATGGACAAAAGAAAAGTTTGAAAAGAAAAATGTTATTGTATTCATAGGGGCATGTGGTATAGCTGTCCGGATGATATCTCCATATGTAAAGGATAAGCTTACAGACAGTCCTGTTCTTGTGATAGATGAAGCAGGAAAGTTTGTAATACCTGTTTTGTCAGGACATATGGGTGGTGCCAATGAGGTAGCAGATTGTATATCAGAGTCTATAGGAGCGATATCTGTCATTACTACTGCGACTGATGTAAATAGAAAGTTAGCGATAGATATGTTTGCCAAAAATCATGACCTTTCTATAAGTAACAGAGATGGAATTGCAAAGATATCGTCAAAAGTATTGAAGAATAAAAAGCTTACATTTTCTATAGCAGATGAGTATAAGGAAAAAGTTGATGTATGTATCACCACAGATCAACATAATGAATCGTTACTCACACTTATCCCTAAGGAATATGTGATAGGGATTGGATGCAGAAAAGGAAAGGAAAGTGCAGAGTTAGAAGAGTTTATCAATAAGAGATTAAGAGAAGAAAATATTTCATGGAATCAGATAAAAGCGATAGCAACGATTGATATAAAAAAGGATGAGAAAGCCATATTGGAGCTTGTCAGAAAGAATAATACAGATTTTGTCACGTATACATCAGATGAACTTATGAATGTGAAAGGTGAATTTAGTTCATCTGATTTTGTGAAGAAAAAGACAGGTACGGACAATGTATGTGAAAGAGCTGCTCTGGCATATTGTGGGATTGGTGGAAAGTTAATATCAAAAAAATCTATTTTAAATGGAATGACTATGGCAATTGCAAAAAAAGAATGGAGATTAACAATATATGAAGAATAAGATATGGATTGTATGGATGGGACCGGGAGAAGAATCACAGATGACGGGGAAGGCACTGAGCGTACTTGAAAATTCAGATGTAATTATAGGATATAACGTATATCTTGATTTACTTGGAGAACGTTTTTCAGGTAAGGAAATGCTTTCTACGCCTATGCGAAGGGAAAAAGAAAGATGCAGGATGTGCTTTGAAAAGGCAGAGGAGGGGAAAAAGGTTACTATGATATGCAGCGGTGATGCCGGAGTATATGGAATGGCATCCCTGCTATATGAAATGCTGCCTGAATATCCTGACACAGAATTAGAGGTGGTAGCCGGAATTACAGCAGCCAATAGTGGTGCAGCAGTTCTTGGTGCTCCTCTTAATCATGATTATTGTGTTATAAGTCTTAGTGATCTTATGACACCCTGGGAAACTATAAGTAAACGACTTCTTATGGCGGCTAAGGGTGACTTTGTAATTGTACTTTACAATCCTTCAAGCCATAAAAGAGCGGATTATCTAAAAAAAGCATGTGAAATAATGGAAAATGATATAGAAGAAGACAGGGCATGTGGATACGTAGAAAATATTGGAAGGAAAGACTGTAAAGCCGTAACATGTACATTTAAAGAATTAAAGGAACAACAGGTAAAAATGTTTACAACAGTATTTATAGGTAATTCCAATACAACGATTGCTGATGGAAAACTGGTCACACCAAGAGGATATCAGGTATAGTGCAATATTTTAAGGAGCTTACGCATGAAAAATATACTTATTTTTTCGGGAACAACAGAGGGGAGAATGTGTTCTGAAATGTTGGAATCAAAAAAGATTTCACATACTGTATCGGTTGCAACAGAATATGGTGAGATGGTTATGAAAAAAAGTTCACTTGTTACAGTTTTACAGGGACGGCTCAATAAAAATGAAATGTCAGACGTATTGTGTGAAAGAAATATTCAGATAGTCATAGATGCAACACATCCCTATGCGGTAAAAGTGACGGAAACTATAAGAGAGTGTGTAGATGAACTCGTTAAGAAGAATGTTGATATAGCTTATCTTCGTCTGGAGCGAAATATTGATAAGGAAGAGGGAACGCTTTCATTCGATGACAATGAAGAATGTGCAGATGCGTTGAAAAAAATATCCGGCAATATACTTCTGACTACTGGAAGTAAAGAGCTTGCTGTATATTGTAAATGCGAAGAATTAAGAAACAGACTTTATGTAAGAGTTCTTCCGGGGATGGAAAGTCTTGATATATGCAAAAAGCAGGGGCTTTTGCCCAAACAGATAATTGCACTTCAGGGACCATTTTCAACAGAGCTTAATCTTGCTTTTATAAGGCAGTACGATATTGCCTGCATGGTCAGTAAGGCAGGCGGAAGAGCAGGAGGATTTATAGAAAAAAAGGAGGCATGTCAGAAAGCAGGCATACCTCTTTATGTGGTGCAGAAAAAAGATACGGATGGAGAAAAAATAAAAAACGAAAATAGTAGTATAGAAAAATCATGCAAAGAGAATGACATTGATATATATGATTTTGCCGGAATATGTAAAAAGCTTGAAGAACTGGCAACTATAAAATTATACAATGACAATGGTGCATATCTTAATATAATACTTGCCGGAACAGGAATGGGCAGTCAGAAGAAAATGACAGTGGAGGTTTTAGAAGCAGTAAAAAATGCAGATATAATAATAGGAGCTTCACGTATGATAGAGCCTTATAAGGCAAAGCTTGAGAAAAAATCGGCATATATGCCGGACGAGATAACAGAATGGCTTATAGAAAAAAGCAGACAATATTCAGTGTATGGAAAACTTAATGTTGTGATCCTTTTTTCCGGGGATAGTGGTTTTTATAGTGGCTGTAGTAATGTAAGAAAGAGAATTAAAAAGGCATTGGAAGCTGGCAGACTGTGTGGAGAAGTCAGAACATATCCGGGCATATCTTCTCTTCAGGCAATGGCATCAGCATGTGGCATGAATTGGCAGAGTATGAAGATTTACAGTATTCATGGCCGTAAGGAAAGTCAGTATTGGAAGGAAGAACTGCGTGATACAATAAGATACAATGAGAAAACATTTGTACTTGTAGCCGGTGCAGAGGATATAAGAACTATAGGAAGTCTGCTTCTGGGGAAAGATGACAGATATCTTGTATATGTTGGATATCAGATATCATATCCTGAAGAGGAGATAAGATGTCTTACACCTTTAGAATGTACCGGCATTGAAAAAAAGGGGCTTTATGCAGTTATTGTAGTCAATAAATATATAGAGAATAAAATAATTACACCAGGCATAGGTGATGATGAATTAATACGTGGTAAAGTTCCTATGACAAAAGAGGAAATTCGTGAGATAAGTATATGTAAGCTTGGTTTAAGTAAAAATTCCATAGTTTATGATATCGGAAGCGGTACCGGTTCTATAGCTATAGAAATAGCAGAACTTAGCAGTGATATTAAAGTTTATGCTATAGAGAAAAAGATACTGGCTATAGAACTGGAATATCAGAATAGAGAGAAATTTGGACTAAATAACATAGAAATAGTAGAAGGTGAAGCACCTGATGCATTGACGGAACTTGAAATTCCTACACATGCATTTATAGGTGGAAGCGGAAGTAACCTTCTTGAAATTCTTGATGTACTATATAAAAAGAATGACAAGATGAGAGTTGTTATAAATGTAGTAAGTATAGAAACTCTTGCAAAATTACAGATGATACCGGAAGATTTCAGTGTAAGGAATTTTGAGATAGTACAGGTTCAGACAAGCCGTTACAGGGAGCTTGGTTCATACCATCTGCCCAAAGCCGAAAATCCTGTTGTAATCTGTTCGTTTGAATTTGGAGGAAATGAGGATTGATGCAAAGAATGGACGATAGAAGAAACGGTGTAGTTATAGGTGCTGTAAAAAGTGGAAGCGGAAAGACACTTATAACATGTGCACTTATACAGGCTCTCAAAGAAAGAGGATTAAAGGTATGTTCTTATAAATGCGGTCCCGATTATATAGATCCTATGTTTCACAGAAAAGTGCTTGGTATACCCGGAGGTAATCTTGATACATTTTTCACAGGAGAGGAAAAAACAAAAGAAATATTCCTTGACAGTACAGATATAGATTCATTTGCTGTGGTAGAGGGTGTTATGGGACTTTTTGATGGAATGGGCGGAATACATGAAGAGGGTTCATCATATCATCTTGCAAAAACTCTTAAGCTTCCGGTAATTCTTATCATCGATGCTCATGGCATGGGGCGTTCAATTATTCCACTGATAGCCGGATTTATGTCGTATGACAAAAGTCATCAGATAGCCGGAGTTATACTAAATCGTGTAAGTAAATCTTATTTTCCGACTATTTCAAAGCTTATATGGGATGAATTGCATATAGAAGTACTGGGATATTTCCCAAAGCAGAATGATATAAAACTTGAAAGCCGTCATCTTGGTCTTAAGATGCCGGATGAGATATCTGATTTGAGAAAACAGATTCAAAAAGCGGCAGGGGAGCTTGAAAACTCAGTTGACATAGACAGAATAATCGAGGCAGCAGAAAAATGGAATTTAGGCAGCAAAGAAAATGCAATACATGATAAAGACATTTTAAAAACAACGGTTAAAAACAGTGACAAAACAGTAGAAGACAGTAAAGAAACTTTTGAGGTAACAAAAGCATATGAAGACAAGCCGGTTCTTGCAGTTGCAAGAGATGAAGCATTCTGCTTTTATTATCAGGAGAATATAAAGCTTCTTGAAAAAGCCGGTTTTTGTATCAAAGAGTTTTCACCGGTTCACGATAAGAAGCTTCCGGATGGCAGCAGTGCAATTTTACTTGGCGGTGGTTATCCTGAACTATTTGCAAAAAAGTTATCAGACAATGAAGAGATGAAAAAAAGCATAAAAGCCGCTATTGAGTCCGGTATGCCGTCAGTGGCAGAATGTGGAGGCTTTATGTATCTTCATAAAAGGCTTACAGATGAAGAGAATAAATCTTATGATATGGTTGGAATATTAGATGAGGAATGTAGATATCAGGGAAAGCTGGTACGTTTTGGATATGCATCATTTAATGAAAAGAAAAGTATCTTCCTGTCCCAAAATACGGATATAAAAGGTCATGAATTTCATTACTATGACAGTACAGACAATGGAAATTCATGTATTGCAAAGAAGCCTGTGGGACAAAGAAGCTGGGAGTGTGTATGGGAAGATGACAACCACTGGTGGGGCTTCCCTCATCTTTACTATCCGTCTAATCCTTCATTTGTAGAGCATTTTTATAAAAAAGCTTTGGAATATAAAGTGAAAGAAAAGTGTGAATAATAACATTATTAGAAATGGGGAATTGTATGATAAATAAAGTATTAAAAGGAAAGTTATATGGGGTTGGTACAGGTCCCGGAGAGCCATCACTTATTACAATAAAAGCTTTAAATGCAATAAAGGAAAGTGACATTGTACTTATCCCGGCAAAGTCAGCAGATAAATGCTATGCATATAAGATAGTTTCAGAAATCCTGCCGGAGATAGCAGAAAAAGAACTGGTTGCCATGCCATTTCCAATGACGAAAGATGAGGATAAACTTGAAGCGTTTTATAGGGAAATGTACGAAAAAATTAAGCATTACCTTGAAAATGCTAAAAATATAGTATTTCTGACAATTGGAGATCCGGGAATCTATTCTACATATATGTATCTTGACAGAAAGGTAAAAGAAGCCGGAGGAAATACAGAGATAATAAGCGGAGTGCCTTCATTTTGTGCGGCTGCGGCAAGACTTGGAATACCTCTTGGTGAAAGAGAAGAACAGATACATGTAATCCCCGGCTCATATAGTGTCGAAGAAACAAAACAGCTCGATGGCACAAGAATATATATGAAGTCAGGAAAAAAGCTTGAAGAATTAAAAGAAATGCTTGTAAGAGAAATGAAAGTCAGAGCTTTAGAGATATACTGCGTATCAAACTGTGGACTTGAATCAGAGGAGGTCGGAAAGGGTATCGATTCAATAAAACCGGAGCTTGGTTATCTTACGATAGTGATTGTAAAGACCGGCAGTACACATATAGATAATGACAGCCGTTATTTTGAAAATCGTGCATGTGCCTATTATCCATGCCATAAAGGCATAGAACATATTAACTGTATGTTTTGCTACTGCCCATTCTACACGCTTGAAAAATGTCCGGGAAATCCCAAATTTATTGACAAAAACGGGAAGAAGATAAAATCCTGTATCGACTGCAGTTTTCCGCATCGAAAAGAAAATTACGATAAGATAATGGAAAGATTAAAGGGAAGAAAATAATATCGTGTCTGATTTATAAATGTAAAAAATCAATGGCTAAATGTTACTACAGCGAAAATGATTCAATTAATTAGTGTTGAAAAAATTATCTAAATAAGTATAATCATGTGTATAATTAAGCATTTAGCATCATCAAATGATGCAAAAAATAAAGAAACGAGATGACTATATGAAAATTTCACTTGCACCAACTATGAAGGGGTATAAGAAAAGCAATCTTATCAAAGATATAATAGCAGGAATCATAATTATGGCAGTGTCTATTCCGATATCTATGGGATATGCGCAGATTGCAGGACTTCCGGCAGTTTTCGGATTATATGGCTCGGTATTCCCCATAATTATATTTGCTCTTTTATCAACTTCGCCACAGTTTGTATTTGGTGTAGATGCAGCTCCGGCGGCACTTGTTGGCTCAGTTCTTATAAGTCTTGGTATAGAGAGCGGTTCAAAAGAAGCGATGATGGTTGTACCTGTTATTACATTATTTGTTGCGGTATGGCTTTTTGCATTTTATATGATGAAAGCAGGGCAGCTTGTAAATTACATATCAGCACCGGTAATGGGTGGTTTTATAACCGGTATTTGTACTACGATCATACTTATGCAGTTTCCTAAAATTCTTGGAGGAACTTCGGGAACAGGAGAATTTATCGAGCTTGCAGAACACATTATAAAAACGATGCAGCATATCAATAATGCATCACTCATACTTGGAGCAGCGTCACTTATAATTCTTATCGTATCTAAAAAACTTGTGCCTAAATTTCCGATGGCGGTTGTGCTTATGGCGGCTGGTGCACTTATGACGTATTTTCTGCCTATTGAATCGTATGGAATAAAGACGCTTGATAAAGTAAGTACAGGACTTCCGAAGTGGTCATTGCCGGATTTGGGTATGGTATCACTTCAGAATATTGTCTCGATCAGTTTATCAGTTGCGGTAGTTATCATGGCAGAAACACTTCTTGCAGAAAATAATTTTGCACAGAAGAATGGATACAAGATAGATGACAATCAGGAAATTCTTGCTTTTTCACTTGGAAATCTCGTGGCATCATTTACAGGATGCTGTCCGATAAATGGGTCAGTGTCACGAACAGCTATGGGAGAACAGTATCAGGGAAAAACTCAGGTTATGGGCATTACAGCAGGAGTTTCAATGATAGTGCTTCTCTTGTGTGGAACAGGCTTTATCGGATATTTGCCTGTGCCGGTATTGACAGCTATTGTTATATCTGCATTGATTGGAGCAACAGAATTTGAACTTGCTGTACGTCTTTGGAAAGTAAGCAGGACAGAATGTTTTATATTTATCGGTGCATTTATGGGAGTTCTTTTTCTTGGTACGATAAACGGTGTACTTATCGGTATTATATTATCATTTACAGATATGATAATAAGAACTTCAAAGCCTGCCAGATGTTTTCTTGGAATACAGCCCGGACACAGACATTTTCGTAATCTGAAAGAGGGCGTTCATATACATGCCGTAGTGAGTGTTGTTATATATAAATTCAGCAGCATTCTGTTTTTTGCCAACATACAGATACTTCAAAAGGATATTGAAGAAAGCATTAAGGATGATACAAAAGCAGTCATAATTGATGCAAGTGGTATTGGAAGCATAGATATAACAGCGGCAGACAGGCTCGCGATACTGCAGAAGTCATTGCAGGAAAAAGGTATAAAATTTTATATAACGGAGCATATTGCAGATCTTAATGAGCAGATGAGAAAGCTTGGCCTTGGATATCTGGTAGAAAAGGGATGTGCAAGGAGAACGATACATATTGCACTTAAAGATATGGGCATAAACCGGCCATATCCATTGGAAGGCGGCGTAGACAATGAAGAACGCAGTAATTCCAGAAAAAGAGTAGATAATCGTGTACAGGAATTTGTATGGGCATTTGGTTCAAGGGCGGAAGAAGAAATAGAAAGGCAGATAAAGTGCCAGATAGAGCAGCTTAGGAAAAATGGCGATGTTGAAGATCTTTTGCATGGACGCTGGGCACATATGGAGGAACTCGATCAGGATGAATGGTTAGAACATCTGGAGGAACATTTAAAAGAGATTGTAAATATATCAGGTAAGGATGAGAAGACGCTTGCAGCACGTCTTGAGGAGCACAGAAAAGAAGTTCATGAGAGAATTGCAAAAGAACATCCGGAGCTTGCAGAACGCTTTAATGAACGTAGACATGTTCTTGATAAGCATTTAAAAGAGCGAAGACCTGAAGTATATGAGCTTGTAATGAAAATGAGAAAGAGAACGGATGAAAAAGCAGGAGGTGAGGGCATATGAAAACAAGAAAATTAGGAATTTCAATGAAATTTTTTATTATGTTGATTGTTGTAGCGGCTTTGATTTCTATTATACTTGGAAAAA
>CAZFFA010000037.1:0-15424 GCA_964517955.1 uncultured Jutongia sp. | reverse complement strand
TTTTCAAGGCATTTTGCATAGATGTTTAACAGCATAAATTGATATAAGAATATTTACGAAGGGCGTTGAATGTCGTCAGTGCTTAAAGGGCGTAGTGTGCCCTTTTATGCACTGCTACGTACATTCATTCGAGGCGAGAGCCGTCCCTGAGTAAAAATCTTATATCATTTATGCGTCTTACATATCAAAAAGCGTACAGCGAAATTTATTCAAGAAACGCTGTACTGGATTTTTTAAGAAGATATGTTATAATTACTATCGGCATTATACATTTATTAAAAGAGGAAATAAGCAATGAAAAAAGCTATGATTGCTCTGGGTTCTTTGATTGTTATATTTATAGCAATACTGGTCTTTCAGTACATGGATTTTGGAAAAGGCGTAGATTATAACACATCCGGAGATCAGGGTGAATATTATAATAGAAACAATGGTAAAGAAGGTAAAGTTTTGGATAAGAACGGAAAGCTTATAGATGTTGATACTGATCCAAACAGCTATACCATGATTGTAAACAGGGATTATCCTATGCCGGCGGACTATGTACCGCCTGATCTGGAAGTGCCGGACGTAAAATTTAGTTTTTCAGGAACGTATGAAAAAAGCTATATGAGAAAAGCGGCGGCAGAGGCAGTGGAAAGCATGTTTGCTGCGGCGCAGGATGATAATTATTCATTGAAAATAGTATCTGCTTATCGTTCGTATGAGCGTCAGGAGGCGATATATAACAACAATGTGCGTTCAAGAGGAGAAAGCAGTACAGATAAGGTGTCGGCAAAGCCGGGATGCAGTGAGCACCAGACAGGTCTTTGTGTTGATATATCAAGTGACAGTGTGGGCTGCACAATAGAAGAGTCATTTGGTGCATCAAAAGAGGGAATCTGGGTAGCGAAAAATTGTTATAAGTATGGTTTTATTATAAGATATCCTAAGGGAAAAGCAGATATTACGGGATATTCATATGAGCCATGGCATATAAGATATGTAGGAAAAAATCTTGCAAAGTATCTTTATGACAATAAACTTACACTTGAAGAATATTATCAGACGACAACAGTTGATAATAAAGTACCACAGGATGAACAGATATCTGATGCCGATTCAAATCCGGAACCATCCGATGAGCCTCAGATGACGGCGGCACCAACTCCAAAGACTACAGCATATCCTACAGCGGAGCCGGAGGAAGAGCCTGCATCTGAACCGGAGTCGGATAATACCAAAAAGCCTGAAGAAACTAAGAGACCTAAACCGGAGAAAACGAAGAAACCAAAGGCAACGAAGAAGCCGAAGGTAACCAAGAAACCGGTAGCAACGAAAAAGCCTGTGGCAACGAAGAAACCTGTTGTGACACAGAAGCCGGTCGAGACGGTGAAACCTGAAAAGACAGAGGAACCTAGGGAAACCCAGAGTCCGGAAGAAAATCAGGATGAATCAGAAGAGTAGGTAAGAATATCATAGGCATGAAAAGTAAGTTAAAAATCATTTTGTAAATCTGATGCGTATGGACTTTTAGAAGATATAAAGAGAAACGGAGGATAATGATGAGAACTATATTGGTCGGTATATTTTTGATATTATATACAATTTTTACGATACCAATGTTACTTGTAGAATGGATAGCAGGTAAAGTATCACCGGATAAACGTCCGGTAATTGCGCAGGTATGCGTAGTAAAGGCGTTTAAGGTGATATTGTTTATATCAGGTGTTAAGCTGACAGTAAAGGGAAAAGAAAATGTATTTAATGATCAGGCAGCACTGTATACGTTTAACCACAGAGGCTTTTTTGATATTCTGGTAGGTTATACAACTGCGCCGATGAGAACTGCATTTGTATCTAAGCAGGAGCTTGAAAAAGTGCCTATGATATCATGGTGGATGAAATGCATGAATTGTCTGTTCCTCAATAGAGAAGATATCAAACAGGGAATGAAAACAATACTTGAGGGAATAGAATTATTAAAAAACGGTACATCTATTTATATAGCACCGGAAGGTACAAGAAATAAAGGCGAAGGAGTTCAGGAATTTCATGAGGCTAGTTTTAAACTTGCAGACAAATCAAAATGCCCTATTGTACCTGTTGCCATAAACTGTACGGATGATGTTCTTGAGAAGCATATGCCATGGATTCATAAGACACATGTTATAATTGAATATTGTAAACCTTTGTACATGAGCGAGATGGAAAGGGCTGAGAAAAAGCATATCGGTGAAAATGTCAGAGCCATAATAAGTGAGAGATACGAGGAGAATAAAAAGGAATTATAGAACTATAGATTTAAACGATGCTATTTGCAGAAGTTAAAAAATGTGATATTATTAAAAAAAATACGCGTGAGGGTTCAGTGATATAAGGACACGTATGTACGCAGAATGGAGAAAGAGATTATGGACAATATAATGCTTATGCCGGTTTTGGGTATTGCTACATGGGCTATAGTAACGCTGATTGTAGTTGTAGTGCTTATAGGATGTCTTATTGCACTAGGTATTTATGGAAAGAAGCTTCAGACAAAGTCAGAAAATGCACAGAAAGAAATTCGCGATTCAGCACAGAGCGTATCGTTGCTTGTTATCGACAAGAAGAGGATGAAGATAAAAGAAGCAGGTCTGCCACAGATAGTATTGGATCAGACACCGAAGTACATGAGAGGTCAGAAAGTGCCTATTGTAAAAGCAAAGATTGGACCAAAGATCATGCCTCTTATATGTGATGAGAAGGTGTTTGAAGTTATTCCTGTGAAGAAAGAAGTTCGTGCTTCTGTAAGCGGTATATATATTACAAGCGTAAAGGGACTTCGTACTAATCTTGAAGCAAAGCCTAAGAAGATGAAGCTTAGTGAAAAGATTAAGGCAAAACTGAACAAAGAGAAATAATATTAAGTTAAAATAACGCTGTATATGGAGAAATTTATATTTCCCTATATACAGCGTTATTTTTTAGGATATATATACAATTTTAAATTGATTCTATATTTATGGTGATGCTGCAGTCAGATACATGACTCTTGTTCATTGCAAGACTGTATTTTATAGAAATATTTATACTTTCGTCATTCTCTTCAATAGTCAGGCCTGTTGTATAAAGACTCATCTGCATAGCACCAAAAGGTGTCTGATACAATGAATCATGGTGGTATCCTTCCTGAAATACCATATTTGAAGAGGAGGCACCCTTTTTGGTGAGAGTGACCATATTAGATGAAGAATCAATTTTAAGAAAATTGGTGATGGCTATAGGAGCATTGCTATCATTATCTTCTATATATTCATCATATTTTACAACATGTTTATTGGATACAAGTTTGTATTTTCCCGGTTGTATAGTCCGGATCCCATCATTGTTATCTATATCATGCTGAATCCCATTTATTGTTACAAGTACCTTATCTTTCATATGTCATTCCTCGTTTCAGTTTATTACATCAAGATTATTGCATATGTTGTAGAAAAGTGTCAACTTGCCAATTGTACAGATATCACTCCCTGCCATGCAGCCAATCATATAATGCAGAGTGACATTCGATTTCCGGCTTCGTATCTGTCTTATATTCATTGCCTTTATTTTCCAAAGAATAATATTCAGTATCAGTAAGTGTTTCTTTTAATTTCTCTTTGGAATCATCCGGTACAACTGCCTTCGTATCATCGACAAGGCATAAATTTGGAAACAATACGCACCACCAGTTTCTTCCAGATGATGTGCCTATTTCGACACAGAGTGCATCATATGTACCGGCAGGAAATATCAGATCACCATATGATTTTACAGGAAAATACCGGTCCTTAAGTGATACATTTACATCATAGTCGTAACCATTGTTTCTGATTATCTTTCTTGCAGAAGCTTCAATAGCTGATTTGTGGGATAAGATTGACTTTCTTGCTTCATCCACATTTGATGCGTCATGTACACAGCTTTTCACATCTTCGATTATTCCATCACGTACTTTTAATTTCAAGCTTTGGTCATTGTCGCTGTTGCTGTTGGCAATTACGTGAAGGCGTATTATATTTTTGGCTATGTTTTGCTGAATCTCTTCGGGAGATTCATATACAGATGTAACGCTGTGCGTAGAAGTATGCTGTCTTGCTGCTCTTGTTTCGAGGTCAAAAAGCTTCAGACCGAGGATGAGTAGTGAAAATGCCATGGAGTACATAAATATAAGAAAAAGTGTTCGTGGCTGTAGTAGTTTATTTTGTTTCATTGTAACAATCATGTCCTTTCTATAAGATGATATACAAAGTCTTTCCGGTCAGGAGGGTTTTATACACATACATCATAAATAGTTACTTTTTTATTAATAAAATGGCAAAAGATGCATTTTATATGAAAATGTGGTATTATTAAGCGTGATTACTGTAAACTGAAAAGCAATCGGCTTAGTAAATATAAACGAAAGGACAAAGGAGATTGTATGAGTAAAAAGAGGAAAATGCAAAATGACATCAATGGTCCGATAAAGCCAAAGAAAAGGCATAAAAAATTCTGGTTTGGAGTTAAAATTGCTTTATTAGTCATGCTTTTGACTATTCTGGCGGCAATCGTTATTCTGTATATGAAATTTGGCAACGAACTTCTCAGATGGCAGCAGGAAGGAAAGGCGACCGTTGACTCTTCTACAGTAGATACATTTAAGGCGTCAGAGACAAGTATTATATACGCTTCCAATAAGTCCATGCTCGCTAAGCTTAAAGGCGACAAAGACTCGTATTATCTTTCTTTTGAAAAGATACCACAGTATGCAAAGGATGCGATGGTGGCATCAGAAGATAGAGAATTTTATCAGCATGAAGGTGTAAATTTCATGTCTACAATGAAGGCTGCGGTACTTCTTGTAAAAAGCAAATTGAAGCATGAAGATATAACACGAGGCGGAAGTACGATCACGCAGCAGCTTGTTAAGAATGTATTTCTTACCAATAAGCAGTCGTATGAGCGTAAGGTTCGTGAGATTTTTATGGCTTTGGAGATGGAAAAACGGTATACCAAAGACCAGATACTTGAGTTTTATATCAACAATATCTATTTCAACAATGGATATTATGGTATTGAGGCTGCAAGTCGTGGATATTTTAGTAAATCTGCGTCAGAATTAAGCCTTGCAGAGATAGCATTTTTGTGTGCTATACCAAACAACCCAAATCTTTACAATCCGCTTGAGCATTTTGACAATACAATGAAGAGAAAAACACGTATTTTGAAGCAGATGCTTGAAGAGGGCATGATCACTGCAGCAGAATACAGTGATGCCAATTATGAAGAAATTGTTCTTGATCCGGCAGAGGCAATAAAGACACAGAACTATATGACAACATATGCCATAAGCTGTGCTACAAAGGCTCTTATGCATAAACAGGGATTTGAGTTTAAGTACGAGTTTGACACTTCCAAGGAAGAGGAGGAGTATAAGAAGGAGTATGACACTGTATACAATGAGTGTTACAATTCGCTTTATACAGGTGGTTATAGAATTTATACCTCTCTTAACAAAAAGAAGCAGAGACTCTTACAGAGCTCTATAAACAATAAGCTGTCAGTCTTTAAGGAAAAGAATAAGAAAGATAAAACGTATAAGCTTCAGGGCGCAGCAACATGTATAGACAATAAGACTGGTTTTGTCGTAGCAATAGTTGGTGGACGTAAGCAGAAGTCTATTACGGGATATACCCTTAACAGGGCATACCAGAGTTACCGTCAGCCGGGAAGCTGCTTTAAACCGCTTGTAGTATATACACCTCAGTTGGAGCGTGGTTATACACCTGACACAATAGTTGATGACAGCTACTTTGAGGGTGGCCCTAAGAACTCAGGTGGAACATACTCAGGTAAGATTCCGCTTAGAAATGCAGTTGAACGTTCTAAAAATGTAGTTGCATGGAAACTGTTTGAGGAACTTACACCGCAGGTTGGATTGAAATATGTGCTTAATATGAACTTTGCACAGATAGTTGATACTGATTATGTACCGGCTGCTGCGCTTGGTGGATTGACACATGGTGTTACGACTGTTGAGATGGCATCTGCATATTCAGCTATAGAGAATGATGGTGTTTATAGAGAACCTACATGTATTGTAAAGATTACAGATGCAGATGGAAAAACTATATTGAACAACAAAAAGAGCCGTAAGTCAAAGCATGTTTATAAGAAAAATGCAGCACGTACTATGACCAACATTCTTGAAGGTGTACTTACCAATGGTACTGCAGCCGGTCATGCACTTAATGACATGGCATGTGCCGGTAAGACCGGTACAACAAGTGATCAGAAGGATGGTTGGTTCTGTGGATATACACCTTACTTTACTACAGTAGTATGGGTTGGATATGATACTCCTAAGACATTGTATGACCTGTATGGAAGCACATATCCTTTGTCAATATGGGAAGACTTTATGACTCAGATACATGAAGGATTGGAATACGAGGATTTCCAGCCGTATGATGATGAAGTGGTAAATCCAACAGAAGCACCGGTTGTATCACCAACTCCGGAGGCAACTATAGATCCTGATGCGAAAGATCCGGATGTTCCTGATGAGACAGCAGAGCCTGTAGAGCCTGATCCAACAGTGGAACCTGATCCGACAGAGCCACCGGACGATGTAGAACCGGATAATAATGATACCCCATCTGATCAGGAGCCGGATGTAGGAGACGATGACGTACCGGATGATGTAGGTGATGATACGGGCAATACAGAATAAGGAAATATAAGAGACGGGATTATGGTTACATTTAGTTTATGTATGATAGTCAAAGATGAAGCAAAAGTTCTTGCAAGGTGTCTTGACAGTATAGCTGATGTGATGGATGAGATAATAATCGTAGACACCGGTTCTACAGATGATACAAAGAATATCGCATTGAAATATACTGACAGGGTATATGACTTTAAGTGGACAGGCAGTTTTGCTGATGCAAGAAACTTTGCTGCATCCAAGGCTTGTATGGATTACATTTATACGGCAGATGCGGATGAGTATCTGGAAGAAGAAGACAAGGCAAAGCTTATCAATGTAAAAAAGGTGCTTTTGCCTGAGATAGAGATAGTTCAGATGATATACTGTACTCCGGCGGAACTCAGTACAGTATACAATTTTGAAGAAGAATACAGACCCAAACTTTATAAAAGAGTGAGAAGCTTTACATGGATTGATCCGATTCATGAAACACTGCGTACAGATCCGGTTGTATATGATAGTGATATACATATACAGCACAGACCGCAGGCAAGACATACTTCCAGAGATATTGCTGCATTGGAGGAGATTGCCAAAAGGGAAAGATTGTCGAAAAAGCTGCATCATATGTATGCGATGGAACTATATAAATCCGGTTCAGATGATGATTTTTTACGTGCGATACCGGCATTTCAGGCAACAATGGAGCAGGATGGCAGAACTATGGACGAGGTCAAAGAAGCGATATGTGTTCTTGCAAGAGCATATCATATCAAAGGAGATGTAGCGGCATTTCTGGGATATGCCCTTAAGGATGCAGTATCTGTGCCAACTGCAGAGGTATGTTGTGAGCTTGGAAAGTATTATGAAGAGACAGATGACATTAAAGAAGCTATGCTATGGTATCAGAATGCCCTGACTGAGACAGAGTGTGTACTTGATGCAAGGTGTGGCAGCCAGATTCCTCAGGAAGGACTCGACAGGCTTCAGAAATGAGGATTATTATGGAAGAAAAAAATGAGTATATGACAATCGACAACAATGTGGCACAGGGAATAATTGATAAAATGCCTGCGGAAAGTGAACTTTATGATCTTGCAGACTTGTTTAAGGTATTTGGAGACTCTACAAGAATAAAGATATTGTACGCTTTGTATGAGAATGAAATGTGTGTATATGATATAGCCAGTATTCTTAACATGACACAAAGTGCAATATCTCATCAGCTTCGCATCCTTAAACAGAACAGACTTGTTAAATTCCGCAAAGAAGGAAAAAATGTACTTTATACTCTTGCTGACCAGCATGTATTTACTATACTTAGTCAGGGAATAGAGCATGTAGAGGAATAAGGTTGAATAAAGAAATCAGTTAAAAAGTGCTGTTAAATAATTTAGAAATAGTTTAGATTACAGTAGAATAGAATGTATGCAAAAGGGCAGTAAGTTATAGCAGTAGGAAATAGAAGGCTTGTAGGTAGGTGAAATATGCTGGATAAAATTATAGAGCTTACAAACGAATATATAGAAAATATGCCGAAAAAAGAACGTAAAAAATACGGACAGTTTTTTACCAGTATGGAAACTGCCCGGTTTATGGCAGGGTTATATAATATAAACGAGAAAATAGGCAAAGTAAGTGTACTTGACGCTGGGGCAGGTTCAGGTATATTATCATGTGCTTTTATTGAGCGATTGGAAACATTAGAATCTATTCAGGAAGTAGAAATTACTTGTTATGAAAACGATGATAATGTATTACCATTGTTAAAACGTAATTTGGAATATTGCAAAGAAGAAACAAAGAAAAAACTTACGGTTAATATTATTGAAGATAATTATATTCTAAGTCAGTATCTGGATTTTAATCATATGTTGGGAGGGAGTGCAGAGCCGAAGAAATATGATTTTGTGATTGGAAATCCGCCTTATATGAAAATACCGAAAGATGCGCCAGAAGCAAAAGCGATGCCAGAGGTATGTTATGGTGCACCGAATTTATATTTTATTTTTGCATCAATGGGATTATTTAATTTGTGTGAGAATGGAGAAATGGTGTACATTATTCCAAGATCATGGACATCGGGAGCGTATTTTAAGCGTTTTCGGGAATATTTTCTGACAGGGGGAAAATTGGAACATATTCATCTTTTTGTCAGTAGAAATAAGGTTTTCGACAAGGAAAGCGTGTTGCAGGAAACGATTATTATTAAAGTAAGAAAAACAAATAAGAAGCCAGATACTGTTACGATTACATCATCGAAATCAAATAGTGATTTTGAAGAATTGACATCATTGACAGTTCCATATGATCTGGTTGTAGCAGGTTCAGATTATTATGTTTATCTTGTAACAGATGAAAATGAAGTGAAGGTATTAAAGAAACTGCATAAATTTGATAAGACACTTCCGGCAATTGGTGTAAAAATGAAAACAGGATTAACTGTGGATTTTCGTAATCGTGAGATTTTGAGGGACGAAGCGGAAGAGGGTGCAATACCTCTATTTTATTCACAGCATATAAAACAAGGAAAAGTAGTATTTCCAATACAGAAAGAACATGAGTATGTGTTGACTAATCAACGTGGATTGGTGCAGGAGAATAAAAATTATTTGTTTGTGAAACGCTTTACAGCAAAAGAAGAACATAGGAGATTACAATGTGCGGTGTATCTTGCAAAAGAATTTCCACAATATAAAAAGATAAGCACTCAAAATAAGATTAATTTTGTGGAGGGAGTTCTGACCGAGATGTCGGAATGTCTGGTGTACGGACTGTATGTGTTGTTTAATTCTACATTGTACGATGAATATTATCGGATTTTAAATGGCTCTACACAGGTTAATTCGACAGAGATTAATGCAATGCCTGTACCGGATCTGGAATGTATTCAGGAAATGGGAAGAAAGCTGATAAAGAGCAGAGATTATTCAGAAGCGAATTGCAATTTGATATTGGAGGGAATCTGTGACTGATAAGATAGAAGAAGCGAGAGAATTTTTAAAAACTGTAGGTATGCCAAAGGCACAGCAGGCAGATATATGCTGCTATGTTATCTTGGCAATGGCAGGCATAAAACCAGATATGTCATGGAGTGAGGCAACCAATGAATGGATACGTATTCATGACATTATTCAGTTTGTTAATACATTTTATAGTATGAGCTATGCGGAAAATAGTAGAGAAACATTTAGAAAACAGGCTTTGCATAGATTTCGTACCGCTGCTTTGATAGAAGACAATGGAAAAGCAACCAACAGTCCAAATTACCGTTATCGATTGACTAAGGAAACAGTACAAGTGCTGAAAACCTTACAAACATCGGCATGGAAGGCATCTATAAAAAAGTTTCTTTGTTATCATGAGAAATTGATTGATATGTATGCTTCAAAAAAGAAGATGACAATGATGCCGGTAAATATAAATGGCAATGATTTTAAGTTTTCTGCTGGTAAACATAATGAACTTCAGAAAGCTATTATTGAAGAATTTGCACCAAGATTTGCACCGAATTCTGAATGTTTATATGTTGGAGATACAATAGAAAAAGATTTGGTAAAGAATATTGGAAAACTGAAAGAGTTAGGATTTGAAATTACGCTTCATGATAAAATTCCGGATGTAGTGTTATATCGTGAGGATAAAAACTGGCTCTATTTTGTTGAATCAGTTACATCTGTAGGACCGATGGATCCGAAACGTATATTGGAAATTACAGAGATGACGAAAAATGTTGAGGCAGGAAAAATATTTGTAACAGCATTTTTGGACTTCAAGACTTATAAGAGATTTGCAGAAGAGCTTGCATGGGAAACGGAGGTCTGGATTGCAGAAATGCCAGAGCATATGATACATTTGAACGGTGATAGATTCATGGGACCGAGATAATAGTTTTACTAGAAAATATAAAAATCTCTTGCAATATATCTACAAAGATGTTATATTATACTCGAACATATGAATGATTGTTCATATGAGCATAATTGAAAAATGTTTTCAAATTATACCTGATAATATAATTGCAGATATGGAGGTTGCCTTATGAAGAAGAAATATTCGATAAGCGGCATTGACTGTGCGAACTGTGCAGCCAAACTTGAGGCTAAAATGAATGAGCTTCCGGAGGTAGATAATGTAATACTTACTTTTGCTACAAGCCAGCTCCTTGTAGAAGCAGAAAATCCTGATGAAGTTCTTCCGAAACTCAGAGAACTTGCTGACAGGATGGAGCCGGGAACTGTTATAGGAGATTTAAAAAGAGGAAAGAAATCTCATGCACATAGCCATGCTCACAATCATGAAGAGCATCATCATCACGACCATGACCACGACCACTGTGGATGCGGCTGTGAAGATCATGACCATGAGGAACATCATCACCACGACCATGACCACGATCACTGTGGATGCGGTTGTGAAGATCATGACCATGAGGAACATCATCATCACGACCATGACCACGATCACTGTGGATGCGGCTGTGAAGACCATGACCATGAGGAACATCACCACCACGATCACGAAGAACATCATCACGATGAAGAATATAACGCAGATGATGAGATAGAAGAAGATGATGATGTAAAATCAGAACTTATCAAGATCGGTCTTGGTATAGTAATGTTTGGTGCCGGCATTGCAACTGAAAAATTTGGTCTTGAGATGCTGATAGTTACACTTGCGATATTTATCGTAGCATACCTCATACTTGGCGGAGAGGTTCTTATGACAGCCGTAAAGAATCTTTTCAGGGGAAAGTTATTTGACGAAAACTTTCTTATGAGTGTTGCAACAATTGGTGCATTTGCGATTGGTGAATATCCTGAAGCAGTTGGAGTAATGCTTTTCTATAGAATAGGTGAACTGTTTGAAGATATCGCCGTAGGCAGAAGCCGCAGACAGATTATGGATGCAGTTGATCTAAGACCGGAAGTAGTAAGACTTGTATCAGGCAATGAAATTATAGAAGTTGATCCCGAAGATGTCCGGATAGGAGATATCATCGAGGTAAGACCGGGTGACAGAATCCCTCTTGATGGTACCGTTGTAAAGGGAGATAGCCGTATCGATACATCTGCAGTAACAGGTGAACCTGTGCCTGTGGCAGTTGATGTAGACAGTCAGGTTATGTCAGGATGCGTCAATGTATCAGGACTTATCCAGATAAAAGTCGAGAAGCTTCTTGAGGAATCGATGGTTACACGTATACTTGAAGCAGTTGAAAATGCGGCTGCATCAAAACCAAAGATCGACAGATTTATAAGTAAATTTGCAAGAGTTTATACACCTTTTGTAGTATTTGCAGCTCTTATCACAGCTATTGTTCCATCTGTTATCACAGGTGATTGGAATCACTGGGTATATACAGCACTTACATTCCTTGTTATAAGCTGCCCATGTGCACTTGTATTAAGCGTGCCACTTGCATTCTTTGCAGGAATTGGTGCCGGTTCAAAGAAAGGAATACTCTTCAAAGGCGGAGTTTCTTTGGAGGCACTTGCTGATGTGAAGGCAATAGTTATGGATAAGACAGGAACTGTTACAGAAGGAAACTTCACAGTAGCATCTGTAGAGCCTGTGGATGGAATAAGCGAAGATGAACTTCTTTCATATGCGGGATGTGCAGAGTCTGCATCAACACATCCGATCGCAGTAAGTATCATGGAAGAAGTTAAAAATAAAAATGTAAACTTGGTTGAAGCCGTAGATATTAAAGAACATTCCGGAGAAGGTATGGAAGTAACACTTCATTTTGGAAAACTTCTCTGTGGCAATAGTAAGCTTTTAGCAGCATTTGATGTAAATGTACCTGCGGTAGCAAGCAAGGCATATGGTACAGAGGTTCTTCTTGCACTTGATGGAAAATATATTGGACAGATTGTGATAAGTGATACAGTTAAGTCAGACTCCAAAGCTGCAGTAGACCAGATAAAGAAAAAGGGTCTTTTCACAGCAATGCTTACAGGTGATGCAGAGGATAATGCACGTATGGTAGCTGATATGGCAGGAATAGATGAATGTTATGCAAGACAGATGCCACAGGATAAGCTCGAAAATCTCAGCAAAATCCGTGAAGCTCATGGCGCAGTAATGTTTGTCGGTGATGGTATCAACGATGCACCCGTACTTGCAGGAGCTGACGTAGGAGCAGCGATGGGAAGTGGAGCAGATGCAGCTATAGAAGCCGCAGACGTAGTATTTATGAATTCAAGATTAAGTGCAGTACCTGAAAGTATTGAGATAGCAAAAGCTACAAAGAATATAGCCATGGAAAATGTAATAGGCGCACTTGTTATAAAAGCACTTGTCATGATACTTGGTTTCGCCGGAATTGCATCAATGTGGATGGCAGTATTTGCTGATTCGGGAGTTGCAATGCTTTGTGTACTTAATTCGATAAGAGTATTATTTAGTAAGAAATAGTTGATAAAATGTAACAGTTCAGCCATAAAATTGCAAAAGTATTGTCTAAGGGTGTTATAAATAGTTCATTTGTACATGGTTTATGATAAAGCAATGGGGGAAAATACACATGGTCTGACAGAAAATATCCCGGCTGACTGCCGGTACGATATTTTATACAAGAACAGACTTTTTTCCCTCAATTATAGCAATTACATCATCTATATTTGTATCTGTATATAACGCTATTTGTTCTACTGTAAGACCTTTATGATACATATTTAAAATTATATTCATTTGAGCAACAGCCATTCCCGAAGTTCTTCCCTCAGCCAAGCCCTTTTCAAGTGCCCTGTCTTCTATTCCCTGACTTAAATTACACATAACATTCACCTCTTCCATAATACTATTCTCAACTGGTATATCGTATTCTTTGTTGATTATGTTTATTTTTTCAGATGCGCTTAATGTATTTGAAAATAATGCTGACAGCAGACGGTGCATTTCATATGTTTTATCATGCTCTGGCAGGACATCTGATATTCCTATCATAACTATGTTCAATAAATCAATATCGCCTTTCCAGTCATGATGTCCTATAAGTTCATCTTTTGTCAGATGTATATGACACATCGTGTTTTCTTTCATGCCCATGCATACCCAGATTGAATAAACTTTCTTTATGTCATTGTAATTCATGTTTACAAAATCTCTCTGCTTCTGCGACGATATCATCCTGCTTGTATAAAATACCGCTCTGTTTATGATATAATATTTTGTTGGTTCATCCTTCTGCGCTTCAACATTTATGATTACCTGGGACAATTCACCATCTGTGTTGTCTTTTGATGGTATTCTCACATAAAATATGATGTCAAATCTTATCATACCCTCATTGATTTCAGAACTTTCAGTATTCAAACCAACGATTTTTGTATCATCAAGAAGCATATTGGTAGCACCGGGATCAACCGGTACAGTTCCCACATAAGGCTCACCCTCGATATACTTTACTACATCATTCGCCTTCATTCCTTCAAATTCTTTTATGGTTTTAACAAGAATGTTTGCAAGGATGTGTTTTCTGGCAAGTAAATGCTTTGCATGTTCATCATACTTTGCTTTCGCATCTGCTATAAAAACTGAGTCTTTTTCATTTGTATTCAAACTTTATCTCCTTTTATAGAATATCTTTGTATATGTATTATTGTCAAGCTGTTTGTTGTTTGTATATCATAACATATGTAATATACAATTTCAATATCGTGTATAATATGCATCTGCTTGCATGATTTAAAACACACCTGTTTGCATTTGTTGCTGATTCGGGAGTTGCAATGCTTTGTGTACTTAATTCGATAAGAATATTGTTTAGTAAAAAATAGTTGATAAAATGTAACAGTTCAGCCATAAAATTGCAAAAGTGTAAGGGTTGTGTAAGGGTTTTTTGGAAAAAATATGTTATAATATATCCGATAATGAGAAAAAACTTTAAAGGAAGGAATAATATCTGCATTGTCGGATATAGATTGACATATGATGTATCGTAAATCCATAATCTTTAACAGACAGACAGACAGACAGACAGACAGACAGCGTAGATAACTGTCTTTTTGTTGTACTCAAATTTAATATAGAAAAAAAGCGGGCAGCATATTACAGGCGGCGAAAGCCGTATGTAGTATGCTGTTTTTTTGCGTGAAAAAAGATGAAATCAGTCTTGCGATTGCTCGGCAGTCGGAGGCAGGGAAAAAGGTTAATGAAAATAACAAGTACATTATAAAGTAGCTTATCGGTTAGTCATACTTATGGAAGATAAGGATGACGAGATACGATAGAAAAAAGAAAGGAAATGCTTATGAGAAAGAAAATATTAGCAGGTATTCTATCACTTGCAATGGTCTTTACGCTCATGCCGTCAACAATGGTATCAGCGGAAGAAGCGAATATCGCACAGTCTGAAACGCAGGCGGAAATCGAACCGTCTTCTGACAGCGAAGCAATAGAAGCCTTACAGTCCCGTATCAATGCCCTGCCGACAGTCGATGAATTTATCGCACTGGCAGACGGCACAACCGTAGAGGACAGCGCCTTAAATCAGGCACAGCTTGATGTGTATAATGAAGCACAGGCTATCGTAGAGGAGATGGACAAGCTCACAGACGAGGAGCAGGGACAGCTTGATACAGGGAAACTGGAGGCACTGTTTGAGTATTTCAATGGAATGACGGCGGAAATGGCACTCTCTCCGGGTTCAACGGTAACATTGACCCAATATCTATTTTTTTCAAGGCATCAATTGCTTTGTTTTTCATGGCACGATAGATAACA
>CAZFFA010000036.1:0-15686 GCA_964517955.1 uncultured Jutongia sp. | reverse complement strand
TACTATGATAACTGTTCAGCTTGATATGTTCCTTTCAGAGCGTTTTGATATGTACTATATTGATGAAAATGGTGAAAAGAAACTTCCATACATCATTCATAGAACATCAATGGGTTGCTATGAGCGTACACTTGCATGGCTTATTGAAAAATATGCAGGTAAGTTCCCTACATGGCTTTGTCCTGAGCAGGTTCGTGTACTTCCTATCTCAGAAAAGTATGGCGATTATGCAGAAAAAGTTCTTGCAGAACTTAAGAAAAACGGTATCGATGCTACTATGGACAATAGATCAGAAAAGATTGGCTATAAGATCAGAGAAGCACGTCTTGACAAACTTCCATATATGCTTGTAGTTGGTGCCAAAGAAGAAGAGGAAGGAAAGGTATCAGTAAGAAGCCGTTTCGCAGGCGATGAAGGACAGAAAGATTTATCTGAATTTATCAATGATATCTGCGAAGAAATTCGTACAAAGGCTATCCGCAAGGAAGAGGTTCAGGAAGAAAAGTAAAATGTAGTATTTACATTTTGTGGTGTGATATTTGAAACTTTTAGTACGTAATTAAATATATAGTAAATAAAGAAGTCATATGGCTGAATTGCTGTATGACTTCTTTCTATATAAGTGAGGTTAGAAGCAATATGCGAAGATCAGGAATGCGAATATTCGTATCAGATTGGACCTGCTATAACGAAAATTCGTATTTTGACCGAAATAATATATAGTGTTAGCAATATTTTGAATAAACAAGGTGGTAGAAATCTATGAATATCAGAGATATTTTGACCCGGTCCGGTTCCTTTGGAAAAGATGAGACAGGTGCAGGCTTTAGAAAAAAATCTATGCTTGCAGTAGGAAAAAAGGGACAGGTAGTTGAGGGTGTAGTAAAAAATGTATCAGACAGGATTTCCATCAGCTTTAATGGTGTAGAGGTGGCAGTACCTTACACTGCAGTACAGAACGCCACGGAGGGCGAGACAAGACAATTTCGGATCATGGATGTATCGAAGGATAATATTGTACTGAAAGAAGTTGAGAATAATACTGTGTCAAAAACGGGACAGACGGGGCGCAGTATGGTCAGTGCCGAAGTGAGCGGCAGTTCGTATTCGTACAAAGGACAGGTGCCTGACAGTGCGAAGACAGCAGAAACTATAAATGACAGAGACAGCAATATTAAAGTGCTTACGGGTGATGACTATGAGGAAATTCAGGACAAAGAAGGGTCTTTTGAAGAATGTCGCAAAGAGAGCGTAGAACGAATTGTAAAAAGGATAAAAGAGCAAAAGGCATATCAGCAGTATTGTAAAGAGCAGGGGGATTCTGTACGGGAGGATTTACAGCAGGGACTTGAACAGATGCAGGCTGTAGGTTTTATAGATGGAAAGAGTGAAGGTCAGATACGTGCCGCCCTTGCAGATGCGGATATACCGGTTACCGATGCCAATATAGCAAGTGTTGTTACGGCACTTCAGATGAGCCAGACATCATCATATATGTCAGATGATGCAAAAGCCTATATAATAAGCAACGACATGGCACCAACCATAAGCAATATATATCATGGACAATACTCCGGAAGTGATGCAGAGAGTGGTTTTGTAATTGATGAGGAAACATGGCAGCAGATACTTCCACAGGTGGAAAGTGCTATAAGTGCATCAGGGGTTGATGAAGATACTGCACTTGTAGAAGCTAAGTGGCTTTTTGCCAATGATCTTCCTGTAACAGCGGATGCGATATCAAAGCTTGATGTACTCAATGATATTGAAAAGAATATGTCGCCGGATATAGTCCTTAAGCAGATAATACAGGCGATGGCGGCGGGTAATCAGGCAGAAGATGCTTCGCTTGATACAGCGCAGTTTACGATAGCACGTAAATATATACAGGAATTTATGTCTGTGAATGACAATGATATAGCAACTGCTGTACGAAATATGGGACAGGATGGCCAGCCGTTGAATCTTGCTATGCTTATGGCGGCACATGACGCAAATTCTGAAAATGGAAATACAGATACTGATGTTAGTACAGCAGATAGTATTTTAAATAATGAACATGTGGCAACAATTCCGAATGTAATTACCGGGACAGCAGATGAAGAAATGGCAAGGCAGATTACAGCCAGAAGACAGGTTGCAGAGATATGTCTTAGAATGACCATGAGTTCAGTTGGAAATATGGCTGCAAAGGGAATAGATATTGAAACTTCTCCTTTGGAGGACATAGTGGACGCACTTCGTGAAGAGGAAAATGCATATTATAAAGCACAGTTTGCAGATAATGGCATAGAGCTTACAGATGATGAATTGAATATTATGCAGGAAACTATGCAGAAAACATCTGATATAGCAGGTGCACCGGCTGCAATACTTGGAGGAGGTGTCAGACAGCAGAATCTTATAACACTTAATGAACTTCATAGTGCCGCAATAAGTGAGACATATCAGAGGAATCTGTTTAGTGAAGTGTATGAGCAGGTTGCCACACAAGCTGACAGCTACTATGGCGATTCTATAGAAAAAGCATTTGAAAGCATACCGGATATTCTTAAAGAGCTTGGTCTGGAAGAAACGGATGCCAATAAGAGGGCTGTACGTATATTGGGATATAATGGCATGGAGATTACAACAGACAATATATCCGGCGTAAAAGAGTATGATGCCATGGTTAATCGTGTTATAAGCAATATGAAACCGGCAGTAGTTCTTAATATGATAAGAGAGGGCAACAATCCTCTTGATACAGCGATAACAGATCTTGATGATATGCTGACTGATATGTCCGAAAAGGTGGATATCAGTGAAGAAGAAAAGTACAGCAGATATCTTTGGAAACTTGAAAAGACATCTTCTATAGATGAAAAAGAACGTGATGGTTATATAGGTATATACCGACTTCTAAACAGTATAGAAAAAACAGATGGTGCAGCTATAGGTGCTGTTATCAATGCTGACAAAGATATGACTCTTGCCAATCTCCTTACAGCAGTAAGAACGATAAAAGGCAGTGGAATTGATGTAGAGGTCAACAAAGAATTTGCCGGAATCGATTCTACAGATTACAATGGAAAATCTATAACATCACAGATTAACAATGGATTCAGTCAGGAAAACACAATTAAATATTATGACAGTCTGGTATCTGACACGCTTGATGAGATTACACCGTCAAAGGTTCAGCAGATATCTGATGGTGATATGAATATACTGCTTGACAGCTCAATTGAGACAATTGCTGAAAGTATGAAGAAGGCTTCCGGCAATAGAGAAATTGAGAAGGCATATTATGAGGAACAGGCACAGCAGATAAGAGATGTGGCTGAGTCATCAGAGGAAGCAGAAGAATTTCTTACCAATATGGGAATACCAGACAGCATTGCCAATCTGAACGCGGCACAGAATATGCTTCAGAATGGTTACAGTGTAATTAAGGAGGCATATAACAGGAGAAATATTCTTGATAAGGATGACAAAGAGGCATATGAGGACATAATTGAAGATATGCCGGAAATGCTTATTGATGATGATACTATACAGAAACAATGTGAAAAAGCCGATAATTATATGGAAGAAATATTATCAAAGTCATATAAAGCCCCAGATGCTGATATAGAATCACTTGAACACTTAAAGCTTCTTGGACAGTGTATCAGATTAAACGGCTCTCTGGCAAGACAGAGAAGTTATGAAATACCTATAGTTGCAGGCGATGAGATAAAGACAATGAATGTAACTATTCTCAATGGTTATGATGATAACGGTAAAGTTCAGGTGACTATGAATGATGATGAACTTGGTAAGATATCAGTACAGCTTAGATTAAGCGGTGATGATATTAAGGGCCTCGTCATAAGTGACAGCAGAGATGGATATGAGAAACTTGATGCTGTAAAAGATGAATTTGAGGATAGAATAAAAGAGGCCGGGTTTAACGTAAAGAATATATCTGTGGGAATGGAACGCATAACAGGTAATAATATACTCAAGAGGGATGCTAAGCAGGAAAGTGCAGATACTTCAAAACTTTATAAAGCAGCTAAGATAACAGTAAGATATATCAGTAGTTTAATTAGTTAGATGAAAAATAGAGATATGACAATTTATTGCAATAGAAAGGATTAATTATGAGAATAAATCACAATATTTCGGCACAGCTTGCCAATGTAAGTCTTAAGAAAAATAATTCAAATATTTCACTTAGTCTTGAAAAGTTAAGTTCAGGATATAAAATCACAAAAGCCGCAGATGATTCTGCAGGTATGGCTATATCCAATAAAATGAGAACACAGATAAGAGCTCTTGATCAGTCATCAAGAAATGCAGAGGATGGACAGTCTATAATCGAGACAGCAGATGGTGCTTTATCTGAGATTCACAATATACTTCAGCGTGTGCGTGAACTTAGTGTACAGGCATCAAACGATACATATACAATGGATGACCGTAATTCTACACAGGCTGAGATAAATCAGCTTATGGATGAAGTTGACCGTATTGCAGGAACTACTGAATTTAATGGCAAAGGGCTTTTGGATGGATCAGCTTCAAGAACTATAACAAGTTCAAAAGACTGTGTTGCAGCAATTTCTACATCAATGAGTGTGCCGGAAGGTTCATATAGTTTTGAAATTGAAGAACTTGGAACTTCTGCAGTAGTGCCACAGGGTGTGATCACGTATGATATTCCGACTGAAGGAACCAATCTTATCAGGATCAATGGTGAGGATATCATGATTGAACCAAATGATACAGATGAGTCAGTGCTTCAGAAAATCATGACAACATGTGATAAGATGAATATTGCTGTAGAAGGAACAGGCTCAGGTGATATAAGCCTCCGTACCAATTCAACAGGTTCTAAACAGAATATAACTGTCCAGTTACAGGGACAGGATGAAGCTACAGAGTATAAGGGAACAGATGCAAGCCTGACTCTTGGTGCAGGTCTCGAATCATCTACATATATTTCAGACGGCAATTATATTACTATCTCTGATATCAATGGTTTTAAGATGGAGGTTGAACTTCCAAATCTTGACCAATATACGGATGATCAGATTAGTGTCATTGAAGACAGTGATTATAAAAATGTAACTCTTGATGTATATAATGCCGGTTATATGACGGTTCAGATCGGTGCCAATGAAAATCAGAATCTCGATATAAATTTCCCGGAGATATCATGTCAGACACTTGGATTAAAAGATGTATATGGCAACAATCTTGTAAATGTATGTACAAGCAACGGTGCAACCAATGCAATATCAACGCTTGACAATGCCATAGAAACTGTGTCAGCCGCACGTTCAGATCTCGGTGCCTATGAAAACCGACTTGAAAGTACAACATCAAGTCTTAATATTGCAAGTGAAAACATGACAGATTCCATGTCCCGAATTATGGACACAGACATGGCAAGTGAGATGACAAGATATACACAGCTTGACGTACTTAAACAGGCATCAACATCAATGCTTTCACAGGCCAATAACAGACCACAGCAGATTATGAGTTTACTTCAGGGAATGTAATTATATGTGAGGTATGGTTATGGACAATGAGGAGATAAGAGATTATACAGCAAGGATATCACAGGCAAACAGGAGCGAACTTGTTGTCATAATATTTGAATTGTTTGAGTACAGCATAAATGAGGCTGAGAAATCATTTTCTGATAAGAATATAGATGAAGCAATGAAATATATGCGCAAGGCACAGGGGTGTGTAGTGGAGCTTAGGGGAAGTCTTAACTTCCAATATGAAGTTTCATACAGACTTGAGAGATTATATAAGTATGTGAATGAGCAGATTTCAGCGTCTATGGCTAAATGTGAACCTGTAAATTTTGACTCAATAAAAGAGGTTATGGGTGGTTTGCATGAATCTTTTGAAAAGATTGCACAGGAGGATACATCAGAAACTGTTATGAAGAATAGTCAGCAGGTGTATGCCGGACTGACATATGGAAAGGGAACATTGAATGAAGTATTTATGAATCCCAATGAAGCGTCAAGGGGATTTAAGGCATAAGGAAATTTCGCTTTTTTCAGTGCATTGCCTTTTTCATCGGTCAGAACAGAAATATTTAACAAACGCCACAGAAAATACGATAAAATCGTTAAATTCTGTGGCGTTTTATTGTTTAGTTTTTAGAAGTTTTTACGAATCTCTTCTGCTACAGCGGCAGGATCATCAACAGGTTCAGGAGCAGGTGTCCATTTAATGTTGATCGCATCATCATTGTAACGTGGGATTAGATGTACATGAAGATGGAATACGGTCTGTCCGGCTGCTTCACCATTGTTCTGAAGTACATTAAGTCCATCACAGTTGAATGTTTTCATGATAGCTGAGCCACATTTTTTGGCAACCTTGAAGATTTTTTCACAGTAATCGTCAGGAAGTTCAAAAAGGTTAGCTGCGTGTGTCTTTGGAAGGATTATCGAATGTCCTTTGGCAGCAGGTGAAGCATCCAGTATCACCTTGAAATCATCGTCTTCATAGATTGCGTTGGTTGGAATTTCGCCATTGGCGAGTTTACAGAATATACAATTGTCATCAGTATGTTTTGTCATTTTCTTGTCCTCCATTTATTAAAAATATTATCATTATTTCCTAAACTGGAAAAGTGAATCAAAAGTTCTTAAAATCTTGAAATCACCGCTTGCACTAAGGTCACCGGTCATGAATGCACCCTGCAGTGTAGACTGACCTGATATAATGTGTTCGATTACAGTGTGGGTTGCTTTTATCGTGGCATTTGCATCATCCTTTGAACCATAGTAACATTTGATATCACTGTCATCTGTTTCGATGATAAGTGTTGTGTCTCTGTCTGTTATATTTATGGCATAAGAAAGAGATGTTGATGCGATAGGGTGGAAATGTTCCTTAAAATCTTTTATATATGGTTCATCTGATGCGTCATCGGTGTCACCCATAAGACCCTTAAACATCTGGGTAAGTTCTTCTATATCTTCTTTTTGTTTCTTAACGTAAGTATCATCTGAAACATATTTGGAAAGCTGTTCACTTTCCTGAGGTGTAAGGCTCATTGCTTTTGGCTGCTGTACGTTTTCAAGGACAGCATTATTGCTTGAAGGAAATACAGTGGCTTTCTTTGTAAAACTTCTATAGAAATTTTCAGTAGTTTTTTCAATAAGCAGACCATAATTTGTATCTGTTTCAAAATCAGCAGAATTATTTACATAAGCACATATTCCATTGCATGGTCTGCCACCAAGTATTTCCCAGGCTTTTATAAGAGTCTGATAAGCTTCTTTCTCGCCGTAGGTAGTTGAGATGACGACAGGCATCATATAAAGTGATGAGAGTGTTTCTTTATCTCCGTAAAGCCAGCATGCATCAAGAAACTGCTGTAAAAGCCCTCCGATGCCAAGCCATTCTACAGATGCTGCAAGAATTACTGCGTCAGCTTCCTTAAGTGTGGAGGGAAGTACGGAAATTCCACGTTTATCTTCATAAAGATTGTATTTTTTGACACGTACATTAAGGTCATCCATAACTTCGGTAATTTTATTCATAACATAGATCGTTGAATCTTCAATAAGACCTCTGCCGCCATAATATATATTAAGCTGCATCATTTGATTTTCCTGCCTTTCATTTTCGTTTATTGTTTTTGGAAGAGATAAATGTCTTCAACAATATAAAATATATAAGTGCGGTTACAAGAAATCCGCCTATAAAACCGCCAACATGGTCAGCGTTGTCAACGCCCTGACTTGTGAAACCACTGTACAGGCTGAGAGCTGCCATAAACAGGATTTTTCTCAAATCTACGTTGTTGGAATTGCGGTATCTGATAAGTATTATAAATACCAATGCACCTATGACACCAAATATAGCACCTGATGCACCTATAGAGCGTGTATTATCATTCCGCATCATATTATAAACCATAGATGTGCACCCTGCAAGAATTCCACTTGAAAAATATATTATGATGTAGTTGAGTTTTCCGACAGCATATTCAAGGTATGAACCTATAAATAATAATACAAGCATGTTGTTAAATATATGGTCTATATCGGAATGCAGGAACATTGATGTTACTATTCGGTAATATTCGTGTGAATTAAAGACTCTATCCCATGAAAGAGCAGCTTTATCGACCAGACTTGAAATTATATCCGGAGATGAATCTGTATATAGAAATATTAGTATATTTACTATAATTATTATAACATTCATGGGAGAAAATATATGCGTATCATCATCACTGAATATAGTTTGTTCTTTATCATGAGCATATTCTTGGCTGAAAGATTCAAGATTAAGCTCAAGAGCAGTACGAAATTTCATAAATTCATAGTCAGCATCTTCATATACCATAAGCCTGCAGTTGTCTGATGGGGTGATACGCCAGTATGTGCCCTGTTTATGGAGCAGACGTGCCGGAGCATCGTCATCATCGCTTATTATAATATACAGATAATGAAATGTATTGGACGGTGTTTCCTGCTTTAGTTGTAAACGGAGATTTTGTGATATTTCAATAAATTCTTCATATGTATATTTTTCCACACATGTTTCATCTATGGTTACAACTACGTAACATTCAGAACCTCTTTCAAGAATATATACAGAAGGGTTATATAATGTATGTTTGAAATGGATATAACCTGCCGTCTTTAGTGTTTTTCCTACAATATCTGAAAAGGTCTGAAATTTACCGGTGTGTTCATAATAACTTTCTGGATTCAATAAAACAGCCTCCCTGTTGATTTAAAAAAGTAGATTGTATGCCAAAATCCATTTTATGGATTGGATAACACAGTATATCATATCAGACATTTATAAAATATTCTATCAATTCATCAGAGCAGTTACGAAAAATGGCATATGTTTAGTGATTGTAACATCTATTGTCGAATGATAATAACATATGACGTAGAGAAAAGTCTGTTATTTGAATCTGAGTAGAATTACAATTAGTTAAGCTGATAGGCAGCAATACAATAATAGCATTAGCAGAGAGGTGGAAATTATTCATGAGACAGTTTTTTGAAGAGTACAATATGGTATTTGCAATTGCAGCAGTGGGCTGTCTTACAATTGGGATGAAGAGCATAGCAGCTATAATTTACTTTGGACTTATAAGAGAAGCGGAGCAGATGGGTTCTACAAAGAACAAGAAGATGAAATCGTTTATAGCGAAGTTTGAGGCGGTGTACAAGCTTAAAATGGAGATACATAATGTAGAATGCAGAGTAAAAAATTTTCTGTACAATCTGCATGTTCTGGGAACATCGCTTAATGGCTGGAAAAATATAGGCCTATATGGAGGAATGATATCGACACTTATGTTTGGCGTTGATATAGTCGCCGGACTTAATTATGAAATGTCGGGAAGATGGTTTATAGTAAATGCTCTTACATATGCTGCTACTGTTTTGCTCATTGCATCATCTGAGCTGGTATTGCAAAACCGCAGAAAACATAAACAGCTTTATGTGCAGATGCTTGATTATGCAGAAAATACACTTAAATCCCATCTTGAAAAGGAATATCTCAGAAGTGAAGAAACAATGGCATATCAGCGGGAATATTTTGAACCTGAACTTAATGAGGATAATTATGGAAACAATGTTGAAGAAGAAGCTGTAAAAAAGAAAAATGTTGAAAAAGAAAATGAATCTGTATCTGATAAACATGAGAATGAAGAACAGGAAGAAGCTGCTTCTACACTTGAGCATTTGAAATTACTGGAAGAATTTATAGAGCAATTGTAACTATTCAGTACAGACAATAAAAGAATGGCTGCAGATAATTATTTGAAAGTGAGGGATAAAATTGGAGAAAAGATATAGTATATCAGATGCATCAAAACAGGTATTGGTAGAGAACCATGTGCTCAGGTACTGGGAGGAGGAGCTTTGCCTTGATATTGCACGTAATTCACAGGGACATAGATTTTATACAGAAAGAGATATTGTTGTTTTAAAAGCTATCAAGGATCTTAAAGACCAGGGATTTCAGTTAAAGGCAATAAAAATAGTGCTTCCTGATATAGACAGAGTCAGGAATATGCATCCGCAGGAGCTTTATAAGCTTCGGGAAGAACTTAATCAGCGTGTACAGAGAGAGGAAGAGATGCAGAGAGTTATACCACTCAATCCTGCTGTCAAGAGTAACAGCACAGAGGTATCAAGAGGAATTAACGAGGAAAAGCTTAAGAAGTTTGAAGCATTATTGAGAAATATGATAGAGAATATTGTAAATGAGAATGAGAAAGAAACAGAGGAACGTATATGTGAGAAAGTAAGCACAAAGCTTATGAAAGAAATGGATTACCTGATGCGTCAGAAAGAAGAAGTTCATGAGAAAGAGATAGGTCTTCTTAAGCAGATTTTGAAAGAAGTTAAACATGAACTTCCGGAAGCTGCAGCGGGAAGTGAGATAGCAACGTTAAAAAGCCGCAGCAGAGTAAATGATATGAAGAAGAACAAAAGAAGAAAATTATTTGCGAAGTAAACCTTGTAGTGGTATAGTTAGTATAAAATAGCAAAAAATGCAAGGAGTAAATTGAGCAATGGGTAAATTTATATTTGAGAAATGTAAGGATATAGAAGGTCTTTATCTGATTCAGCCAACAGTGTTTGGTGATTCAAGAGGATATTTTATGGAGACATATAATTACGAGGAGTTTAAAGAGGCGGGACTTGATATGGTGTTTGTTCAGGACAACCAGTCAAGTTCTACAAAGGGTGTACTTCGGGGACTCCATTATCAGAAGAATCATACACAGGGTAAACTTGTACGTGTACTTAGTGGAGAAGTTTACGATGTTGCTGTGGATATCAGAAAAGGATCTAAGACATATGGCAAATGGTTTGGAGTAACACTTTCTGCTGAGAAGAAAAATATGTTTTATATTCCTGAAGGATTTGCCCATGGTTTTTATGTAATATCAGATACAGCAGAGTTTGCATATAAATGTACAGATTTCTACGATCCATCATCTGAAGCCGGAATTATGTGGAATGACCCGACTATAGGCGTAAAGTGGCCTATACCGGATGGAACGATACCAAATATTTCTGAAAAGGACGGAAAACATCCGGCTTTTTCAGATGAAATATATCTTTAGAATATTTGTTGTGGAGGAAATCAGATGAAAAAAGTATTGATTACCGGATGTAATGGTCAGCTTGGACGCTCTATAAATTATCTTCTTAAAGATAAAGAGGTAGAGATCATCAATACAGATGTTGACAATCTTAATATCTGTGACTGGGAACAGGTTCGCAGTATGGTTACAGAAAAAAAGCCTGATACTATCATAAATTGTGCCGCACATACAGCCGTAGATAAGTGCGAGACAGATAGGGAAAATGCACATCGTATAAATGCACTTGGCCCAAAGAATCTGGCAAAGGCAGTAGCTATGGTTGATGCAGAGATAGTTCAGGTGTCTACTGACTATGTATTTGCAGGAGATGCAGACAAGCCTTATGTTGAAACTGACAAACCGGACCCACAGAGCGTGTATGGTTTAACAAAGCTTGAGGGTGAAAGAGCCGTTATGGAGGAAACTGATAAATATTATATAGTTCGTACAGCCTGGCTTTATGGAGAAGGTAATAACTTTGTAAGAACCATGCTTCGTCTGGCAAAGGATCATGATAAGATTACAGTAGTCAACGATCAGTTTGGTTCGCCAACATCTTCGCTTGAACTTGCAAGAATGATACTTCATATAATTCCAACGGGTGAATATGGAATTTATCATGGAACATGTGAGGGAATCACAAACTGGTATGAATTTGCATGTGAGATAATGAAACAGAGCGGCAGCAGTACACAGATTGTACCTGTTACAACAGAGGAATATGGTGTAACAGTTGCCAAAAGACCGGCATATTCAGTATTGGATAACAAAAAACTCAACGATATGGGTGACTATCGTATGAAACAGTGGAGAGATGCGCTGACAGAGTATATGGATATGATGGGATATTCAGTGAAATAAAGTTAGACAGACGGAATTTAGAATAAAAATATTTATAAGTGTTATTATAGTAAAATGAGCAGGCTTCTTAATTTAAGTTGCCTGCTCATTTGGTATATAAATATATGTTGATGCAAGGGTCAAAATACCTTTTGACACCCACATCATATGTTTATTTAACGATTACTTTGCACTTTGCGCTTTTGCCGTTTGAGATAGAAGCTGTAACATATGAAGTACCTTCACTCTTGGCAAAAACTTTGCCTTTGGAATTGACTGAAATAACCCTTGGGTTAGATACATCAAATTCAGGCTGCTCTTTTGAAATGCTTGGTCGTATAGTAAGTTTAAGCTGCTGTGATTTTCCTTCAGACAAGGTATATTTATCCTTGTTGAATTTGATACTTACTGCACGCGGAGATACAGTTACTTTGTATTTTAATGTAGTAGTCTTACTCATAAATAAGAACCCGGGTTCTTTGATTGTGATAACAATATAAGTCGTACCGGATTTTTTGCCTGTGTATTCACAGCTTGTATTTGACAGTTCATTGACTTTAAGTAGTGATTCGTGTTTACTCTGAAATGATACAGTATAATCACTTGGAACATTTGAAAGGGTGAGTGTAGCTGTATCATCTACAAGTATGGTATCTGAAGTGCTATCAAGATAGTTTTGCTTCTTGCCGTATTTATTGTTTAGATTGACGGGAGTAAAGTCATAGTCTTCACTTTCGCCACTGCCGTCAGAAACGGCATCTTTTGTAGAAGCTGTATCCGTATTGTCAGTATTATTATATTCTGAAACTATTTGTTTATCGGCTGTATCTGTCTCAGCAGCATATGTACTTCCGGCAGGCATTATAATAAATGTGGACAATGCGATTACAAATGCACGTTGAAATTTTTTAATCATTTTCTTATAATCCTTTCCATAATATATTTTAGAAGTTGCACGTAACATAATTCTAATACGCACAGTATAATTATCATAAATGGCAGAAGAGTGTCATATTTATATTTTTTGTAAGAAATGAAAGGTTGAACTGTTTATATTTTTTGATTCTAAATACAAAATATTTGACACAAATATCTCTAAATTTTACAATATAATATATCTTCAGAAATCAATAAGAAGTTTAAAAATACATATGATAGAAATGGGGGAATAATATGCAGTATGTACTAATTGCAGATGACAATAAGGATATTACAGATATTTTGAATGTATATGTAAAGCGGGAAGGGTATGAGCCTCTGATAGCAACGGATGGCCTGGAGGCTGAGGAGATGTTTGAAAAATATAATCCTGTTGCAATTCTGCTTGATGTAATGATGCCAAACAAAGATGGTTATCAGGTATGCAGGGATATTCGCAGAAAATCAAGTGTACCTATAATTCTTATCACTGCAAGGGGTGAGGATTATGACAAGATAATGGGACTTGATATAGGTGCAGATGATTATATAGTAAAGCCATTTAGTCCGAGCGAAGTTATGGCGAGACTTCGGGCAGTGCTTAGAAGATTGAATAAGGCAGATGTTTCAGAAAATTCAGATTCGATATTAAAAATAAGTAATATCGTAGTTAACCTTGAAGAATATTCATTTTCTATAGATGGCAATAAAATACCGCTGACCAAAAAAGAAATAGAAACTATGTGGACTCTTGCAAGCAATCCAAATAAGGTATTCACAAGAGACAATCTTCTGGACAGCTTATGGGGATATGATTATTATGGCGACAGCAGAACAGTAGATTCTCATATTAAGAGGCTTCGTGCAAAGATTGATTCAGTAGAACATCCTGCATGGAGTATAAAAACAATATGGGGAGTTGGATATAAATTTGAAATCGATGAAAAGAGTGTTTTATAAAATAAGAGATTTAATAAGTGCAAATGATATAGCCCTGCGTATTTATATATCGTTTGCGGTTGTTCTTGGTCTGACAGGTGTTCTTACAGGAACAATATTTATGCAGCTTTATCAGAAAAATTACATAAGATCATATACAAGTCTGCTTACAAAGCAGGGTAAGAGTATATCTGCAAGGGTAGAAGAATTTGTGGAAGATAATGATGTAGATGAGTTTCAAAAATATAGTGAGTATATTGATGAGATTGAAACAGCAGAGAATACTGATATATGGATTGTAAGCAATCATAATTCTGATGAACCTCTTACGGATAAATATACCAATGCAGATACAAGTGATGATACTCTTACGGATGAAATGTATGAGGTTTTAAACAATGCATATAAGGGTGATATATCATCCAATACAAGTTTTGATGAAGTATATGGAATGGCAACACTTCGTGTGGCTATACCGATAGAAGATTCTGACGCAGATGATATAGCAGGTGCAGTTATGCTTGTATCAATGATTGACAGGCAGACGATGGGAATAGATGAAGGAAAATACCTTATTACCATAAGTATTATAGCCTCTGTGATCGTAGCTTATATAGTGGCGTTTGCATTTTCAAGATATCTGTCAAAACCATTATCAAGAATTGCCAATGATATAATGCGTATAGCATCAGGGGATTATACCCAGATCAAAATCAAAAATCCTAAATCTCAAATAGGAAAAATTGAAACTAATATTGATACGCTTACGGAAAGACTATCAAAGGCAGAGGAGGAACGTAAGAATCTTGACAGGGTAAGAATGGACTTTTTTGCCAATGTATCACATGAGCTTAGAACGCCTATAACTGTTATGAGAGGATATGCAGAAACTCTCAATGACGGTGTGATTACAGATGAAGAATTTATAACAGATGTTTACCAGAGGATGTTGTCAGAATGTCAGGGAATGGAAAGACTTGTTGGAGATCTGTTTATATTGTCAAAGATGCAGAATCCGGATTTTGAGATTGAGAAAGAACCCGTCAGTATTTTACAGATATTTGGAGATGTATCGAGAAGTGCACGTATTATGGGCAGAGAAAAGGGAATATCTATCGTGGAGGATTTTCCGGACAATCCATGTATGATGCTTGGTGATTATGGAAGACTCAGGCAGATGTTTATGGTAATCGTTGACAATGCTATCAAATTCTCAAATGAAGGCGGGAAAATATATATAACTGTCCGGAATGAGGATTCAAAGCTTCATATAGATATAAGAGATGAAGGTATAGGCATAAGTCAGGAAGAAATTCCATATATATTTGAAAAATTTTACAAATCTAAACTAAAACAGAATGATAAAGGTACAGGTCTTGGTCTTATGATAGCAAGGCAGGTTGCATTGAGACACGATGGCAGCATCAATGTAGAAAGTACGGTTGGAGTTGGAACCACATTTTCATTTGAATTCAATGAGTGTGTTGAGTTTGAAAATTTTGAGTAGGTGAACTGGATATAAAGTAACAGTTCAGCCTTTCATTTTTACATTCATAAACCTGCCAGCTACGCTGTCAGTCGCTGCTATGCAGCTTATGTTTATTTCATTTCAAAAATGAAATAAAAAAATAATTTTTCAGTTGTATTTTTGATGCAAAGTGTATATACTGTTATTAAAAGAAACACATATCAATTATGCCTGGGGTGTGCGATACTCCTGATATTTTGAACCTACACTTTTTGATTGGGATTCCTACATTTTTGTTGTAATGTCAGGCCTCCTATGAGTGGAAGGAAGAGCGACAAGATCGGTTTCACACATAGCAGTACGATAGGACTCAAAATACTGGAA
>CAZFFA010000035.1:0-16152 GCA_964517955.1 uncultured Jutongia sp. | reverse complement strand
CGCGCACTTGACACAAACTCGTTATGCGCAAAAAACGTGCGCAGAAATGGGGATTGTTATGCAGATTCATCCTATATATAAATCTCTTATAAAATTATTTATAATAATTACAGCGGTTTACCTGTCATTCAGCTATCTGCTTCCTCTTATCTTTCCATTTCTCATAGCAATTCTTCTTGTAAAGTTATCATCTCCTATTGCGCATTTTTTCTCTGATAAATTTCATATTCCCGATAAAATTTCGGGTATTATTGCAATACTCATTGTTGCGGGTTCTATCACAGGTATATTTTCATTGATAATTGTCAACATGTGCAGCCAGTTCCAACTCTTTTGTTCAAATTATCATAAGTATCGGCAGTTTTGCAGCAATGCCATATCTGATTTTATGCAGAAAATAGGTAATCAGATAGATTCTGTATTTAAACTTCACAATGGAACATGTATTTCTTTCATGTTAAACAGGTTCCGTCATATACAAAAAATATATATAGATAAACTATGCTCCAATGCAGCACCAATCATTACAAAATGCTTCTCATATTTAACTAAAATTTTAATATATACATTCATAGTCTTTATAAGTATGCTCATCTACAACAAAGACAGACAGGATATACGAAAGCAATATGAAACATCTATAATATATAAACCAATGCAGAAAATACTTTCAACACTAAAAACAACAGGTGCTGCGTATGTTCGTGCACAGCTTATCATTATAGCCGCCAACTGGATCGTATGCAGTATCTCTTTCCTGATACTTCGCAATCCCTACTCCATTCTCATCGGATTCATTATAGCTGTTGTAGATGCACTGCCCGTACTTGGAAGCGGTACATTTTTTGTTCCAATCGGAATTTACTATATAATTACCGGCAATTATCTTAATGCCGCTATCATGTTCACAGCCTATGTCATAACATTATTTATCCGTGAAATACTTGAAGCCAGACTGCTTGGAGCAAGTATGGATATCCTGCCCTTCTACATTCTGGCTTCAGTATATATTGGTTTAAATGTATTCGGTGTGTCCGGAATAATTCTCGGACCATTCGGTCTTATATTGATTAAGACACTTTATAAAATCTGCTGATTGGCTGCAAATCTTTATCAGTTAAAGTATACCATCTCTTCATTTGGCTTCTGCGCTGCCACAACTTCTTCGGCATAGAATACAGGACCCTCTTCGCCATATTCTTTCATATACTTATATTCCATACGTGCCGTTATTGTAACATACTGTTTATTCTTGTATTCGCTCCAGTCATCGGCTTTGCATAAGAAACCAAGATACTGTATGTCATCAGCACAGCATGTCATGGCATATCTTCCAAATACGACAAATCCATCCGGAAGACCATGGGGCTTTTGAACCATTCCTGTAAGTTTAAGTGTCTTTCCATTGTAATTGTCAGGATTGTCTACCATATCAATGTACCACAATCCGAAATCATCATCACTAACTTCTATTACATCTGCATTTATATCAAATGGCATCTCATCCTTCATCTCATAAAATGCATCGTCTTCTGACTCATAAACTATCTGTGCTCTCGGATTTACAGCCTTGATGCTGCCCCTGATAGACATCTTATTGGTCTTTTCCACACTGCATCTGTTAATGATTATCATCTCTGCCATACGGAACTGATCTACCATCATTGATGGCATATTTTTCATATAAAGTGCAAATGTCTCGTCATTGGCTACATCAATTGTCTGGAATATAACTTCCTTATCAAAGCATATGTCCTCTAATTCATCATAAAATTCAGGAATATGTTTTGTGGGCCACATTCCATTGTATTCAATGATAATTCTGTCGGGACGATGCTTCTTTAAGAACTTGCTTACAACCTTTCCATTGAAAGATTCTTCATCTTCTATATATTCGACAACTGCACCTGCATGTTTAAGAACAGGCTCCTCATATTCTTCCTCACCCTCTTCACACGCAAGTATAAGTGTTTTGATTTTATCGTCAAACATGTCTTCGACTATAAGATCTCTTATGAGACTTGTCTTTCCAGCCTCAAGAAATCCCATAATCACGTATACCATCATCTCTTCTTTTTTCTTTCCGAACATAATTCCTCCATACACATTACGCTACATGAAATAACTCTTTAATTGCTTCTTCATTGATATTGGAGCCGATTACACATATTCTTCCTGTATAATCTGCTGCCCCGCGGCGAAGCTCTGTTTCTTCCGGAACAAGGTCAAAGTGGAACCATTCACCTTCCTGTGAAGCAACGATACCCTTTGCTCTAAGCACATCACCAAATGACTTATCAGATGAAAGCTTGTCAAGTATTGAATTTAACTCATCTTCTGTAAATTTATGGGCAGTTTCAACACCCCAGCTTGTAAATACATCATCTGCATGATGATGACCATGTTCATGGTCGTGATGATGTCCACAACTGCACTCTCCATCATGGTCATGATGATGTTCATGCTCATGGTCGTGGTCATGTCCACAGCATTCTCCGTCATGATCGTGATGATGTTCATGCTCATGATCGTGGTCATGTCCACAGCACTCTCCGTCATGATCGTGATGATGTTTATGCTCATGGTCGTGGTCATGTCCGCAGCACTCTCCATCGTGATGATGATGCTCATGTTCATCAAGAAGCTCTTTTTCAAGGGAATTTACCTTTTCCATAGCTTCAAGAATGTTTTTGCCGTTTATATCATCCCAAGGTGTAGTGATAACAGATGCCTCATCATTCTTTTCACGAATCATCTTAAGGCATGTATTAAGCTTTTCATCTGATACATTCTGTGTACGGCTGAGAATAACTGTACCGGCATATTCTATCTGGTTGTTGTAAAACTCACCATAATTCTTCATATACATTTTGCACTTAGATGCATCAACTACTGTTGCTGTACTATTGATAACAACAGAATCGCCTGTGTTCTTAACAGCCTTTATAACATCAGAAAGTTTTCCAACGCCTGATGGCTCGATTATTACTCTGTCCGGCTGATATTTTTCAAGCACTTCCTTAAGTGCCTCACCAAAATCACCGACAAGAGAGCAGCATATACAGCCTGAATTCATCTCTGTAATCTGTATTCCCGCTTCTTTAAGGAAACCACCATCTATACCAATCTCACCAAATTCATTTTCAATAAGAACAAGCTTTTCGCCTTCAAATGCTTCAGCAATAAGCTTTTTAATAAGTGTTGTTTTACCAGCTCCTAAAAATCCTGAAATAATATCAATCTTTGCCATTTTAATATCCTTCCTCTCTCTAAATTTACTTACATATAATTATAACAAACCTGTCAAATTGTTATTCTAAAAACTGCTCTTTGTCGCTTCATACATAGCAATACTTGCCGCAATAGGAAGATTAAGACTGTCTATCCTGTCTGAATGTGGAATAATGACTGATGTTCCTATTGATGCAAATTCATGTGGAAGCCCTGTTGCCTCATTGCCAAATATAAGTGAAAATCTTCCAGCCGGACTTACATCATGAAGCTTCACCTTTGCATCAAGCATAAACGGATAAAGCTCTCTTTCCCCTGCTTCCTTAAGATATTCATCAAAACTTTCATAGTACACAAAATTTGTAGAAAAAATCGCTCCCATTGATGCCCTTACAACTTTTGGATCATATGCATCTACAGCCGGTCTTATAATAGCCATATTGTTCATTCCAAAACCAAGTGCACTTCTCATGATCGTACCCATATTGCCGGCATTGGATGGATTAACGAGTACAATATGAGACTTGTCTTTGTCTAATTTTCCCTGAAATTTGCGAAATTCACCGATAACATAACAGTTTTCTTTCTGTGACAATACATTAAATATCTTATCCGCATATACAATCTCTATACCTGATGATGCACAGATTGATTTTATCTTTTCAAGTGTATCTCCCGGCTTCATCGCTGAATGTATATACACCTTATTTACATACTCTGTTTTAAACTTAAGAAGCTCAAATGTAAGCGTAATTCCCAGAGAATATGAAACACTGTCTTCTTTTCTATATCTTTTATACGTTGCCATAATACTCCTCATTTCTGCGCAGCTCTGCAAGGCTGCTGCTTCCTATACAGTAAAAGAAGAGGATGTTTCCAAGCCTCTTCTCTCTGTTGCAAAATCATAACAATCCCGCCTTTTACCGCTAAACTGTTACGGATCACTCTTCAATATAAACATCAATAGATAAATCACCAATTTCTGATGTAAACGGAATACTGAATAACTGCTTTCCATCATCTTTATAATCTGATCCCAGACAATATGTAGGTGGTGTTATATCTATAATAATATTGCTGTTTGCAAATATTGTTGCAGCATTACCTGCTATCATATTGCCAAGCTCGGATATAGCACTCTGACCTAATTCATCTATTGTGTCAACCGGCATCATGACCATTTTAGACACTATTCCAAGTGCTGCTGCATGATTGAAATCTAAAACCACTTCACCATTTAAATTGCCGATAAGTCCAAGCTTAATCAATGAATTTTCAGCATTATAACTGCCACTTCTCATAACAGGCTTCCCAATCTTTAGATCCAGCATGCACATATCTTTCATAATCTTACATACCGATATTATAAAGGGATTAACATGCTCTGCTTTCACGCAATCACCTACCCTTCTCTTTTCATTTTAGTATATCAAATATATTTACTTCTGTAAACGACAAAAGTTACCTCTAAATGTCAAATTCATTCCAGAATTTTGAACTGATGCTTACTTTATTTTTTGCGATCCATTCTGAATATTTTTCTTTGAACATATTAGTCTGGCGTTCTTCTATTATTTCTTCCTTGCGTGCATATGTTGCATCTTCGTCATAATCATTCACGCAATATATAATGTAATAGCCACTTTCACCTTCAACGACCTTGCTCATCTGACCTTTTTTCAATGTAAATGCAGCATCAACAGCTTCTTTGTCAAGCTTATCAGTATCTTTGCCGCATGTAAGTTCAGTATCAGCTCTGTCACTGTTGTCCTCTGCAAATATCTGGAAATCCTCTGCTTTTTTTGCTTCTTTGTATATTTTGGAAGCTCTCTGGAACGCTTTTTTCTTTGTTGCAGCATCCATATTTATCTTCGTTCCATTTTGATCTGTGCCCTTTGTAATGATCTCGATATACTGTATTGAGATCTGCTTGGCCTCATCATCAGATATATCTATATCTGCATCGTCTGTTGCTACATAAAACATCTTGTTGGCAAGTATATTGTCTTTGTAAAGCTCTGCCAGAGCCTGTACATTGAGAAAATATTCCTTCTTATCTTCCTCACTTGCTGATGAGATAAGATCTTCAGCCTCCTGTACAGCCTCATCATTTTCTTCATTGGTAAGTGTAACTTTCTCAGCTTCGGCTGTTGCTCTTATAACCTTAAGCTGTGTGATCATATTGACAACTTCCTGTTTGGCTTCATCACCGATAGTGCTGCCACTGCTCAATTTATACTTCCAGAGTTTATCTCCAAATTTTCCTTCATACTGACACTTCAAAAGATAGCAGTAATTCCGTACTTCACTGTACTTTACTCCTGTTTCTCCAACCTTCATGACTATTGATTTCTCAGTAATATCACCATTTTCAAGTCTCACACTTTTTTTTATCTTTTTACTGCATCCCGACAACATGCATGAAACCGCAAGTATTATGCTTATGCCTGCTGTCAGCAATCTTCTTTTTTTCATATTCTTCCCTCTTTTCTGAGACAGCTTTTCAAACTATCCCTTCTATACTTTTAATCACTCCTTCAACAATATGGAATATCTCATCCGATGTCAACACTTTTTTCTTTTTTATTACATTTTGTGACCTCGCCGCATAGCTTGTTCTACCAGGCATATTAACATTACCGGTCTTATTGTCAGTTTTTAGCTTATATACAAAATATGGTTCATCTGCCTGGACATATTTAAGCTTTCCCTGATATTCTTCAAGCATTGCACCAAGCTTTGTTACATCAAAATTGTTATGCGAATGAATATAAAATCTTATTCCTTCCGGCTTCTGCACTATCTGGCTGATATATGCCTTATGTGCATCGGCCTTAAGCAGTGCTATCCTCATAAGATTGTCTGCGGCTTTTGGAATCTGTCCAAATCTCTCTTCCAGTTCTTCCTGCATATCAGAGTATTCTTCTGCTGTCTCCACACCGGCAATCCTCTTGTACATATCAAGCTTGATATATTCGCTCTTTATATAGGTGCTTGGAATAAATGCATCTACCGATAAATCTATAGAAGTTTCAAAATCTTCTTCCTCTGTTATCTCACCTTTCAGTCTCTTAACCGCATCATTAAGCATCTTGCAGTAAAGGTCATATCCGACTGATTCCATGTGGCCTGACTGCGCCGCTCCCAAAAGATTGCCTGCACCTCGTATCTCGAGATCACGCATGGCAACTTTTATACCTGAACCAAGCTCTGTAAACTCTTTGATGGCTGCAAGTCTCTTTTCTGCAACTTCCTTGAGCATTTTGTTGCGCTTATACATAAGAAACGCATATGATGTCCTGTTGGAACGTCCAACCCTGCCTCTAAGCTGATAAAGCTGTGAAAGTCCCATCTGATCTGCATTGTCTATAATTATTGTATTGACATTGGATATATCGAGTCCTGTTTCTATAATTGTAGTTGATACAAGCACATCAATCTCTCCGCTTATAAATGACATCATAATATTTTCAAGCTGACGTTCACTCATCTGGCCATGTGCATATTCAACATTGGCATCAGGAACAAGCTTACCGATCTCAAGTGCCACTTCATCTATATTCTTAACCCTGTTATATACATAAAATACCTGACCTCCCCTTGCAAGTTCACGGTTTATAGCCTCTCTTATTATCTCACTATTGTGTTCCATAACAAAGGTCTGTATCGGAAGTCTGTCTACCGGCGGCTCTTCTAAAACACTCATATCCCTTATTCCGACAAGGCTCATATGAAGTGTTCTTGGTATAGGTGTTGCACTTAGTGTAAGTACGTCAACATCACCTTTTAACTGCTTTATCTTTTCTTTGTGCGTTACACCAAAACGCTGCTCCTCGTCTACTATAAGAAGTCCCAGATTCTTGAACTCAACATCCTTTGACAAAAGTCTGTGTGTACCGACTATTATATCAAGCTGTCCTTTCTTGAGATTTGCAAGTGCCTTTTTCTGCTGTGCCGGCGTTCTGAATCTTGACAGCATATCGACAGTAACCGGATAATCACCAAGTCTCTCTTTCAGGGTATTGTAATGCTGTTGTGCAAGAATTGTCGTAGGCACAAGAAATGCAACCTGCTTATTGTCATTGACCGCCTTAAATGCCGCTCTTATAGCAATCTCTGTCTTTCCATATCCGACATCACCACATATAAGTCTGTCCATAACCTTGCTGCTTTCCATGTCCTTCTTTGTTGCAGCTATGGCATCAAGCTGATCCTGTGTCTCTTCAAACGGAAACATATCTTCAAATTCTTTCTGCCATACAGTATCAGGGCTGAACATAAATCCTTTTATTTCCTGACGTTTGGCATAAAGAAGCACAAGTTCTTTGGCAATCTCTTTTACAGCTCCTCTTACCCTGCTTTTTGTCTTCTTCCACTCTACAGAATTGAGCTTATTGAGCTTTGGAACCTTCGCCGCCTCCTGTCCCGCATATTTCTGCAGCAGGTCAAGTCCTGATACGGGCACATAAAGATTACCGCCATCACCATATTCAATTTTTATAAAATCTTTAGTCACGCCATCTACACGTATTTTTTCTATTCCACGATATATTCCAAGACCATGTTCTTCATGAACTACATAATCTCCTACGCTAAGTTCATTGAAACTCTGTATTGATTTTCCATCATATTTCTTCTGTTTCTTTCTTTTCTTCTTCTGTCTTGCTCCAAATATATCGCTCTCTGTAACTACAACAAATCTCTGTGCAGTATATTCAAATCCTCTGTGAAGCTGACCAAATGATGTCATAACTTCACCCGCTTTAAGCTTTTGATCCGGTATTTCCCTGTAAAATGCCGGAATTTCATATTCCAGAAGATCCTTGCTTAGTCTTTCTGCCCTTACTCTTGAGCCGGACAGCAGAAGGATCCTGTATCCATTGTCACGCCACTTCTTTATATCATTTATAAGAAGTTCAAAATGTTTATTGTATGAAGCTACGGACTGTACCTGTATGTTGAAACTTTCAGATATCTTTATATTCTTGGGCAGTAGATCAAGTGTTGTAAGATAGACAGCTTTTTTTCTCTGAAGCATAGCCATGACAGCATCAGGTGAATAAAGTACATCCATCTGACCGGGCAGTATATAGCCCTTTTCAAGTCTGCCCTGCATACTCTCACTAAATTCTTTCTCAACTGCTTCCATCTTTTCTTCACATCTTAGTGCTTCATCTATGAAAAAAATGCTATTGTCACTGTCAAAATAATCAAACAATGAACCTGTCTGAACTGGAAAATATCCAATGTAACTCTCCATCCCCATTCTTCCATGATAGAGTTCAAAATTATTTTTTACATCTGATACAAGTTCCTTTAAACGGTTAACTGCATCATGGTTCTTCTCTTTGCTGAATCTGTCAATTGCTTTCTTCTGATCTTTTTTAATATTGTCAAAGCCCTTTTTTAACTGTTCATCTGTAAGTATAAGCTCTGTTGCCGGAAATACCTCAAAACTTTCCACACGCTCAATAGAACGCTGGCTTTCTACATCAAACGACTTAATAGTATCTACTTCATTATCCCACAAATCAATTCTATACGGACAATCTTCGGTTACCGGATATATATCAATTATCCCGCCCCTGACAGAAAACTGTCCCGGTGCTTCAACCTGTGCCTGTCTTTCGTAACCTATATCCACAAGATGGCTGCAAAATGATTCTATATCCACAATGTCGGCTTCTTTAATAACATATTTTGCCTTATCGAATACAGAAAGAGATAAAACAAACTCCATTCCGGCATCCATAGTAGTTACTATAGTACCGCCCTTCTGGTTAAATAAAGCTTTTATCACCTTTAAGCGTTCTACACTTATTGCACTTCCATGAACATCTGCACTATAAAAAATCACATCCTTAGCCGGATAATATAGTACATCCCGGTCAAACATGCGATAATCATCTACTATTTCCCTTGCCCTTATCTCATTCTGAGCTATGATAATCTTCCATGGAATATCTTTCGACAACCCATATATCATATGGCATTTCTGCGTATCTATACAACCTGAAATATGCACCGGCAATTTATTTCTGTCGATGCATTCCCTTGCCTGCCTGTATGCATTGATCTCATCCAATGGTTCAAGCAGCGTTTCTAATTCTTTCAATTTGCTCCTCCATTTTATTGATTAGTTAAACTGATTCATCGCTGCACGAATGTCCTCATTCATAATAACAACACATGCCTCAATGGTTTTCTGGAGTGCTTCACGTATTACCGGTTCTTCCTCTGCTGCAAATCTTCCCAGCACATAATCTGCAAGATCCCATCCCTTAGGCTTTTCGCCTACTCCAATTCTTATCCTGTTAAATTCCTGTGTTCCAAGATGTGCAATTATATTTTTAATTCCATTGTGACCGCCTGCACTTCCCTTCGCACGAATCCTCAGCCTGCCCGGTGCAAGATTTATGTCATCATATATGATGATAAGCTCATCCTCAGGATCTATTTTATAATAATCCACAAGTTCCCTTATGCTTTCACCACTTAAATTCATATAAGTCAATGGCTGTGCAAGTATAACCTTCTGACCTTCTATCACACCTTTTCCGCAAAGTGCCTTATGCTTTTTCATATCCATTGATATATTGTATTTATCTGCAAGTGCAGTTATTGCAGAAAATCCAATATTATGACGCGTTCCATCATATTTTCTTTCCGGATTGCCTAAGCCTGCTATTATATACATTTTATTCCTCCGTATTAATTTCTATATTCTTTCCACGATATTCTTCCAAAAGACTGCAATCAACTACATGGCGGTTATCCATAGTTTTCATTATATCTTTTATCTGTATCTCCTGTGCCACATATTTATCTCCCAGATTGTATAACTGGTTGTCTCTAAATGACAATACAAATGGTTCCAATACATTTACGGCACCTTCTGCAACAACAAGCCCTTTATCACCATTGGTAAGTTCGACACATACACCCGGCTGAAGTATATTTATACTTTGTATCAGGGCATTTACAACCTCTTCCGAATATGTTTCCTTCTCTGAAAGAAGATGCTTTATTGCACTGATTTCCGAAAGTGGTTCTTCATCAAGCTTCATAGCCGTCATATTGTCAAATGTATAAGCAGTTTTGAGCACCTCTACACTTGGAATTTTTCCTGCTGCTTCCAAAGTACCACTGCCTATTATGTCCGGATAATTAAATCTCATAAGCATTGTAAGGTTTCTTTTTATATCAGGATCAAGACTGTAATCATTGCTGAACAACTGATAAGCGGCAACATGATATGTATTGATCTTACGCATGTCGTCCTCTGTAAGCTCATCCTTCTTCTTTCCTCTAAGTGCCATAGGGATAAGCTGTGAACCAACATCATGAAGAATTGCAGCAACGACAACATCAAGCTGCTTCTTAAATTCCATATCCATACGGTGGGATATCATGGCAGCAAGTATCGCTGTATTCAGGGAATGTTTGTATACGTAATCTTCATTACTTCTGAGATTTTGTATGAAATTTATCTTGTGATGAAGTGAGCCATAATTTTTTATAATCTGATTGGCAAACTGGTATAAGTTCTTTGGTTCCGCCCTTTTACAGACTGCATCGAGTATATCCCGTATTGTAAAGACGGATACAGCCTGAAAACGCTCAAATTCTATATCATCCTCAGACATAGGCGGTACAGGCTCAGCCGGTTCCAGTACATATACACCTATCAATCCAAAATTTTTAATGCTGACAACACCCTGGCTTGTTAATTTTGAATTACGTTCATACAACATGACTCCTGATTTATTATATATTGGTTTCGCCAGTCTCATACCACTTTTCAGGTCATCCGTCTTTACAAATAACATCTATAAATACCCCCAATAACTAATTTTCTTCAGATGATTTACGCTTCTGTGCAAGATTGTTGGTAACTCTGTTGTAAAGTTCAAGTGCAGCATTATATCCCATCTTCTTCTGTCTGCGGTTTACTGCTGCCGATTCGCATATAACGGCGAGGTTTCTGCCCGGACGGATCGGTATTGAATGACATACCACCTGATTGCCAAGAAATTCTATATATTCTTCTTCAAGACCAAGTCTGTCGTATTCCTGCTCTTTGTTAAATTCTTCAAGCTTGATAACAAGATCTATCTCCTGCTCGTTCTTAACGCTTTCAACACCAAATAATGATTTGGCATCAATGATTCCAATACCACGAAGTTCGATAAAATGTCTTGTAATATCAGGAGAACTTCCAATAAGTGAGTTGTCACTAACTCTCTTTATTTCTACAACATCATCTGATACAAGACGATGACCTCTGTGTATAAGTTCAAGGGCAACCTCTGACTTGCCTATACCGCTTTCACCCATGATAAGTACACCCTCACCATATATATCTACAAGAACACCATGTATTGAGCATCTTGGTGCAAGCTCTGCATTGAGCCATCTGATAAGCTCTGCCATGAATGGAGATGTTGCTTTCTTTGATCTGAGCAGAGGCACCTGATAGCGGTTGGCAAGCTCTATGATCTCATCTTCTATCCATATCTCACGACAGTATATTATACATGGTGGCTTAGGTGATTCTTCACTTCCTGCCATAATCTGCTCCATCATGGCAACGCTATGCTCCATCCCCTTCTGCTGCATATAAGTATGCTCAACATGACCGATGATCTGTATACGGCTTGAATCAAAGTAATCAAAGTACCCTGCAAGCTGAAGAGCCGGACGGTTTACTTCATTCTGTGTGATAAGCACATTGTCAATGTCCACCTCCGGTGTACAATTTTCCAGTTTTAATGTTTCAATAAGTTCTCTAAGTGGTACACTATATCCTTCGCTCATTATATTCTCCTCCTAATATAATCTATTTAATGAAAAAATTTATATACATTGACTGCAGACATTTCATTCATTGACTCAACATCTGCCAATTCTTCAACTGAAGCTTCCCTTACTGCTTCCAATGACTTAAAATGCTTCATAAGAGCTTTTCTGCGCTTCGCTCCTATCCCCGGTATATCATCAAGTATAGACCTTACCTGTTCTTTGCTCCTAAGTGACCTGTGATATTCTATTGCAAATCTGTGAACCTCATCCTGTATTCTTGTCATAAGCCTGAAGCCTTCACTATTTGTCTCAATGGGCAGCTCCCTTTCTTTGAAAAATAGTCCCCTTGTTCTGTGGGAATCATCTTTTACCATTCCACATACAGGTATAGATAAACCAAGTTCATCGATAACTCTTTCTGCTATATGAACCTGGCCTTTTCCACCATCCATCATGATAAGGTCAGGAAATCTCGTAAAACTTCCCATATCATCCGTCATATTGTCCCTTGCAAGCATTTCTTTTTCTTCAATACCATGCCTGAGTCTTCTTGAAAGCACCTCGTACATGCTCGCATAATCATCAGGACCTTTGACCGTCTTTATCTTAAATTTACGATAGTCACTCTTTTTAGGCTTTCCATCCTCGAAAACAACCATTGAACCTACCGACTGGAATCCGTTTATATTGGAAATATCATACGATTCTACTCTTGTTACACCATCTATTCCAAGTCATGAACATATCTCCTTCATAGCTCCCGTAGTCCGCTCTTCTTCCCTCTTTATCTTTTCCATATCCTGGGTAAGCACAAGTGCCGCATTCTTATGTGCAAGTTCAACGAGCTTTTCTTTCTTTCCCTTTTGAGGGACAATTATACTCACCCTGCCACCACGTCTTTTGCTCATCCATTCCTCTATGATACCAATGTCAGTCATATTATATTCTACCATGACTTCACGAGGAATAAAAGGTGTTCCTGCATAAAATTGCTTTATAAATGCCTGCTGGATATCCTCTGCGCTTTCTCCAAATGTACCATTCAAATGAAAATGATCTCTTCCAATAAGTTTGCCCTCTCTGACAAAGAAAATCTGTGCTACAGCCTCCATATCAGTCTTTGCAACAGCAATTATATCCCTGTCGGTTCCTGCAAAATCAGTTATTTTCTGATGAACCGCCATTTTCTTTACACTTCCGATAAGATCTCTGTAACCTGCTGCTTCTTCAAAGGCAAGTTCATCTGACGCTTTCATCATCTTTTCTTTGAGATAATCTATTACTTCTTTATAATCTCCCTCGATAAGTTTAAGAGCCTTCTGGAACTGTTCATTGTAGTCTTCTACCGATATATAACCCTGACAGGGCGCATCACACTGACCTATATGATAGTTAAGGCATGGCCTTTCTTTTCCTTCATCTCTTGGAAGCACACGTCTGCATGACCTTATCTTATATATCTTACGTGCAAGTTCGAGCGTATCTTTGGCAGCTCCGGGATTTGTAAACGGGCCATAATATTTACATTTATCCTTTTCCTGCTGCCTTGAATAGATAAGACGCGGATATGCTTCATATAATGTTGCCTTAATATAAGGATACGTCTTATCATCTTTAAGCATTGTATTGTATTTTGGCTCATGCTCTTTGATAAGATTGTTTTCAAGTACAAGTGCCTCAACCTCTGAATCAGTTATGATATATTCAAAATGATCTATCTGCGAAATCATTCTCTCAATCTTGGCAGTAACCTTACGCCCCGGCTGAAAATAATGTCTTACCCTGTTTTTAAGGCTTATCGCTTTTCCAACATATATAATCGCATCCTTTTTATCATGCATAATATAAACCCCCGGTTTATCCGGAAGTTTCTTAAGTTCCTCCTGTATATTAAACATTCTTATATCACCTCTTTTGCTATGTTCAGACCAAAGTGAATATACGGCAAATTGTTTTTTTAAACAAAGCGGACTGGCATCACTTTGTATACCAGTCCTTTTATTTTTGTCTGATCAGAACATCAGAAATACTTCTTATGTCCTAATTTTTTTCTTCGTCTTTTTCAGCCTTTGGTGTCATAAACTTTCTGATCACTTCTGCCACACCGCCTTCATCATTTGAAGATGTAACATAATCAGCAGCTTCTTTTACCTCATTCTGCGCATTGCCCATGGCAACACCCATTCCGGCATATCTAAGCATTGGAAGGTCGTTGTAGCTGTCTCCCACGCAGATAACCTTATTTCTTGAAATATCAAGATACTTAACAAGTTTTTCCACAGCAACACCTTTATCAACATATTTAGGAAGCAGTTCAACAAAGCATGGATCAGATCTGAACACATTAAGTCTGTCACCAAACTGTTTTGCCATAATTTTTTCTACTTCTTTCATACGCTCAGGAGCACCGCTTAACAATACTTTATTGAATGGGAAATTAATAGCTTTAATGAAATCTTTCTCTTCACGTATGGCAATGTCACTTGCTGCAGCATCCATATTAACATACTCATTCACTTCATTGCCACATATTATTTCCTTATCTTTGTCATTGTAAACAGCTATGCTCACATTTTCTTTCTTAGCTGTATCATACAGCGATTTAAGTATATCTGCCGGAAGAGTCTGGTTATATACACAATCTCCTGTCTTACAGTTAATAACTGTAGTTCCATTGTACGCAATTACATATCCGCCGTATTTCTCAAGAGATATCTTTGCAGCTATCTTTCTTACTCCTGCTATAGAACGACCTGAAGCAATGGCTACCTTTTTGCCTCTTTCCTGTGCATCAACAATCGTATCAATAACATCCTGGCTTATCTGCCTGTCAGAACCGACAAGAGTTCCATCTACATCAAGAACTACTGCATCATATAAATCTCCTTCCGGTTCTTTTATTCCCTTAATCTTACGGAATATCTTCATAAACTCTTTGCCCGTTATTGTCTCATGTTCTATAAGAAATTCTGCAAGCTTGTCAAGCACATCCCTGTTGTCAGAAAGAAGTGCCTCCGCCTTTGTATAACATTCCTTAAGTATGCGCATAACCTCTTTGTCGATCTCTGCTTCTGTAGCATCACCGCAGTTAAGTCTGGCTCTTCCATCAAGGTATCTGTTTTCTATAGTTTCAAGACCAATCAGACCGAATTTCTCAGTCATACCATACTGTGTAACCATGGCTCTTGCAAGAGAAGTTGCCTTCTCTATATCATTGGATGCACCTGTTGTAATTGAATTGAACACAACCTGCTCTGCAGCTCGTCCACCAAATAAGGTAACGATACGTGTAAGTATCTCATCTTTGCTCATAAGATATTTTTCTTCTTCCGGAACCTGCATAACGTATCCGAGTGAACCCATCGTTCTTGGAACAATTGTAATCTTTTGTACCGGCTCTGCATTCTTTTCAAGTGCTGTTACAAGGGCATGACCTACTTCATGATAAGCAACTATACGCTTTTCTTCCTTGCCAAGTATTCTGTCTTTCTTTTCCTTACCTGCTATGACAACTTCGACCGCCTCAAAAAGGTCTGCCTGTGAAACAGCCTTTCTTCCTGCTCTTACAGCCATAATAGCCGCTTCATTTATCATGTTGGCAAGATCTGCACCTACCGCACCGCTTGTCGCAAGAGCAATCGCATCAAAATCAACTGTATCATCCATAAGAACATCTTTTGCATGAACCTTTAATATATCTACTCTTCCTTTAAGATCCGGCTTTTCAACGATTACACGTCTGTCAAAACGTCCCGGACGAAGAAGTGCTTTGTCAAGAATCTCCGGTCTGTTTGTAGCACCGAGCAATATAACACCCTTAGAGCTTTCAAAACCATCCATCTCTGAAAGAAGCTGATTAAGTGTCTGCTCACGCTCGTCATTGCCGCCACCGTACTGATTATCTCTGCTCTTTCCGATAGCGTCTATCTCATCTATAAATATAATACATGGAGCCTGTGCCTGTGCTTCCTTGAAAAGGTCACGCACACGCGATGCACCTACGCCGACAAACATCTCTACAAAACTTGAACCGGACAATGAAAAGAATGGAACTCCGGCTTCTCCGGCTACTGCCTTGGCAAGAAGCGTCTTACCTGTTCCCGGAGGTCCTACAAGAAG
>CAZFFA010000034.1:10990-16230 GCA_964517955.1 uncultured Jutongia sp. | reverse complement strand
CAAATATATTTTTTAAAATTTCGTCAATTTTTACAATGGTCTGAACAGTAACTAATTTTTGTAATAAAATACTGAACTATTATAATGGACTTTTTTTAGGCTTTCCTGCCTGTCTTGGATATCTTTTTGATAATTCACCTGTTTTTTCAAATATCACGAAACTTCTGGACATATCCGTTCCTTCTAATGTAAAATCAATTATTTTTTTATTTATACATGATAACTTCTTTTGTGCAGCAACTGAATTTTGTATTTCCTCTTCTGCATTTCCTGATTTATACGAAATAAAATAACCACCTTTTTTCACAAAAGGAATACAATACTCAAGAAGTGTTGACATATTTGCAACAGCTCTCGACACACACACATCATACTTTTCCCTATAATCTTCATTTCTTCCTAAATCTTCTGCCCTGCTATGAATAGTAGTAACGTTTTTTAAATTGCATATTTCTATAACATTATTAAGAAAGTTTATTCTTTTATTCAAAGAATCCATCAATGTAAATTGTGTGTTTTCCAGCAGTATTGCAAGTGGTATTCCGGGGAATCCAGCTCCTGTACCTACGTCAATTACAGCTTTGTCTTTCAGATCAAAATAATTTATCAATGATATACTATCTACAAAATGTTTTGTCACAACATCATTTACTTCAGTTATAGCAGTCAGATTCATAACCTTATTTGTTTCTATCAAAACATCATAGTATTTCTGAAATTTATCAAGCTGGTCGTCTGTAAGTTCTATCTGTATTTTTGAAGCATATTTTTTAAGTATATTTTTCACTCTATTCCTCCAAACTATTGTTAGTTATAATTTACACACATACTATGCATTTATTTTTTCAAGGTATATCAGCAGTACAGATATATCTGCCGGTGAAACTCCGGATATTCTTGATGCCTGACCAACAGATTCAGGACGATATTCTTTTAACTTCTGTGTTGCCTCTTTTCTTAAGCTGTATACATCATCATAGTCTATATCATTTGGTATTTTTTTATTTTCAAGTTTTTTATATTGTTCAACCTGTCTTAGCTGTCTCTTAATATATCCTTCATATTTCAGATTTATATTAACCTGTTCTTTTACATCAGCAGGCAGCTTTGGTCTTTCTTCATCTATACTTTCCAATATATCATATGATAATTCAGGTCTCTTCAACAATTCAGCCATTGTTGTTCCTGACTGAAGAGGTGTACTGTAATGTTCTTCTAGAAGTTCCTGAACTTCTTTTCTCGCTCCAACAGTTTTTTTCTTAAGTCTTTCAACTTCCTTTTCTATAAGCTCTTTTTTCTTTAAAAGTCCATTGTACCTTTCTTCATCAATAAGACCTATCTTATATCCTATTGGTGTAAGTCTTAGATCTGCATTATCCTGTCTAAGTAAAAGTCTGTATTCTGCTCTTGATGTCATCATTCTATATGGTTCATTTGTACCTTTAGTAATCAGATCATCAATAAGGACCCCAATATAAGCCTGTGATCTGTCAAGAACAAGTGGTTCTCTTCCAGACAATTTCATTGCAGCATTTATTCCTGCTATAATTCCCTGAGCCGCTGCCTCTTCGTATCCCGAACTTCCGTTAGCCTGTCCTGCACTAAAAAATCCACTTATATTTTTAAATTCAAGAGATGCCTTTAACTGCACCGGATTAATACAATCATATTCTATTGCATATGCATTTCTAACTATATTGGCATGTTCAAGTCCCGGTACAGAATGGTACATTGCATACTGAACATCCTCAGGTAATGAACTTGACATACCTCCCACATACATTTCATTGGTATATGTTCCTTCCGGTTCAAGAAATACCTGATGTCTTTCTTTATCAGCAAATCTTACAACCTTATCTTCAATAGAAGGACAGTATCTTGGACCTGTTCCCTTTATATTGCCTGAGTAAAGGGGTGATCTGTCTATATTGTCCATAATTATCTTATGTGTCTCTTTATTGGTATAAGTCAGCCAGCATGAAATCTGCTCTCTCTCAAGTTCTTCCGGAGTATTGGTAAATGAAAATGGAACAATATTCTCATCGCCCTTTTGTTCCTCCATTTTTGAAAAATCAATCGTTCTCTTATCAACTCTTGCCGGTGTTCCCGTCTTAAATCTTCTTACATCAATTCCAAGACTGATAAGGCTGTCTGTAAGATGATTTGCTGCTGACAATCCATTTGGTCCTGTATAATTACTTACATCACCATATATACATCTTGCTTTAAGATATGTACCTGTACACATAATTACAGCATTGCATGGATATATTGCATCTGATGTTGTTTTAACACCTGTAACTTTTGAATCTTTTACCAACACTTCTGCAACTTCTCCCTGCTTTATGGTCAGGTTGTCTGTATTTTCCAGTACCTTTCTCATTTCCCGGCTATAGTTCTTTTTATCAGCCTGTGCTCTCAATGAATGTACAGCCGGACCCTTAGACATATTTAGCATTTTGGTCTGGATAAATGTCTTATCTATATTCTTACCCATTTCACCACCAAGAGCATCTATTTCACGTACAAGATGCCCTTTAGAACTTCCTCCAACATTAGGATTGCATGGCATCATAGCTATACTGTCAACACTTACTGTAAAAACAAGTGTTTTCATCCCAAGTCTCGCAGAAGCAAGTGCTGCCTCACATCCGGCATGACCTGCGCCTATTACAATTACATCATATGATTCATACGTATATGACATTTATTCTTTCCTCCATTATTTCAAACTAATTCTCATTTCCACGTACATTTTTTTGTAAATAACGATTTTGTGACAAATACACGCAGACACAAATCTTGTGTATGAAAAATCTTTCGTATATGGTTTTTCACACTATTTTCCCATACAAAAATCTTTAAATATTTTATTTACAAGATCTTCTGATGCAGTTTCTCCGTTTATCAATCCAAGCTTTTTATATGCGTCCATCATATCTATTGTATAAAAATCTTCCGGCATACCATCATCTATTGATGCTACAACATTTTTCAGACTGACAATAGCATTTTCAACAGCTTCCTTATGGCGCATACTTGTAAGATACACCTGATCGTTATAAGTTACATTTCCATCTAAAAATGAATTGGTTATATAATCTCCCAGCTCTTCCAACCCATGACCTGTTTCATTTGAAAAATCAATACAATCCCAGTCCAATCTTTGCCTGATTTCTTCTTTCGATATCTTCGTATCAAGATCAGATTTGTTCATAAGTATTACTCCTGTTCTACCCTGAAGCATATCAATGATCCTGTCATCGGCTTCATCAAGCTGAACACTTGAATCAACCACATATATAATAAAATCAGCATTATCGACATATCCTACTGCCTTTGAAACTCCCATGCTCTCAACAATGTCGTTCGTATCATGTATTCCCGCAGTATCAACCAGATTAAGAACTATATCTCCTATTCTTACCTTTTCTTCAAGAATATCTCTTGTCGTTCCCGCTATATCAGTTACTATTGCCCTTTCTTCATCTAAGAGCAAATTCATCAATGATGACTTTCCTGCATTTGGTTTTCCAACAATTACAGTATTTATTCCTTCCGATTTCATCCTTCCATCGTTGAATTTTTCTACTACTTTTTGAAGATTGTTTATCTCACTGTTTATTATTTTTTTCAGTTCTTCGCTATATCCATCCAGATCATAATGTTCCGGATCATCCAATGCAGCTTCAATATATCCAAGATTGTGAAGTATTTCCTGTCTTATCTCCTCTATATATTTAGATACATTTCCCTCAAGCTGCTTTATAGCACTTCCCAGAGCAAAATCACTTTGTGATGATATTACTTTCATTACAGCCTCTGCCTGGGATAAATCTATCCTTCCGTTTAAAAATGCTCTTTTTGTAAACTCACCAGGTTCTGAAAGTCTTGCTCCGTTTTTTATAACCGTTTGTAAAATCTTCTGTACAACAAATGGTCCACCATGACAATCAATTTCGACAACATCCTCTCTCGTATAACTATTCGGACCTTTCATAAGCATTATTAAAACTTCGTCTACTATCCTATTGTCATCAACTATATATCCATAATGAATAGTATGTGTATCTTTTTTTTCAAAATAATTTACATCCCATTCATTTTTATTTTCTATATTATTATCTATCAAAAAATTGTCTACATATTTTTTATTTCTATAAATACGACCAATTATTTCCAGGCATTTTTCTCCACTAATTCTTACTATGCCTATACCGCCGCCCATTCCACTAGCTATTCCTACAATAGTATCGTTATGCATAAACCCTCCAATTAAACAATGGACTTTTATATAAAGAGAAAAGGGACTGTTTTACCAGCCCCTTTCTCCTTTATAACTCTTTTGTCATCTTTTCTTTATCAGCAGCATCGTTCTTTCTATAACGTGACTCATTATTATTTTGTCTGCGATAATTTGTATTCTTTCCATAACCATTTCTTCTTCCACCATTTGAACGGTTATTTCCATATGAATACTTACTCTTTCTTTCATAATCAAGCTCGACACCAGGTTTTAAAGTGATAACTACTTTTCTGTATGGTTCTTCACCTTCACTATGTGTTTCAACATATTTATCTTTCTGAAGAGTAGAATGTATCAGTCTTCTCTCATATGGATTCATAGGTTCAAGATATACAGGACGATGTATTCTCTTAACCTTATGAGCAAGGTTTTTGGCAAGATTCTCTAATGTTTCTTTTCTACGTTCACGATAATTTTCAGTATCAATTTTAACCTTAATATAATCCTCTGAATTACGATTAACAACAAGACTTACAAGATACTGTAATGAATCAAGTGTAACGCCTCTTTTTCCAATGAGAATACCCATTTCATCTCCACTAAGTTCTATATCCATCTGTTTTGCTTCTTTATCGAATTTGATATCGATATCAGCTACAATCTCCATTGCATCAAATATCTTTTTTAAATAATCTGCTGCAATTTTCTTTTCATCACTTTTAACTTTTACTCTGATTTTTGCCGGCTTACTAAATATACCAAATATTCCTGAAGTTTCTTTTTCAATAACTTCATATTCGACTCTATCACTTGTTGTCTCAAGGCTTACCAAAGCATTTGTTAATGCTTCATCAACCGTTTTAGCTGTAAACTCTTTCCAATCTGACATATTCTCCTCCAATCTGAAAACGCTAATAATTTATATTATTTATTGTTATTATCGTCTCTTGAAAGCATATTTGCATATGCCGCAATGCTGCCCTCTTTATATTTC
>CAZFFA010000034.1:0-10890 GCA_964517955.1 uncultured Jutongia sp. | reverse complement strand
TTCATAGTTTTCATCGAAGCTGCTGTAGGATTATCAGTATCATTGTTCTGTGGCATACCAGCCATACTTAATTTCATACTCACTATCTGAGTTATTACAGATAATATAGGAACTATTATACTAACACTTTTTAAACTAGGAGAATCAGCAATATTCAATCCAAGGAATGAATTGATATGGCTTGATTTATCTACAACTTCCGTAATAGCTGACTGCAGCTTAGGAAAATCTTTTATGAGAGCATCCCATGCTGTAGAATTAAACTGTCCTAAAACATCTATAAAATATCTTATTGCATTACTTTCTTTTGCATTTTTTACCGCATCTGTTATTACATATGTCTGTGTAGACACCATTTTTGCCAACTGTTCAACTGTTGCACCTTCATTCTGAAGTGTTTCTGCTAATCCACTATAAATGTCATATACAGGCTGAACATATGCAGGTATATTATATATTACTTTATACAAAGCAAATAATATTGGGAAAGTGATCAGCATTGGCAGACATCCACTTGCAGGACTTACACCATACTTTTGATATACAGCCTGTGTTTCAAGCGACATTTTCTGTTGAGATGCCTGATCTTTCTTATCCTTATATTTTTTCTGAATCGCCATCAATTCCGGATTCATTGCAGCAGACATTTTTGAAAATTTTTGCTGTTTTATCTGCATAGGAAGCATCAATGCATTAACCAGGAAGGTAAACAGTATAATACATATTCCAGTATTTTCTATGCCAACATGTGACAATACACGGTATAAAGCTTCCAATATTATTCCGAGCAGTCTTGCAATTGGTCCCAATATTGCCCCCTGGTAAGTTGTCAAAATTACATTCATAATCTTTGTCCTCTCTCGCCAAATTCACTTCTTTTCAGGTTATGGAACTGGATCATAACCTCCTTTTGCAAAAGGGTGACATCTTAAAATTCTTCGGACAGCCAAAAAACTCCCTTTAAAAAAGCCATACTTTTCCAATGCCTCAATGGCATATTGCGAACAAGTAGGTGTATAAATACACGTAGGTCTTCCTTTCAAGGGAGATAAATATTTTCGATATAAATTTATGATAAATATCATACTTTTTTTCATAATCAGCTCATCTCTTTATTTATGTGATGAATCCTGCCCAGATGCAATAAAGCACTTTCAATATCTTTATAATTTCTGCCTTTGGCAGTATTTCTAGCAATCACCACAATGTCATAACCCCTGGCAAACTTTTCTTCATTCAATCTGATACTTTCTCTTATCAACCTGGTAACCCTATGCCTAACAACGCTATTTCCAACTTTTTTACTGACTGTTATCCCAAATCTTACAACATCTGTATTGTTTTTCAAAACATACATAACTAAATATTTATTGGCATAGGATTTTCCATGGTGATATACATTTAAAAATTCATAATTCTTTTTAATTGTCCTAAACAAAATATTCCCTCTAAATAAAGTAAAACTTTGTGATAGAAGAAAAGGTCACATAAATGCGACCTATGCGGATAACTTATGTCTTCCTTTTGCTCTTCTGCTTGCTAATACTTTTCTACCACTAGCTGTCTGCATTCTCTTTCTGAATCCATGAACTCTTGCTCTAGATTTCTTCTTAGGCTGGAATGTCATCTTCATGTAAAACACCTCCTTCAATCAATAAAAATACGCAAAATCACGTGTATCTCATATTATATTATCAGAACTGCAATAAGTCAAGTCCTGCATCAACATTTTTTTATAAAATGGTAACAGTTCAGCCATAAAGTAATAGGCAATACATATTTGAGCTTGCTCATTATATTATTGGCTATTACTTTATGGTGGAATAGCCTTTCATTACATCAATGAAATAAACAAAAGCTGCGTAGCAGCGGCTGGCAGATAAACCCTGTCCATCCTATTATCCACATAGGATACACATTTTTCCACAATTTTATTCACATGTGAACATTGTTTGTTAACTTTTTTCCACGATTGTTAGTTATATATTTTAACCATTATAATAGGAAGAAACTCATACTATATTATTTTTATGCTTAATTTAACAACACATTCATCCACATTATACACATCACTTGTTAACATCCATCTATCCCCTATTTTCTATACTTCTGTGTTGATTCAGAATATATGTTCCCGGTATAGTTATGAACAATTTGTGCACAATTTGTGGATAACTTATCTTTTTTTCACATTTTTTCATACAGTTATCCACAATTTTGTCAACATAATTGTGCAAAGCCTTATATTTACTAGCTTCATGCCATTTATTAACATTTATAAAAGTTATCCACAATTTTTGTTAATTTACTGTGGATTATTGTTAGATAATTGTTATTATACAAATTTTTGCATTTTTCAACATTTTCAACAATAGTATTCCAGTAAGTTATAAACTTAATGTTTAACTTGTATTTTAGCTATATTTGATATAAAATAGTCATATATGATGTGTTAATAGCGTCTTTTTATAGTGGTGTTAATATAAACATTAAACTTTAACACTGCTGTTCTTACTATATATAGATTTAGAAATGAGGTATATGGACTTGGAAAACGAACTATATGACAAATGGGATGAGATATTACAAAATATGAAGGTAAACTTTGAAATATCCGATGTTTCTTTCCGAACATTTATAAAAATATTGAGCATTTATAATATAGATGGACAAAATCTTACTATACTGATCGATGATGAGGGAATCGGCAATAGTAAGTCTTTTATAAAGCAAAAATATGGTCTTTTTCTATCTATTTCTATAGAAGAAGTTATTGGTGTTCATTATAACCTTTCATATATCTCACTTACTGAACTTGATGCACAAAATTCAGATGTTGTACCGGTAAAAGAAGAAAAAAAGGTACGCCTTAATCCTTCAATTAACCCCAACTATACTTTTGATACATTTATAGTAGGTGACAACAACGATTATGCACATGCAGCATCTTTAAAGGTTGCCGAAGAACCTGGAGATACCTATAATCCTCTGTTTATATACGGAGGTGCCGGACTTGGAAAAACCCATCTTATGCATGCCATTGCCAACTACATTCTTGAGCATGACAAGACCAAAAAGGTTGTATATGTAACAAGCGAAACCTTTACCAACGAAATTGTCGATGCCGTTCGTGACAGCAAAAACGAACATTCTACTGCAAGACAGGAATTTCGCAATAAATATAGGAATGTTGATGTTCTTCTTATAGATGATATTCAGTTTATAATAGGAAAAGAAGCTACACAGCTTGAATTTTTCCATACATTTAATCATTTATATGAATCACAGAAACAGATTATAATTTCCAGTGATAAGCACCCTTCTACCATGACAACACTTGAAGAGCGACTTCGCTCCCGTTTTGAGATGGGTCTTACCGTTGATATAAAAGCCCCAACATATGAAACACGTATGGCAATTTTACGTAAAAAAGTAGTCGAGGAAAATATATCAATAGATGATTCTATCCTCGATTATATTGCCAACAACATTGTTTCAAATATTCGAGAGCTTCAGGGTGCAATAAATAAGGTTATTTCATTTTCTAACCTTTGTGGCAAGGAAATAACTATGGACTTAGCCAAAGAAGCCTTATCAGATATGATAAAGCCTAATTCTACACGCCAGATTACTATTGACTATATATGTGAAACAGTTGCAGATCATTTTGGAATTACAATTAAAGACCTAATTTCATCTAAACGTAATTCAAATATTGCATTTCCAAGACATATATGTATGTATCTTTGCAGGGAGCTTACTACAAACCCGCTTACAGAGATAGGTGCCAAACTTGGGGACAGGCATCATTCTACTATTCTTCATGGTGTAGAAATTATAGAAAAGAAACTTGCTGAAAGCGACAATGAAGAACTTGTTAAAACGCTGGATGTTCTTAATAAGAAAATTAACCCTCAATAATGTTGATTTAGAATTAACATATTAACAATTTGTGTGGATTTAGCTTTCTATTTTCACAGTTTGGAATTTTACGCTGTTAATAAAACATCGATTTTCAACACAAATCAGAAAGTTATGAAACTCATTATCCGAAGTTCAGAATTAAGCATTTTCTAGAGCTCAAGGGGTATTTCAACATATCCACACCCCCTACTACTGGTACTACTGACTTTATGTTTTTATATTATATTTTTTTGCTTTTGGTTTTTTGAAAGGAGTTATGCACAATGAATATAATTTGTGACAGGACTAAATTACTGGAAGGTATTAATATTGTCTTAAAAGCTGTTCCTGGTAAATCTACTATGGCAATACTTTCATGTATAGTTTTACAGGTTAAAAACAACACTATTAATTTAATTGCCAATGATCTTCAACTTGGAATTCAAACTACTATTGAAGGTAATATTATTGAAGAAAGCGAAATTGCTGTAGAAGCAAAAATGTTTTCTGATATCATTCGTAGTTTTTCTGATGATGAAGTTATTATTAACTTAGATGAAAATTATGTCTTGAACTTAAAATGTGGCAAAGCCAATTTTGATATAGTTGCTAAACCTACAGAAGAATTTCCCCTTCTGCCAACTATAATCAAAGATAAAAAAATTGAGATATCACAGTTTTCACTTAAAGATATTATTAGACAGACTGTATTTTCTATATCCGACAACGAAAATACCAAAGTTATGACAGGTGAATTATTTGAAATTCATGGTTCAACATTAAAAGTTGTATCTCTTGACGGACATAGAATTTCTATACGTAAAATTATTCTTAATCAAAATTATGATGATGTAAGTGTAATTATTCCCGGAAAAACACTTATAGAAATAAGCAAACTTCTAAATGGTGGAGTTGATGATATTATAAATATCTACTTCACTGACAAACATGTATTGTTTGAATTTGATGATACTATTGTTGTTTCACGTCTTATTGAAGGTGAATTTTATAAAATTGATAAAATGTTATCAACTGATTATGAAACTAAAATTACAGTTAATAAAAAAGTTCTCTTAGATTCTATTAACAGAACTACACTTCTCATCAGAGATGCGAATAAGAAACCTGTTATTATTGATATCAAAGACAACAATATGGGAATTAATATCAATTCTTCATATGGATCAATGAATGAAGAAATGGATATTGAAAAAGAGGGAAAAGATATTCTTATTGGTTTTAATCCTAGATTTATCATGGATGCACTTCGTGCAATTGATGAGGAAGAAATAACTATGTATATGATCAATCCTAAAGCTCCTTGTTTTATCAGGGACAATGATGAATCATATATTTATTTAATTCTGCCTGTTAATTTTAATATTTAATATCTATATATTTAATTTATACGATAGGAGACATTATGGAAGCTATACAGATTAGTGATGATTTTATAAAGTTAGGTCAGGCTTTGAAACTTGCCAACCTGGTTTCATCAGGTGTTGAAGCTAAAATAGTTGTTCAAAATGGTGAAGTAAAGGTTAATGGTGAGGTTGATACAAGAAGAGGCAGGAAATTATATCCTCAGGATGTATTTGAATATAATGGCCAGAAAGTAACTGTCATAGGAGAATAATTTTTATGAAGATTGATTCTATAGAGGTTGGAAATTTTAGAAATTACAAGTCAGCCAGGCTTGATTTTCATGAGCATACAAATATTTTATATGGTGACAATGCTCAGGGGAAAACCAACATTTTAGAATCTATCTTTGTATGTGGAACTACAAAATCTCATAAAGGCAGCAGCGATAAAGAACTGATTCGCATTGGTGAAGATGAAGCTCACATTAGAATGTTTTTAAGAAAAAAAGATATTCCGCACAAAATTGACATGCATTTTCGTAAAAATAAAGCGAAAGGAATTGCAATTGATGGAATACCTATAAAAAAATCAAGTGAATTGCTTGGATTAATTAATATTATATTTTTTTCTCCTGAAGATTTAAGAATTGTAAAAAATGGTCCATCTGAAAGAAGAAAATTTATAAATCTTGAACTATCCCAGCTTGACAGTTTTTATCTTCATGATCTGGGAGAATATAACAAAGCGTTGGCACAGAGAAACAAATTGTTGAAACAGATTGTTTACAAACCATCTCTTGAGGATACACTTTCTATATGGGATATGCAGCTTGTAGAATATGGCAGCAGGATAATTGAAAGAAGAAAAAAGTTTATTGAAAATATGGCTGATATAGTTGCTGATATCAACTCAAAGCTTACAGGCGGCAAAGAATATACGAAAATTATTTACGAACCAGATACAGAAAGTGATGTATTTGAAAGTAAATTGCTTGAAGCAAGAAAGAGAGATCTGCATTTATGCAGTACAAGTGTAGGACCTCACAGAGATGATCTATGTTTCATAAATCATGATGTTGACATAAGAAAATTTGGTTCGCAGGGACAACAGCGTACTTGTGCGTTATCGCTGAAACTGGCTGAAATTGAGCTTGTTAAAGAAATGATAAATGATACCCCTATACTACTTTTAGATGATGTTTTGTCTGAGCTTGACAGAAACAGGCAAAACTATCTTTTGGATAGTATTGATAATATACAGACTATAGTAACCTGTACAGGTCTTGAAGAATTTATTGATGGCAGACTTACTCTTGACAGAATTTTCAGAGTTGTAAATGGTACGGTTACATTGGAAAAATAGACGAGGGTTGTTTGCTATGCCGCAAGGCAGGAAATGGAGGTAAATATGGGAACAGAAGTTAGTGGTGAATATGGGGCAGACCAGATCCAGATACTGGAAGGTCTTGAAGCTGTACGAAAAAGACCGGGTATGTACATTGGCAGTACGTCTATTCGTGGACTTCACCATTTGGTATATGAGATAGTTGATAATTCCGTAGATGAAGCATTGGCAGGATATTGTACAGAAATTGAGGTTACAATAAACCCTGATAATTCAATACGTGTTGTCGATAATGGTCGAGGTATACCTACAGGAATTAACCATAAAACCGGACTTCCTGCTGTAGAAGTTGTATTTACAATTCTTCATGCCGGAGGAAAATTTGGTGGTGGAGGATATAAAGTATCCGGTGGACTTCATGGTGTAGGTGCATCGGTCGTAAATGCTTTGTCAGAATGGCTTGAAGTAACAATACATCAGGATGGAAAAATGTATAAGCAGAGATATGAACGTGGAAAAGTTATGTATCCGCTTAAGGAAATCGGAACAACTACACACAGAGGTACAGAGGTTGTGTTCCTTCCTGATAAGACAATTTTTGAAGAAACAGTTTTTGATTATGATATTCTCAGACAAAGACTTAGAGAGATGGCATTTTTGACAAAAGGGTTAAAAATAACTCTTATAGATGCAAGACTTGAAGAACATAAAATTCGTACTTTCCACTATGAAGGTGGGATAAAAGAGTATGTTGATTACATCAATAAAAGTCAGAATACATTGTATGATGATGTAATTTACTGCGAGGGTACAAGAAATGATATTTATGTTGAAGTTGCCATGCAGCATAATGATTCATATTCAGAAAATACCTATAGTTTTGTTAATAACATAAATACCCCTGAAGGTGGTACTCATCTTACGGGTCTTAAAAATGCACTTACAAAAACATTCAATGATTATGCAAGACAGAATAAACTTTTGAAGGATAATGAGGCAAATCTTTCAGGTGAAGATATAAGAGAAGGTCTTGCGTCAATTGTAAGTATAAAAATATCTGATCCACAGTTTGAAGGCCAGACAAAGCAGAAGCTTGGCAATAGTGAGGCAAGAGGTGCAGTTGAATCTGTAGTAACAGAACAGCTTACGTATTTCCTTGAGCAGAATCCAAATGTTGCGAAGGTAATATGTGATAAGGCAATTCTTGCACAAAGGGCAAGGGATGCTGCACGTAAAGCAAGAGATCTGACCAGAAGAAAAACAGCTCTTGACAGAACAAGTCTTCCTGGAAAACTTGCTGACTGTAGTGACAAAGATCCAAAGAACTGCGAGATTTATATTGTCGAGGGAGATTCTGCCGGAGGAAGTGCAAAGACAGCCAGAAACAGAGCTACACAGGCTATACTTCCACTTAGAGGAAAGATTTTGAATGTAGAGAAATCACGTCTTGATAAAATTCTTGTCAACAATGAAATTAAAGCGATGATCACTGCTTTTGGTACAGGTATTGGCGAAGATTTTGATATATCAAAACTAAGATACGACAAAATTGTTATTATGACAGATGCCGATGTAGATGGAGCACATATTGCTACGCTTATGCTTACATTCCTGTATAGATTTATGCCGGAGCTTATCAAACAGGGACATGTATATCTTGCACAGCCTCCACTTTACAAAGTTGAGAGAAATAAAATGATCCGTTATGCATATGATGACGATGAATTAAAGGCAATTCTTAACGAAATTGGAAGAGATGGCAACAACAAAATCCAGCGTTATAAAGGTCTTGGAGAGATGGATGCAGAGCAGCTTTGGGATACAACAATGGATCCTGAAAAGAGAATTCTTCTTCGTGTCAACATGGACAATGACAACGAGGCTGAGGTTAACGTAGTATTTAATACATTGATGGGTGACAAGGTTGAGCCACGCCGTGAATTTATTGAAAAAAATGCGAAGTATGTAAGAAATCTTGATATATAACAATCTTAGATGCAAGGGTCAGAATACACTTTGACTCTAAATTCTAATCTTATGTTTGAATAAATTTGCGTAAAATAAAACGCAGGAATGGAGAGAAGAATGGACGAAAATATCTTTGATAAGATCAATGAAGTTGACCTGAAAAAGACTATGGAAACATCGTACATAGATTATGCCATGTCCGTAATAGCTGCAAGAGCACTTCCTGATGTAAGGGATGGCCTGAAGCCGGTACAAAGACGTATCTTGTATGCAATGATAGAACTTAATAATGGTCCGGATAAACCACATCGTAAATGTGCCCGTATCGTTGGTGATACAATGGGTAAATATCATCCTCATGGTGATAGTTCAATTTATGGTGCTCTGGTTAATCTTGCACAGGAGTGGTCTACACGTTATCCACTTGTAGATGGTCATGGAAACTTTGGTTCTGTGGATGGTGATGGCGCGGCTGCCATGCGTTATACAGAGGCAAGACTTAGTAAGATATCAATGAAAATGCTTGAAGATATCAATAAAAATACAGTTGATTTTATACCAAACTTTGATGAGACAGAGAAAGAGCCTACAGTTCTTCCATCAAGATTTCCAAATCTCCTTGTAAATGGTACTTCGGGTATTGCGGTAGGTATGGCAACAAATATTCCGCCACACAATCTTACAGAAGTTATCAATGCAGTTATAAAGATAATAGACAATATCAGCGAAGATAAGGAAACGCAGATAGAAGAAATTCTCAAGATCATAAAAGGACCGGATTTCCCTACAGGAGCCCAGATTCTTGGAACAAGTGGAATCGAACAGGCATACAGGACAGGCCGTGGTAAGATAAGAGTACGTGCTGTTACCAATATTGAACCTATGGAAAACGGCAAGAACAGAATCGTTGTAACAGAACTTCCATATATGGTCAATAAGGCTAAACTTATAGAGAAAATTTCAGAACTACACAGTGACAAAAAGATTGACGGTATAACAGATCTTCGTGATGAAACAAACAGGGAAGGTATGCGTATCTGTATAGAACTCAGACGAGATGTCAATCCAAATATAATACTTAATCAGTTGTATAAACATACACAGATGCAGGATACATTTGGTGTAATAATGCTTGCGCTTGTCAACAATGAACCTGTTGTTATGAATATACTTCAGATATTGCATTATTATCTTAAGCATCAGGAGGAAGTAGTTACAAGACGAACAAAATATGATCTCAACAAAGCAGAAGAAAGAGCTCATATTTTACAGGGATTACTTATAGCTCTTGACAATATCGATGAAGTAATCAAGATAATTCGTGGTTCTAAAAATGCCAATGAAGCCAAAGAAAAACTGATGGAGAGATTTGCTCTTTCAGAAGCTCAGTCACAGGCTATCGTAGATATGCGTCTTCGTGCTCTTACAGGTTTGGAAAGAGAAAAGCTTGAGACAGAGTTTGCAGAGCTTCAGAAAAAAATTGAAGAGTTCAAGGCAATTCTTGCAGACAGAAAGAAACTTCTTGGTGTAATCAAAGAAGAAATTACGCTGATAAGAGATAAATACGGTGATGAAAGAAGAACATCTATCGGATATGATGAATATGACTTATCCATGGAGGATCTTATAACCAAAGAAAACACTGTAATAACAATGACCAAACTTGGTTATATAAAGCGTATGTCAGTAGACAATTTCAAGAGTCAGCATCGTGGCGGTAAAGGCATAAAGGGTATGCAGACTATTGATGATGATTATATTGAAAATATGCTGATGACAACTACGCATCATTACATTATGTTCTTTACCAACAAAGGACGTGTATACAGGCTTAAGGTATATGAAATTCCTGAATGTGGAAGAACAGCAAGAGGTACAGCTATCATAAATCTTCTTCAGCTTGTACCGGGTGAAAAGATAACAGCAACTATAACCATAAGTGAATATGAGGAAGAAAAATATCTGTTTATGGCAACAAAACAGGGTCTTGTAAAGAAAACATCTATAGAAGAATATGCCAATATCAGAAAGTCAGGACTTCAGGCTATAAATCTTCGAGAAGATGATGAGCTTATCGAAGTTAAGGTTACGGATAACAACAGAGATGTATTCCTTGTGACAAAACATGGACAGTGCATCAGATTTAATGAAAAGGATGTACGAAAAACAGGACGTGTATCTATGGGTGTAATAGGTATGAATCTGTCATACGATGATGAAGTTGTAGCAATGCAGCTTGATACACAGGGCGATTATATACTTACGAAATTCATCAGGCTTATCTAAAATTCAGAAGAAATCTATTGAATT
>CAZFFA010000033.1:0-16940 GCA_964517955.1 uncultured Jutongia sp. | reverse complement strand
AATGAGCAAGCTCAAATATGTATTGCCTATTACTTTATGGCTGAACTGTTACAATATATAGTGTAAAAATGTAAAAAGTACTTGCAATTGCAAAATAGATGTGATAAAATAGTGATGTTGAGAGACAAGCAATACAAGTCTGCGCTTCTAGCTCAGTTGGCAGAGCACCTGACTCTTAATCAGGGTGTCCAGGGTTCGAACCCCTGGAGGCGCATTAAAAAAGTCCATGGTTGGCATTTTATATGTCGAGTAAGGGCTTTTCTTTGTTTTATAGGAAAATTTTGACAAGGTAATCTTATTTGATATAATAAAATATCAGAAAGGCTACTGTATTTATGAAAAAAACAGATGATAGCGAAGATGAAAAAATAAAGGATCTGCTTGATGGCGGAGTAGCGTTTGGAAGGAAGCTCACAATGGGCGAGCAGATGGAAAGTCTGCTTCAGGAAAATGAGAGCCTTAGAATACTTGCAAGAAAACTATATAGGGAAAATAAAGAACTTAAACAGGCAAAGCGTGGGGCAAATAAAACAGGGATTATATTGATCGTTATAGGTATAATACTGTTGCTGGTGTTTGCATATAAGGAAATTATGAACTATAGAAGTGCATTGAAGGTAAAACAGCTTCAGGAACAAAGGCTTGATTCTTATATGAATGGAGACAGCATCGAACTTACGGATATACTTCCGGAATATAGGAAAATGTATAAGACAAATTCTGATCTTGTGGGATGGATAGTCATAGACGGTACAGACGTAAATTATCCTGTTGTGCAGAGTAAAGTCAATCAGGAGTATTATCTTAACCATGATTTTGATGGTGAGGAGGATGATGCCGGGTCGATATTTGCAGATGCGAGAAATGATGTGTTTAAGCCGGATGACAATGTGATAATATATGGGCACAATATGAAAAATGGCTCAATGTTTGGTACATTGCAGTATTATCTGAAAAAAGATTATTACAATAAACATAAAACAATATCATTTGATACATTGTATAAAAGGCGTACTTATGAGATAATTGCAGTAGGGCTTTCAAAGATCAAAGATGAGAGTGATAATTCATTTAAATATTATGATTATCTTAATGCAAAGGATAAGAGTGAGTTTGAAGATTATGCAAAGAATATAAAGAAACTTGCAGCATATGATACGAAAAATCAGCTAAAATATGGTGACAAACTTATAACGTTGTCAACGTGTAACAGCGTCGAGAAAGATGGAAGATTGTTTCTTGTCGCAAGGATGAAAGGGTAAATATATGAATAAATGGAAGAATGCGATAGGCAAAACAATTAAAATGGCAGTTCTAATGATATTGACGGCTGCCGGCGTTATGTATATTGGGAAAAATGCAGATGCCAATGAGGTGTTTTCTGTTAAATATAATCTGACTGGTCTGACGGTTTCACCTAAGGAAACGACGGTGGACGAGGGAAGTTCTATGTCTATGGTGTTTACCGAGAAAAAAGGGTATACGCTTCCAAAAAGTGTGAAGATAACTATGGCAGGTGCAACACTTACAGATGGTTATACATATGAGGATGGTGTGCTTAATATAGATGAGGTATATGGAGATACTGTTATTACAGCAACAGGTGTGAAGAAGCAGTCATCGTATAAGGTTTCATTTGATCTATATAAGGCAAAGGCAAACAAAAAAGCATCGAAAGTAAAAGAAGGCTCCTCATATTCTGTAAAACTTACTCCGGATTCCGGTTATTCACTTAAGAAGTCGAATGTTTCTGTTGTGGTAGATGGAGTAACTCAGGTAGAGGGGTATTCATTTGATGGAACAACTCTGACAATTGACAGTATTAAGGGCAGAACGGTTATAGAAGCTGTTGCAGTAAAAAAGAAAAAGAGTCAGAAAGATACAACAACAAGTAAGTCTGATGGAAAATCTGACAAAAAGTCTGATAAAAAAAGCACTACATCAACAAGCAGCAAAAAAAATACTACTAAAACAAATAACCCGACTAAAACATACCGAAGCAATTCAAGGTCAGCTCAGGCTTTGAGCCAGACAGGAGCAAAACCGGTAAATTATAATAGGAGCGGCTATAGAGCACCTAAAACGGGAGAAGCTTTTGATATACGATATATTGGAGCAATGGCATTTATAATGCTTGGGCTTGGAATATGTTTTGTACAGAAAAATAAAAAACGTATTGACAAATAAGATTTTAAAGATATATAATGTGGCATAAGCAATGACAAAGACGTCAGGGAAATTTCTCTGACGTCTTTTCGTGCTTTATAGGCAAATTCTTTTATTCGCGAACAAAGGAAAAGACATCATAGGAATGACTACAAGGAGGACGATTTATGAAGGGTAATTTGCGTATATTGAAAACAACAATTGCTTCTGTGACGGCTGTTGCATTGTCAGTTTCTTTGCTGACAACTACATCCTCTGCATACAGTGGACTTTCAGGCGATTATACAAGAAGCGAACGTTTAGAACAGCCAAAGGTCAGCCATGATTTTGCAGCAAATGAGCTTGGCGTAGTAAATTTTGAAACAAAATGGGGCGATAAAAAAGCAAACATCGCCAGTATGGATAATTATATTGAAGAGGCTGATAAGAAGGGAACAAAGATACTTGTATTTCCGGAAATGGCTGTAACAGGTTATGTAAGCTCTTCTGATCCAGATTCAAAGGAATATAAAATGGCAGTTAGCAATGCCGAAACAATAGACGGATCTACAGCAAAGCATTTTGCAAAGATAGCAGATGATGATGATATGTGGATTATATATGGTGCAACACAGAAGATTGAAGGCGATAATAAACATGCATATAATTCAGCTTTTGTATGTTCGCCGGAAGGTGATGTTACAGCATATCAGAAAATAACACCAGTAGAGGGTTCATGGTGTGTACCTGGTGAAACACCGGTTATCATAGATGCAGGAGAGTATGGAAAGATTGGTATAAGTATCTGTTATGATACATATTCAACTCCTGAACTTGAACGTTATTATTCAGCAATGGGATGTAACATTCTTGTAAATCCAACAGCATCCGGTGGAAACTGGGCACAGAGCAATATGAAGGGATGGGAAGAATATTACAAGCTTCGTCTTGAGAGTATTGCTTCACGTGATGGCTTCACTATTATGAGTGCAAACCTGAATGGTCAGGATGGTGACACTTTGTTCCCTGGTGGAAGTATAGTTATGAATGCAGCATTTAATGGACCTAAGTATTACGCTGGTGCGAAAGATGCTGATGGCACAATAAATACTGATGCTGAAATTGAGGTAAATACAGGAGGATTGGAATTAAATTCAGTAGAAGTAAAAACGGCTACGGGAACAACATGTTCAAATAAAGACTTCAATCCGGAATTATATGTAGACTTATATTCAAAGGCAGCAGAAACAATGGAAGCTAATGGTGGTAAACTTGAGTATTCTCCAAAAACTACAAAAGGACCTAAGGCGGCAGTTGTCAATATGACAGGCTATTGGGGCAATAAGAAAAAGACTATTGCCAAAATGAAGGAATATATTGAAGAAGCTCACAATAAGGGTGTGGAAATGTTAGTATTTCCAGAAACTGTTTTGTCAGGATATGGTTATCTGACACCGGACAAAGATCCTTTCTATCAGAAATATGGTGTTTCGATGCAGGTGGCTACGGCAGAAACAATTCCAGGTAAATCAACCAATGAGTTGTCAGAACTTGCTAAGAAATATGATATGTATATTTTGTTTGGTATGACAGAAAAAGATGAGAAGGGTGCTATCTACGAAGCTAACAATACTTCTGAAAAAGCTGAAAAAGTATACAATTCAATAGCAATTCTTTATCCTGATGGAAAAATTGATTCTTATCAAAAGATTCATAGGGCAGGCGTTGAGGATCAATGGTCAGTATGTGGTAAAACACCAAAGATTATTGATACAAAATGGGGAAAAGCAGGAATTGATATTTGCATGGATGGTCATTTCTTCCCAGAATTAGGAAGATATTATGCAGCAATGGGATGTACAATGTTTATACATCCAACAGCAACAGGCGGAAATCCATGGTATCGTACAACAAGGATTGCGTCTTACACAGACAGAGATGGTTTAGCTGCTATTTCAAGTAATTTACTTGGTGGTGATGGAATTTATACAGCACCGGGTGATAAATCATATGATCCTAAGGATACTGAAAATAATTTCGATGCTGAGGGTAATTTTATTGGTGGTAGTAAAATACCGGAAGCAACAAATTACGATGAATCAAACCCATATTGGAATGCAAAAAATTGGACATATGGTACATTTGCAAGTATTAGTTTTATTGCTACAAAAGGCAGCACATCTGATAAATCTCCAAAACCACGTATAAATTATAATGAGACAGGTAAGGAGTCGGCAGGATATGCTGAAAGAAATAATACAAGTCCTTTAGGTCTTGAAATTGCTGATATGAATTTATCAGGTACAGGTTTTAATTGTACATCACAGACATTTAATCCTACATTATTTGCAAAATTATATGATAAGCTTGCAACATTATATCGTGGTGGATATACATCAAAATACGGAGCAGATGCTGTGAAAGATCCGGTAACTGTTAATCTTACAACAGCTTCTCCAAAACCAAGTGTTTCACCAAAGCCTAGTGTGAAGCCTACAGAAAAACCAGCAGCTTCAAACCCTTGCAAAGCTATAAAGGCTAAAAAAGCAAAGGTTACAGTTAAAAAGGGTAAGAATGTTACTTTGCAGTTTACTGTAACTTCTAAATCAAAAGATAAGAAGACAACAGATAAGATGAGTGTTATTGTAAAGGATAAAAAGATTGCTTCTGTAACTAAGAAGAGTCTTGCAAAAAAATCTGCAAGTGTAACTTTAAAGGCTAAAAAGAAGGGAAGTACAAAGGTTACTGTTAAGGTTGGCAGTAAGTCAGCATCAGTTACTTTAAAAGTAAAGTAAAAATAGCTTTTAGTTAATATCTGAATCTAAATTTATAAGGAGCTATCACAATGACGATCATAAAATGTTATTGTGATAGCTCCATTAATTCTGGAATATTTAGTTTCTGGTAAGATTTTTCATATTCATATATAAATACAATAAAAAAAGCCCCTACCCAACAGCTCTATGTCTGTCAAACGAGGACCTTTAGTGCGCCTCCAGGGGTTCGAACCCTGGACACCCTGATTAAGAGTCAGGTGCTCTGCCAACTGAGCTAGAAGCGCATATTTTGTTGCCTGTCTTGCGACAACGATATGATAATAGCACAGTTATTAATGTAATGCAAGTGTTTTTTTGAAAAAAATTAAGTTTTTGTAAAAGTAGTTTAAATTTCGTAAAAATTGTATATTTTTGCAACTTTTACAATCATACAAAGAGTGCTATAATTGTAGAGGCTATATTGAGTGTGGGATCAATGATAAAAATACATAATATGGAGAGGATGAAACTGATATGATAGCAAAGAAGATGGTTAAATATGTGGAAGGAAGTTCTGTCACCAGAGCAATGTTTGAGGAAGGAAAGAAGATGGCTGAAAAGTATGGTGCAGAAAATGTGTATGACTTCAGTCTTGGCAATCCGAGCGTAGAACCTCCTAAAGCAGTTAGTGAAGCAATCATAGAAATACTTAAGGAAGAGAATCCGAACCATGTGCATGGATATATGAACAATTCAGGTTATGAAGATGTAAGAGCTGCGATAGCAGGTTCATTAAATAAGAAGTTTGGTACATCATTTAATGAAAAAAATATTCTTATGACTGTAGGGGCAGCAGGTGGATTGAACGTAATACTTAAAACACTTATTGATTCCGGTGATGAAGTTATAGCATTTGCGCCATATTTTGGTGAGTACAATAATTATGTAGCAAATTTTGATGGAAAGATGGTTGCTGTTTCACCTAATATACCAACATTTCAGCCAAATCTTGAAGAGTTTGAAGAAAAAATTACAGCCAAAACAAAAGCTGTCATAGTAAATACACCAAACAATCCAACCGGTGTTGTCTATTCAGAAGATACAATAAAGAAACTTGCTTCTATACTTGAAAAGAAGCAGAATGAGTTTGGAACATCAATTTATCTTATCGCTGATGAGCCATATAGAGAGCTTGCTTATGATGGTGTTGAAGTTCCATATCTGACAAAATATTATGACAATACAATAGTTGGATATTCATATAGTAAATCACTTTCACTTCCGGGAGAACGTATAGGTTATCTTGTTATTCCTAATGAAGTGGATGATTTTGAAAATGTTGTCAATGCAGCGGGAATTGCCAATAGAATTTTGGGATTTGTTAATGCTCCATCACTTATACAGCTTGCAGTTGCAAAATGTCTTGATGAGACAACAGATATAACTACATATGATACAAACCGCAAACTTTTATACAATAAGCTTACAGAGCTTGGTATGGAGTGTGCAAAGCCGGATGGTGCATTTTATCTCTGGGTTAAAACTTTGGAACCTGATGATACGGCATTTGCAGCAGAGGCAAAAAAATACAATCTTTTACTTGTACCGGGAAGTGCATTTATGTGCCCGGGATATGTAAGAATTGCATATTGTGTTGACACAGAGATGATCAAGAGGTCATTTGCTTCATTTGAAAAACTTGCCGAGGCTTATAAACATTAAATATAAACAGATGAAATAATAAAAACATATACGAAAGGAATTTATATGACTAGCTGGAAAGATAATTTACGAAAAATAGATCCATATGTTCCGGGGGAACAGCCAAATTTAGAGGGAATGATTAAACTTAATACGAACGAAAATCCATATCCGCCTTCACCTGCAGTTGAAAAGGCGATAAAAGAATTTGATCTTGATACACTTAGATTATATCCTGATCCCAACTCGGAACTTCTTATAAACGCAATAGCTAAACGTTATGAAGTTGAAAAAGATCAGGTGTTTGTAGGGGTTGGTTCAGATGATGTTCTTGCTATAGCATTTATGACATTTTTCAATAGCAGTAAGCCAATACTTTTTCCGGATATAACATATTCGTTCTATGATGTATGGGCAGAGTTATTCAGTATACCTTATGAAAGACCTGCACTTGATGATGATTTCAATATAAAAGCAGATGATTATTATAGAGAAAACGGCGGCGTTGTTATAGCAAATCCTAATGCTCCTACCGGAATAAAGCAGTCAGAGGAGATGCTTCGGGATATTATTGAGCACAATAAGGACGTGGTTGTAATAATAGATGAGGCATATGTTGACTTTAGTGGCGAGTCTGCACTTAAGCTGACAAAAGAGTATGACAATGCACTTATTGTACAGACATATTCAAAATCACGTTCACTTGCGGGAATGCGTATAGGATATGCTATGGGTAATCCGGAACTTATTAAAGCAATGAATGATGTAAGATTCTCATACAACAGTTATCCTATGACAAGATTGTCAGTTGCTCTCGGTGTAGCTGCCATAGAAGATGAAGCTTATTTCCAGAAAACAAAGCAGATGATAATTGACACAAGAGAATGGACAAAGAAGAAGCTTACAGAGCTTGGATTTACATTTGGCGATTCTATGACGAATTTCATCTTTGCCACACATAAAAGTGTTGATGCCAATGAGATATTTGCAAAATTACGTGAAAAGAAAATATTTGTAAGACATTTCAGTACTCCACGTATAGACAATTATCTAAGAATATCAATAGGTACACAGAAAGAGATGGAAAGACTGATAGAGGAATTGTCAGTTATTGTTGGTATATAGTTACCGCTGCATCCGGACAGATGCCGAACGTTACAATATATGCGTCCGGCAATTGGTATTATATTGACACAAAAAAGCAAATAAAGTAAAATTTACAGGTGTTTTATGTAAATTTTATTGAGAATGATGAGGATAATAAATGAAAAAAGTAATTACTTATGGTACATTTGATCTTTTACATGTAGGTCATATAAATCTTCTTAGAAGAGCAAAAGAACTTGGGGACTACCTTCTTGTTGCAATATCAACAGATGAATTTAATGCACTTAAAAATAAAAAGGCATACTATTCATATGAGGATAGAAAAGCTATCCTTGAGGCAATCAAATATGTTGATGAGGTAATTCCGGAAAATACATGGGAACAGAAGATAAAAGATGTTCAGGATAATGATATTGATATATTTGTGATGGGACATGACTGGGAAGGCAAATTTGACTTCCTCAAAGATTATTGTGAGGTAATTTATTTACCACGAACAGAGGGAATTTCGACAACAAAGATAAAAGAAGATCTGGGATTAAAGCAGGATAAATAGGTGTAAATATGTTTTGGGAAAAAATTTTAAAAAGAATAGAACTGCATAAGGAAGTTAAGTCTATACGACAGGAAGTAAGGGAAGAGATTGGCAATATTGCTCCGGGAAGCAAAGATGAGCTTCGTCTGAAATATGCAGAAATGTACAACAGTTTACCGGTTAATGACAGAGTTATTTTGTACGAATCATATGCCGGAAGGGGTCTTGTGTGCAATCCGTATGGTATATTTAAAAGGTTTACAAAGAGAAATGACTTTGAACAATATACACATGTATGGGTTTTGGAGGATCTTGATAAACAGAAAGATATTGTAGACAGATATAGTGAATATAAAAATGTGGTGTTTGTACAGAGAGATACAGTCGAGTATTGTAAATATCTGGTTCAGGCGAAATTTCTTATAACAAATCTTTCTTTTCCAAATTATTATACCAAAAAAGAGGGACAGATATATATAAATACATGGCATGGAATTCCGCTCAAAACATTGGGATTTGATATTCCAAATGGAAGGATTACGGGACTAAATACTATAAGAAACTTTCTGGCAGTTGATGTATTCCTGTCTCCGAACAGATTTATGACAGATATATTTAGAAATACATTCAGACTGGAGGGTTTGTTTGAAGGCCATATTATGGAATCGGGAACTGCCCGCAATGACAATCTGTTTTATGGTGATCGTGAGGAAGTGCTGGAAAAACTGAAGGCTGAGGGCGTAAAAATAGATCCTTCAAAGAAAATAATAATGTATGCGCCTACATGGAAAGGCGAGAAATATTCTGATCCGGATACAAGTACGGATATGTATTTTGAGCTTATAAATAAAGTTGAAGAAAGTGTTGATACAAATGAGTATCAGATTCTGGTAAAACCTCACCAGATAGTGTATAAAAATATAGTTGATAAGGGAGAGGTTCTTACTGATAAGTTTATTCCTGCCACAATAGATGCCAATGAGATATTATCAATAGTGGATGTACTTATATCTGATTATTCAAGTATTTATTTTGATTATCTGGCAACAGAGAAGTCAATCATATTTTATATACCTGATCTGGAGGAGTATAAGGAGCAGAGAGGCTTGTATTTTGGCGTTGATAAGCTTCCGGGCCCTATCGCACAGTCGTTGGAAGAGCTTGGCAGTATAATGTCGGATATACCAGCCGCAACGGAAAGTCTGAAAGAAAAATATCTTACAGAGAAAAAGTGGGCATGTGGCAATGATGACGGAAGTGTAAGTGAGCGTGTGATAAACAAGATAATAGTAAATAAAGATTTTACTGATATGGAATCATGCGATCATACATCAAAGAAAAAAGTTCTTATATATACCGGATTGCTGAAAAATGAAAAAAAGAAGGCAGCGTTTGATGATTTTCTTAATAAATTTGATTTTGACAAATTTGATCTGACTTTGATAGTTCCACATAAGGAAGATGAAGAATTTTTCGAGTGGATCAGAAACGTTGATAAAAGAGCACGAGTCTTAAGAAGAACAGGAACGTATGCAGCCGATGAAAGAGAAAAAGAGTGTATTGAGATTATAAAAAGACATGGAAAAGATGATCCGGATTATCAGAATTTTTATAGTAGATATTATCCTAAAGAAGTGTATGAACGCGAAAAAGTTAGAATTGTAGGACAGACACATTTTGATTATATTATTGAATATACAAAAAAATCTGAGTTTTTTAAAAATGTGTTTAAACGCTTTGAAGGTGCAAAAGTTTTAAAAGTATCTGATCTGAATATGTTTGAAAAATAGTTATTGTTCAGCTTATATGCTGGACTTCTATTGAAAGTATAAAATCCCGGATGGTTATATAAATTTACTATTCGGGATTATAACATTGGAAAGGTTTGGTGTGATAAATACATGAATTTAAGTTACAAGATTTCAAAGGCGCAGCAGTTAAATGGTCTGGTTGAAATTGATGATGAAAAAATATATTTTCCCGTAAAAGAAAAAAATGTATATGAGGGAATTATAATAGATAGAGATTCACTTGAATCAGAACTGAAAATTAATATAAATGAAGAGGAAAATTCGTCCGGAAACAGTTGTTATGTACTGAATCTGGCTGAAAATAAGGATGTTATCGACAGATTGGTCGATACATATATTGAAAGTGAAGAAAAAGTACAGAGATATGCTCTGTACTTTTTCAAAGGTTATGAGTGTCGTAGAATTGTAGATAAAAATAAGATAAATATATTGGCAAATATAGCACAGACAGTAGAGAGAGATGGAAAAAGCGTGGCTGTCGGCATAGTGCTTACGCTAAGTGGCAATGCCTGTCTTTCTATATCTGAACTGAAATATGTGTACAGGGACGTTGCAAAATTCTGTTTGGATAATATCTCGTTGGATGGCAGCAGATATAATATATCAATGTATTCATTCAGTGATGTTATTGTGTCCGGAAATACGGACAAGGTTAAAAAAATCGTTCTTCAGTCAAGAAAAAGCGATGATATTTTGGAAATACCTGTTTTGTCAAATGAAAATATAAAAAAAGATGACAAAGATGGTGTCAGAAGTTTTGCAGAATTTGACCTTAAAGAGCTGAATAATGTTTTCAAGGTAAACTGGGACCTTTTAGTTGTGTTTGAAATTGATGGACAGGAATACGAGGTTCAGCTATATTGTGATAAACAGTATAAATCAAAAGAATATACTGCCGGTAAGAAGAAAATAGAGTATGTCAGCGGATATGATTATGCAATAATAAATATAACAAAAAAGATGACTGTAATGTTGTATACCGGTGTAAAAAGCAGTGCTATAGATTATGATGATGGAAGAAGCTTTGAAGAACTTATAAAAGACAATACAATTCCATTTGACAGAGCAGTAAGAGTGGGTAAAATTGTGTCCGGAATGGGTGTGTTTAAGATACAGCTAAAGCATCTTTCTCTTGAAGACGTAAGTGAAATTGCATTTATGGCATACAATAAGCTGAATGTGTATGTACGAATCATTCCGGTAACAATAGAAGACAAGGAAAACAGTGTGATAAGCATTGATACATCAGAACTTGAATGGTTCTGCAAAACATCAGATCTTTTATTGAAATTTGGACTTGCATTTAAATTTGGCGATGAATTTATAAAGACAAGAATTATAGATGAAGAGATATGCATCAACAGAGCTAAGGAAAAACTGGAAATATCTGATGATGATGATCTTGAAAGTGGTTCTAAAGATGATGAAGAGATCAAAGATAATATTAACGCAATTTATTTCGATAATTTTATAAGCTGTGAACATAAAGGTAAAATGTATGACGGATGCCCATATGTAAATAAATCGGGTTATATTATGATGAGAATTGCTGAAAGAGAAAAACTGACACTTTATAAGGTGGCATGTGAGGCTCTTAAAGTAAAGATTTCTGATAAATATATCATAGTAGAGACACTGTGTCCCGGAAATGAACGAAATTGGACAGGATTTGTACTTGATTATAAATGCAAAAAAGAAGATGACAAAGATGAGAGATACTTTAAAGCTGATATTGTCAAGGTGACATCGAAGGGTGTTGTCATGAAAGTAAAGATTCCGTTGAAAGGCCAGAAATTCAAAAGTACATATTGGAGAATAAGAGCCTGCTATGAGGAAGACGGATACAGATATTATGCATCAGTCAAGGTGTACAATGATAAGATAAGAGAAAGCTATAAGAAGCTGTTCCAGAAAAATTGTAAATATTATGATATTGGTGATGAGAAATATATATTGTTTCCATATGTTGCTCCAAACAACAATGTCAATCTGATGTTTAGAACATCTGAAAACAATGATGGATTTAAGTTCAGATTTAAGGAAAGAGCTGGACTTAGAATATATCAGGTATTTAGAAAATATCTTGAATCAAAGAAAATTATTCTGGTATATGAAAAGTATTGTTATATGGCTCAGGACAATGGTTATCAGTTCTTCAGATACTGCATGGAAAATAATATTGAAGATACTATGAACAGGAAGATTTATTATGTAATTGATAAAAAATCTCCGGATTATCAAAAGTTGAAAAAGTACAGAAAAAATGTTGTGAATTTCATGAGTATAAGGTTTATAACATATATGCTTGCAGCAAAGCTTCTTGTAAGCTCTGATGTAAGGAGTCATGCATACGCATGGCGTCACCGCTCAAGTATAATAGCACATGTAATAAAGAAGAAAAAGCATATTTTCCTTCAGCATGGTGTTACTGCTATGAAAAAGGTTGACAATATATTTGGCAAAGCCAATGGCAAACCTACAAATATGTTCCTTGTTACATCTGATGATGAATATGAGATAGTAAGTAAATATTTTGGATATAATAAAAATGAGATAGCAATTACCGGATTTGCGAGATGGGATGTGCTCGAAGACAAGTCTGCCGGCAGAAGAGAGATTCTTATGATGCCAACATGGAGAAACTGGCTTGATGATGTTGACAGTAAAAAGTTTAAGGAAAGTGAATATTATAAGAATTATATGGCACTTTTGAACTCTGAAAAGCTCAATAACATTCTCGAAAGTAATGATGTGAAATTAAAATTCTATATACATCCAAAGTTTAAAGATTATATTGGAAACTTTGAGATCAACGCAGAAAGGGTGGAGCTTATACCTTTTGAGAGCCAGCCACTTAATGAGCTTATGATGGAGTGTAATATGCTTATAACTGATTATTCAAGTGTAAGCTGGGATGTGTATTATATGAATAAACCGGTTATATTCTACCAGTTTGATATAGATACTTATATGAATACACATGGAAGCTATATGGATATGAAGCATGATCTTTTTGGCGACAGAACAGAAGATGTCAACGAGCTTATAAATCTGATAGAAAAATATATTAAGAATGATTTCAAAATGGAAGAAAAATATGCCCGTGAAAGAGAAAAGAACTTTAAATATATGGACAAAAATAATTGTAAGAGAATATGTGATCTTATAAGGGAAAAGAAATTTTAATCATATGGTTTTAAGGAAAGGAATTATATAAGATGGTTATTGGAAAGCTTAAAGCAAAAGCTCGAAGTTTATATAATTTTACAAAAAATAATGTCAGAAGAGTTGTGAAAAGAGCTCCAAAGATGAAATTTTTCTATGGAAGTTATTATAAACACTGTAATATTGTGGATAATCGAATATTATTTGAATCTTTTCATGGATCAACTATATCAGATTCACCTTTTTACATTTTGAAAGAACTGCTTTCAAGAGAAGATGCGGATAAGTATGAGATATATTATAGTACAAATCCGGCAGATTATGACGAACATAAAAAATTTATCGAGGCAAATAATATACCTGTAAAGCTGGTAAGTATTACATCGTATGAGTATCTTAAGGTACTTGCAACAGCGAAATATCTTGTGAATAACAGCTCGTTTCCTGTGTATTTTATAAAGAAGGATGAGCAGGTATATCTCCAGACATGGCATGGAACACCTCTTAAAACCCTTGGTAAACAGATGCGTAAGGGTATAGAGTCTATGTACAATGTCCAGCATAATTTCTTACAGGCTACGTATCTTATGCATCCCAATGAATTTACAAAAGATGCGATAATGAGAGATTATAATCTGGAGAAGCTTTATACTGGAAAGGTTGCACTCAGTGGTTATCCACGCAACAGTATATTTATGGACAAAGCAAAGGCAGCAGAGATTCGTAAAAAGCTTGGATATGAAGATAAAACATTATATGCTTACATGCCTACCTGGAGAGGAACAAGTAATCATTCTGTAAATATGGATGAATATGGAAAAGAAGTTGCCAGAATGATGAAGTATCTCGATAAAGAGCTTAAGGATGACCAGCTTTTATTTGTCAATTTCCATCCTATTTTAAGAAATGCAGTACAGCTTGGAGAGTATAAACATATAAAGCCATTTCCAGCAGAGATTGATAAGTATGAGTTCCTGAATTGTGTGGATGCACTGATTACAGACTATTCAAGTGTATTCTTTGACTTTTCGGTTACAAGAAAGCCTATCATATTATATATATATGATTATGATGAATATATGAGTGACCGCGGAATGTATATGGACATACAGAGTCTTCCATTTGTTCAGGTTTATAAGCTTGAAGAACTGTCGGAGTGGCTTTCAACAGGGAAGATACTTGATGAAAGATATGACAATGATGATTATTGTGAGCAGTTTTTGAAGTACGATTCAATAGATGCACCTAGAAAGATGCTTGACCTTGTTCTCTATGGCAATGAGGAGGGAATCGAAATTCAGGATTATTCTGACAATATAAAGGTACCTCATCGCATAGTTAATCCAAAAAGAATAAATGAAGCAGGAGATTTTGAGGCTATAGCAGGTTATGTTGATGAGAATGACATAGTACAGTTTGAAAAGAAGTGGTTTAATGAGGCGTTAAGCAGTAAGCTGTATGATGAATTTAATGATGCATTTAACTATGTCATTATCACCAAAACAACACCAAGAACATATGCTGAAGAAGTTCTTGCAAAACTCGGAGTTAAGTCTGTTCAGGAACGTCTGGCAAAGAGGGAGCTTAAGCGTACTTATCCGGGGCTGAAGGTTCAGATTCCTTATATCAGGGATTTCTATGTGCCCGAAACAGGATGTGGAACATACAATACAGATATAAAACCTGTTAAAACAGAAGTTTTCAGAGATAAGGATGAGATTACGTTCCATATAGCAGAAAAGAGGGATATTCACAAACTTATAATTCTTGATGGAAAAGATATTGTTGCATATGTAAGAAAGTTTACAGACGAAGAAAAAGAAAGTGGAGTTATTCATCTTACGTATAATGATCTGAATGAGATTATACCACCTTCTTCAAGTTACAGGGTTGTGGCAGAGGTATATGACAAAAAGACAGGACGTCAGAACCTTTGTGAGCTGCTTGCGGTTGAAAAATGTCTGTATGCAAAGCTTAAGAACATAAAATCACATAAAAGCTCTTGCGAAGTAAATATGAAATTGAAAAAACAGTTTGGGCTTGAAGTTAAAGATGTTGTGTTTAGATACAGAAATGCAGCAAGCTATGACAATCCTTTGAAATATGATATGAGGGAAGATGGCGAGTATTATTATATAAAGGTATATATTGAATTTGAAAAAATGCACCTTAGGGAGATTTACTGGGATCTTAGGATAATTGGAGAGTTTGAAGGTGTTGAGCAGATATTCAAAGTAAAGTTTATGAACTCTTACTGGAAATACAATTTCTACCTTACCAATCGCCAGTATTCTGCCGGAGCAGGTCACATGATATTCCCTTATTATACTATGGGTGATTATCTTGCATTTTTATACAGACAGGATTCCGAATATGATTCATATGCTACAAAAATTAAGGAAATGGCAGCTTTATGCACTTCTAAAATCTTAAGCCCTGTTTTATCAAGAAAGAAAATATGGCTTGTATATGAGAAGTTTTGTTCAATGGCTCAGGACAATGGATATTATTTCTTTAAATACTGTATGGAAAATCTTTCGGAAAAAGAGAAAAAACATATATATTATGTAATAGATAAAAATTCATCTGATTATAAGAAGATAAAGCAGTATGATGACCATATAATACAGTTTATGAGCTTTAAGCACTGTTTATATGCCCTTGCAGCATCTATATATGTTGCTTCGGATTCAAGTACTCATCTATATGTGTGGAGATGTAAGACAAGTCTTCTTATGTCAAGAATAAAAGCAAAGCCAATATTCTTTTTGCAGCATGGTGTGACTGCGCTTAAACGGGTTGCGCCGCTGTTCGGAAAGAAGGGCAGCAGTCCTATGACATTCTTTACTACAACATCACAGTTTGAGCAGGATATAGTTGTAAAGTATCTGGAATATAAAAGAAATAATGCACCTATAACAGGATTTACACGCTGGGATGTTCTTGAAGATAAGTCAACTAAGGATGACAGAATAATTCTTATCATGCCTACATGGCGTTCGTGGCTTGAGGAAGTCAGTGATGAAGAGTTCTTATCAAGTGATTATTATAAGAATTATTCGGGAATACTGCAGAGTGAAAAACTGGCAGATATACTTAAGAAAAATAATACAAGGGTAATATTCTATATACATCCTAAATTTGCAGGGTATCTTAAGAATTTCAGGATATCAGGTGAAAATATAACACTCATTCCATTTGGTGAGAAGCCTCTCAACGAGATAATGATGAGGTGCAGTGCGCTTATAACTGATTATTCAAGTGTATGCTGGGACGTATATTATCAGAAGAAGCCTGTAATATTCTATCAGTTTGATGTTGATAAATATAATGTCGCACATGGAAGCTATATTGATATGAAAACAGAGCTGTTTGGCAGAAAGGCAGCCAATGAAACAGAACTGCTTGATCAGATCAGTGATTGTATTGAATCCGGATTTGCGATGCTTCCACAGGATGAAATGGATCATCATCATTATTTTGAATACATTGATGATAAGAATAGTGAACGTACTTATAAGTTTCTTAAGTCAAGAGGATATTAGAGACAAACGGCTGAACAGTTACTTTTTTATAATGGTTCAGCCGTTTGTTTTTTACATTCATAAACCTGCCAGCTATGCTGTCAGCCTTTACTATAATAGTTTTATGACGGAGCTGTTATACTTTTTGTAACAGTTCAGCCCATCATTTCTTACATTCATAAACCTGCCAGCTACG
>CAZFFA010000032.1:0-16958 GCA_964517955.1 uncultured Jutongia sp. | reverse complement strand
ATGTTTCATGACGCATTGGTGCCTTTCGCAGAAAGGCGGGAAATAATTATGAAAAAAGACGAGGTAAAATGTATAGATGATATAAAACTGTTGAAGAAAGAGGAGCAGTCCAAATGGGAAATGGCTGTTGAACTTGGGCTTTTTGACAAAGTTGTCAATAGTGGCTGGAAATCGCTTACATCCAAAGAAAGCGGAAGAATAGGAGGTATGCTTTCAGCTAAGAAAAAGGAGAGTAAGAAAAAAAGTTAATACTCTTGATTAAAAGCATAAAATCTAGTAAAGTAATAGGGATTGGAAATGATGTACGTTTAAGAAAGGACATGGTTATTAAATTGATGAGAGAGATTAATTTATACAATACATTGACGAAAAAAATTGAACCTTTCCATCCCAATGAAGAAGGAAAGGTGAAAATGTACACCTGTGGACCTACAGTGTACCATTTTGCACATATTGGTAATCTTAGAAGTTATCTTATGGAAGATATACTTGAGAAATATCTCAGATATGCCGGATACGATGTAAAGCGTGTTATGAACATAACAGATGTAGGTCATCTTACAAGTGATGCTGACAGTGGCGAAGATAAGATGCTTAAAGGAGCTAAACGTGAACATAAGACAGTTATGGAAATTGCAGAATTTTATAAGAAAGCATTCTTCAGTGACTGCGACAAGCTCAATATAAAGACTCCTGATGTAGTGGAACCTGCTACAAACTGTATACCGGAATTTATTCATATGATAGAAGTGCTTCTTGAAAAGGGATATGCATATGTTGCCGGCGGTAATGTATATTTTGATACATCAAAGCTCAAGGAATATTATGTTCTTTCTAATCAGAATGAAGAAGAACTTCAGGTCGGTGTTCGTGATGATGTTCAGGAAGATGTCAACAAAAAGAATAAGACAGACTTTGTGCTCTGGTTTACAAAATCAAAGTTTGACTCACAGGAGCTTAAGTGGGACAGTCCATGGGGAATAGGCTATCCGGGATGGCATATCGAGTGTTCATGCATAAGCATGAAGCATCTTGGAGAATATCTTGATATCCACTGTGGCGGTGTTGACAATATATTCCCACATCATACCAACGAAATTGCACAGAGTGAGTCATATCTTGGCCATAAATGGTGTAATTACTGGTTCCATGTACAGCATCTCAATGACAAGAGTGGTAAGATGAGCAAATCAAAGGGAGAGTTCCTTACTGTGTCACTGCTTGAGGAAAAGGGCTACAATCCTCTTGTATACAGAATGTTCTGCCTTCAGTCTCATTACCGTAAACCGCTTCTTTTCAGCTATGATGTTATGGACAATGTAAAGACTGCATATGAAAAGCTTGTAAAGCGTATAAGTGCACTTGGTACAGATGGTGAAAAAGAGGAAGATAAGATTGCAGCATATCAGGACAAATTTGCAGAGGCTATGGGTAATGATATGAATACATCACAGGCACTTACAGTTCTGTATGATGTGCTTAAGGCAGATATGAATGATGCAAGCAAGAGATTCCTTGTGGCTGATTTTGATCAGGTGCTTTCTCTTGGTCTTCTTGATGCAGGGGAAGATGAAGCTGATGAGGTTGATGATGAACTTAAGGCTATGATTGAAAGTAAAATTGCTGAAAGAAAAGCTGCAAAGAAAGAAAAAGACTTCGCAAAGGCTGATGCTATTCGTCAGGAGCTTCTTGACAAGGGTATCGAGATAAAAGATACAAGAGAAGGAACAGTCTGGAGCATTATTAAATAATTGCAATTAAATATAAAGATCATGAAGATAAAGAAAGGCGAAACAAGGTTAAACTTTGTTTTGTCTTTCTTTTGTTAGTTTTGACTAACAATGCGCCATTTTTGTTGACTTTTGTCGTTAAAATGATACAATGAAATGTGTGGTGTTGCATATATCAAAACAGATGTAATAGAAATATTATTGTGAGCAGCAGTAAGTAGAATTACTGCAAAGAATGTCACGAAATCGGTTTTGTAGAGTACATGTAACAAAAAATAATTAAGAAAGGGGAACCGGAATGAGTGAAGCAACATTTCGTGGGGGTGTTCACCCTTACGAGGGAAAAGACTTGTCCAAAGACCTGCCTATTAAAAATGTAATGCCAAAGGGTGATATGGTATTTCCTATGTCACAGCATATTGGTGCGCCGGCTACACCGATTGTAGCAAAAGGTGATAAGGTACTTGTTGGACAGAAGATTGGCGAAGCCAGTGGATTTATTTCTGCAAACATATGCAGTTCAGTTTCAGGCACCGTAAAAGCTGTTGAGCCAAGAATGCTTTTGAACGGTTCGACTGCAACATGTGTTGTCATCGAGAACGATGGCGAATACAAAGGAATTGAAGGACTTGGTGAGGACAGAGATTATACAAGTCTTTCCAATGATGAGATTCGCAATATCGTAAAAGAAGCTGGTATAGTTGGTATGGGAGGAGCTGGATTCCCAACCAATGTAAAACTTGCACCGAAGGAGCCGGATAAGATTGATTATATTCTTGTCAATGGCGCAGAGTGTGAGCCTTATCTGACATCAGATTACCGTCAGATGCTTGAATGTCCTGATGAAATAGTAGGAGGACTTAAAGTTATACTTAAGCTTTTTGATAAGGCAAAGGGTCTGATCTGTATTGAAGACAATAAGCCGGAGGCTATCGCTAAGATGGAAGAGGCAGTTAAGGGTGAAGACCGGATAGAGGTAAAGGTTCTTAAGACAAAATACCCACAGGGTGGTGAGCGTACTCTGATTTACGCAGCTACAGGCAGAAAGATTTATTCTGCAAAGCTCCCTGCTGATGCAGGATGTATTGTGGACAATATTTCAACAGTTATTGCTATATACAGAGCTGTATGCAAGCAGACACCGCTTATTACAAGAGTTATGACTCTTACAGGAGATGCATTTAATACACCTGTCAATGTAAACGTAAGACTTGGATGTAATCATGCAGATCTTGTGGCAGAAGGTGATGGTTTTAAACAGGACCCTGCAAAGATCATATCAGGTGGTCCTATGATGGGATTTGCTATGTTTGATCTTAATGTACCTGTTACAAAGACATCCTCATCAATCCTTGCGCTTACAAGAGATGAGGTGGCAGAGACAGAGCCTTCTCCATGTATCAGATGCGGACGATGTGTGGCAGCATGTCCTGGCAACCTTGTACCACAGAAGATGGCTCAGGCTGCTATGAACAATAATTACGATGAGTTTGTCAAGCTTAACGGTATGGAATGTTATGAGTGCGGAAGCTGTACATATGCATGTCCGGCAAAGAGACCGCTTACACAGACATTTAAGCAGGCCCGTCAGTATGTGGCAGCACAGAGAAGAAAGAAATAGGAGGGATAAACGTGAGTAATTTATTAAATATATCATCATCTCCACATGTGCGTGATAAATCGTCAACAAAGAGTATTATGTGGGATGTATTTCTCGCACTTATGCCTGCTACCATCTTTGGTATTTATAATTTTGGTTATAAGGCAGCGATTCTTATAGTAGCATGTATAGCAACATGCGTACTTTCAGAGTACATATGGCAGAAGGCTATGAAACTTCCGCTTACGGTAAGTGATGGCAGTGCCGCTCTTACAGGTCTTTTGCTCGCACTTAACCTGTCATCAACTTTCCCGGTTTGGATGGCTATTCTTGGCAGCGTATTTGCGATTATTATTGTTAAACAGTTATTTGGCGGACTTGGCCAGAACTTTATGAACCCTGCACTTGGAGCAAGATGTTTCCTTATGATTTCATTCGCAGGAAAAATGACTTCATTTACATATGATGGAATAACAGGTGCAACACCTCTTGCAATCATTAAAAATGGTGACAAGGCTCAGTCAGTAGCTGATATTCTTGCAGCAGGAGATGGAACTACACAGGTATCAACAAGCGTACTCAAGATGTTCCTCGGAACTATTGGTGGTACAATTGGTGAAACATCAGTTATTGCACTTCTTATCGGTGCAGCATATCTTCTTATCCGTAAAGTAATAAGCTGGAGAATTCCTGTATGCTATATAGGCGTATTTGCTGTATTTGCTCTTATCTTCGGTGGACGTGGATTTGATCTCACATATCTTGCGGCAGAACTTTGCGGTGGCGGTCTTATGCTCGGTGCATTCTTTATGGCAACAGATTATGTAACAAGTCCTATTACACCAAAGGGTCAGATCATATTTGGTGTACTGCTTGGTCTGCTTACAGGTATTTTCCGTATATTTGGAGCATCTGCAGAAGGTGTATCATATGCAATTATCATATGTAACCTTTTAGTTCCTCTTATCGAAAAGGTTACAATTCCTGTTCCATTTGGAAAGGAGGGAATCAAAGATGGCAAATAAATCAGAGAATACTCTTGTTCATGACGCTATTGCATTATTTATAATCACTTTGGTTGCCGGTGTACTTCTTGGAGCTGTTTATACGATAACAAAAAATCCTATAGCTAAGGCTGAGGAAGATGCAACCAATAAAGCTTATGAAGCTGTTTATAAGGGTGCTGAATTTAAATCAGATGATGCACTTACAAAGTCTGTTGAGAGTTTTCAGAAAGACCTTACAGCAGGTAAGATCGATGATGATTCATTTTCATATACAGATGTAACTATCATGGAAGCTCGTACAGCTACTGCATCTGACGGTTCAGGTTATGTTGTTAAGGCGGCAGCAAAAGGCTATGGCGGCAACGTAACTATTGCACTTGGTATCTCAGGTGATGGCAAGATCATGGGTATTCAGATACTTGATGCAAGCAATGAAACTCCTGGTCTTGGACAGAACAGTACAAAAGAGGAATGGAATCAGCAGTACGTAGGTGCTACGGCTGATAAAACTCTCAATGTAGTTAAAGATGGCAGTGGAAGTGCAGACAATGGCACGATCAATGCTATATCAGGTGCAACTATAACAAGTAAAGCGGTTACAAGAGCTGTCAATGCTTCTCTTAAGTTTGTAGCAGGTCAGACAGCAACAGGTACAACCGCTGATTAAGGAGGGGAAGAAATGAATTCTTGTACAGAACGTTTAAAAAACGGTATTATTACTGAAAATCCGACCTTCGTTATGATGCTTGGTATGTGTCCTACTCTTGCTGTAACTTCATCAGCAATGAATGGTCTGGGAATGGGTCTTACTACAACAGCAGTACTTATCCTTTCCAATGCATTTATCTCATTACTTCGTAAGGTTATACCGGACAAAGTTCGTATTCCGGCATTTATAGTAATTGTTGCGTCATTCGTAACAATCATACAGTTGTTGCTGCAGGCATATCTGCCGGCACTTAACAGCGCACTTGGTGTTTATATACCTCTTATCGTAGTTAACTGTATCATTCTTGGTAGAGCAGAAGCTTACGCATCTAAGAATCCTGTTCTTCCTTCAATTTTTGATGGTATCGGTATGGGACTTGGTTTTACAGTAGGTCTTACTCTTATAGGTATATGTCGTGAAATTCTCGGAAGTGGTGCTATATTTGGTCATCGGTTTATTCCGGAGGATTATCACATTACATTCTTTGTACTTGCACCGGGAGCATTCCTTGTACTTTCATTCCTTACAGCTCTTCAGAACAAGCTTAAGATGCCATCAGCAACTAATGTTGACAATGGAAACACCAATATGTCATGTGGTGGAAATTGTGCAAGCTGTACAGGTTCAGCTTGTGTAGCCAATAAAGGAATAATTGAAGCAGAGCGTGTAGCCCAGAAAGCAGCAAAGGCTCAGGCAGCAAAGGAAGCTGCAGCAAAGGCAAAAGCTGCAAAAGAAGCAAAGGCTAAGGCAGAAGCCGAAGCTAAGAAGGAGGATTGATTTAAGTGAATTTATTTGTGATTATGATTTCATCTATGTTGGTGAGTAACGTTGTACTTAGTCAGTTCCTCGGTATATGTCCGTTCCTCGGTGTTTCAAAGAAGGTCGAAACAGCAGCGGGTATGGGTGCAGCAGTTACATTCGTTATTACTATAGCATCAGCAATAACATATCCAATTTATTATTTTATACTTGTTCCACTTAACCTTGCATACCTTGAAACAATAGCGTTTATCCTTATAATCGCAGCTCTTGTTCAGTTTGTTGAAATGGTACTTAAGAAGTTTATGCCACCTCTTTATGAGGCACTTGGTGTATATCTTCCACTTATCACTACAAACTGTGCAGTTCTTGGTGTTGCACTCAACAACATAACAAACGGATGCAACTTTATCGAAAGTGTTGTAACAGGTCTTTTCACAGCACTTGGTTTCCTTGTGTCAATTGTTATACTTGCAAGTATCCGTGAAAGAAACGAGTACAATAATATCCCTGAATCATTCAAGGGAACACCTATCGTACTTGTTACAGCAAGCCTTATGGCAATTGCATTCTGCGGATTTGCAGGATTAGTGTAGAAAGGAGGAGATGCAGATGTTAACAGGCGTATTATTGGCTTCAGCAGTTCAGGGCGTTATAGTTGCTGCAGCAGTTGTAGGTGTTACTGGTCTTCTCATCGGACTCCTTCTTGGATTCGCAGCCAAAGCATTCGCTGTACCGGTTGATGAAAAGGAGATAGCAGTAAGAGAATTTCTTCCCGGCAACAACTGTGGTGGCTGTGGTTATGCAGGCTGTGATGCACTTGCAAAGGCTATTGCGGCAGGAGAAGCTCCTGTAAATGCATGTCCTGTAGGTGGTGCAGCAGTTGCAGAGAAGATTGGTGGAGTAATGGGCGTTGAAAGCGGCGAAGCTGTCAAGATGGTTGCATTTGTAAAATGTGCCGGAACATGTGACAAAGCCGGAATTAAGGCTAATTACTATGGAATATCTGATTGTAAAAGGGCGGCAGCGATACCGGGACGTGGAGATAAGGCATGTTCATTCGGATGTCTTGGATTTGGTTCATGTGTAGCTGCATGTCAGTTTGATGCAATTCATGTAGAAAATGGTATAGCAGTTGTTAATAAAGAAAAATGTGTAGCATGTGGTAAATGTGTTGAAGAGTGTCCAAATGGTCTTATCGAACTTGTACCATATGATGCAAAGTTTGCTGTATCATGTTCAAATAAGGACAAAGGACCTAAGGTTATGGCAGTATGTGATACAGGCTGTATCGGCTGTGGTCTTTGCGCTAAACAGTGTGAAGCCGGAGCTATAACAGTAGAGAACAACATTGCACATATTGACCAGAGCAAATGTACCGGCTGTGGTAAGTGTGCTGCTAAGTGTCCTAAGAAGGTTATAATGGCTCATTAGATAAAATGAGTGTAATAGACGAAATAGTACATAACAAAAGGCTGTGGAAGAAATTCCACAGCTTTTTGTTATGTTATAGAAACATCATTCTATAAAGCAGGACATTTCTAGGTACTTTCATATCTTGTGCAATCCTGTGGCATAAGTTATAATATGAGAAAACGTGCAAAACTGGAGGAAAATTAAATGTGGATTGCAGATGATTGGAAAGATTATGAAGTTATAGATACATCTGAAGGAGAAAAGCTTGAGAGATGGGGTGAGTACATACTGGTTCGTCCCGATCCACAGGTTATATGGGATACTCCTAAGAAGAACAAAGGATGGAAAAAACACAATGGACACTATCACCGCAGCAGTAAAGGTGGCGGTGAATGGGAATTTTTCGACCTTCCTAATACATGGCAGATAGGCTACAAAAATCTCAGATTCAATTTACAGCCTTTTAAATTCAAGCATACAGGACTGTTCCCGGAACAGGCGGTAAACTGGGACTGGTTTGGTGATAAGATCAGGAAAGCAGGCAGACCTGTTAAAGTGCTTAATCTTTTTGCTTATACAGGTGGTGCAACACTTGCGGCAGCAGAGGCTGGGGCAAGTGTTACTCATGTAGATGCATCTAAGGGAATGGTTACATGGGCAAAAGAAAATGCTGAACTTTCAGACCTTTCAGATGCTCCGATAAGATGGCTTGTAGATGATTGTGTTAAGTTTGTAGAGCGTGAGATCAGACGTGGCAATCATTACGATGGAATCATAATGGATCCTCCTTCATATGGAAGAGGACCAAAGGGGGAAATATGGAAGATAGAAGAAAAGGTGTATCCGCTTATTAAGCTTTGTACACAGATAATGTCAGATGATCCGTTATTTTTCCTTATCAATTCATATACAACAGGATTACAGCCGGCTGTACTTTCATATATGCTGAGTACACAGATCACACCAAAATTTGGTGGTCATGTCGAGGCAGAGGAAATTGGTCTTCCTGTGTCTGGCAATGGTCTTGTACTTCCATGTGGTGCGTCAGGAAGATGGGAAAAATAGATTGCAGTATCATTACAATATAGGGTGAGGAGTGATTATTGTTTATATGCAGGCCTGACACTTGGCGTCAGGCTTTGTGTCGATATGTAAAGGTGGACAATGACAGGAAATGGAGAAGGTCTATGCAGTTAGTTTTTTATATTTTAGCAGTTGTGATTTTTATAAGTGGTTTTTATTTTGTAAAGAAAAGCGACAATACATGGAATGGCGTGTGTAACATTATTATGTCAATTGTATTTTTGATGCTGACGCAGAGTTTATTGTGCATCGCCAATGATCTGCTTAAGTTTGCGGTTAAGGCATGGATGTATGCAATACCTGAAATAGCGGCAGGGGCATATTGGTGGTATCAGATAATATTTAAGAAGAAAATTCAAAAATATGAATATCATATATTAGATGTAATAATGGTAATTGTCATGGCTGTTATAGCGGCAGCCTGGGGTGTTTATCAGTTTGGGGCAGGTCTTGAAAACTTCAATTACAGAACGCTGGATGCAGGAAATCATTTTTTCTTTGCAAGACAGCTTGTTGAGGGAGAACCGGTTACTTTCATGCATTTTGCCGCTGTCAATACAGCCGTATGGATAAGTGCACTTAAAGGCATTGTTCCTGTATTTTATGAATATAAAATATATATAGTATTTGATCTTTTTATATTATTCTTAAATGGAATGGTTATGTACTCATGTATTCGTAAATATATGACGAATATATTTACAAAGACTGTTGGTGCAATATTATCTGTTTTTTATATTTGCGGTCATCCGATTTGTTCTGTAGTATTTGGAACAGCCTACTTTAGTACAGGCATGATGCTTGTGCTTGTGATAGCATATTATATGGATATTGTCTTAAAAAGAGAGGTCAATAAGGAATGGGCAGAGACGTTTATCTCGTTTTCTGTTTTAGGATTATGTTATTCATACTTTCTTTTTATACCATCAGTTGCAGGAGGTGCGATAATTTATCTTTATTACGAGAATAAAGTAAGGAAAAATCAGATAACACCTAAATTTGTAAAAAGGTCAATTATATTCTGGTCTGTTTTAATTTTGCTTGGTATAGCTTATCTTTTTCTGTTTTATGTAAAGAAGGATGCGATACTTTTTGCAAATATAGGACTGGAGGGAAAAATGTATGGTCATCCTTATGGTGATTTCCTGTTTTTTATCCCATTCTTAATTTTACTGGCTGCGAAAGATATCCGAAGCAAAAAGTTTGGTGTAGAAGAATTTCTGTTTAGTACTACTTTTTGTATGCTTATAGTTCTTGCACTTGGAACAATCACAAAGAGTGTATCATCATATTATTTCTATAAGATATATGCACCATTGTGGGGACTGGCTTTTATCTGTACGATGAAATATATTGCCTCAATGAAGAAGGAGCAATGTCAGTATTTCATAGCAGCAGGTGTTCCATGGCTTATAATGTTTGCGTGTCTTTTAGGAGGAGCAGAGGATAAGATATATGCTTCAAACAAGGGATTTGGCTATGTGACGGGATATGACAATATTGCGGAGTCAGTATTTCCGGTATATGCGGCTAACCGCCGGGTTGTGCATGACTTGGATGGATTAAAGAGCCTTAATAGTCTTATGATGAAATCAGCTAAATTATCTGTGGATGAAAACACGTTGATTCCTTTTGTGGGAAATGCAATCATTACTGACCCTGAGACAAAGGTAAGGGAGATATTTGATGAAAAATATTATTCATTGTCCAATCAGTCTGTGGGAAGTAATGGAATAACGCACAATGGACGTGATTTTGTTGATAGGATAGTCAGAGGTGAAGAGCAATATAAATACATAATGGTTGTTTATGGCGATGACAAAACTGATTACACAGAAGGCAAAATAGATAATAAGGAAATAATATATAAAAATAAGGCGGGATATCTCGCAAAAATTGGATAGTTAGTCGTTTGACATATTGGCGTAAGGAGGGTATCATAACCGATAAGAGGGTTTAGATTTAATTGGGAGTGATATTGTATTCTTAGAAATATTTTGGAGAAAGGAATGTATGAAATGAAAAGTTTAAGAAGAATATTATCATTGTCTCTTATGTTTGCAGTATCTGTGGCTATTATGCCCGGAACATCAGGCAGTGCAGCAAAACTCAAAAAGGGAGCTGAAGATGTTCAGAGTATGGAAGCAGGAACAAATTCAGGTGAGTGTGGTAAAAGTGCCAGCTTTACTTTAGATAATGGTGTCCTTACAATATCAGGAAGTGGCACATGTGCCGGTGGAAAATGGGACAAAAAATCAGTTAAAAAAGTTATAATAAAGAATGGAATTACAGGTATTGGAGCAGTAACATTCCAGGGTTGTACAGAGCTTACAGATATTGAAATTCCGGATTCTGTGACAAGTATTTCAACTGCAGTATTTGCAGGATGTAATAAGCTCGAAAAGGCTGTGTTTGGTGCGAAGAAAAAAATAAACACAGACAGACGTGCGTTTGAAAAATGGTCAGGAACTGCTTATTTTTATACAGCTTCCGGTATTCTTACGAAGAGTCTTTCTACAAGCAATATCAAATACCTTGATAAAAATATAGAGTGTGCATTTTATATAAGAAAGGACAATTTCCAGCCGGCTGAAAATGGAAATACATCATATGCAACAAATCTTTATAAATCAGCCGGAAAGGGACGTATTAAAGAAGCGAAGAAGATATTCTCAAGTGTTGCAGATGTAGAGGCAAATATTGAAACAGCCCCTGATGTAAGTAAATTTTTAGGACCGGACCAGAAGGTAAACTGGTATGTTGTAAAGGTAGAAAATGATGGATGGCATATAGATGGTGTTATCACATCTAAAGAAAGTACAGTAACACCTGATAAAGATGGTGATATTACAGTTAAAAATGTAGCACTTTATTATGATGTAAATGCATCTGATGCAACGCTTGGTGATTATGCTCTGAAAGATGGTGTTTACGAAGATTCAAAGAAGTACAATAAAGGTGATAAAGTTACAGTAATAGATCAGATTCCTGAAAGAAAAGGATATAAATTTATAGGATGGAACACAAGTGACAAAGCAAATGCAGAGCATGAGGTATATAAGCCTGGAGTGACATTTGATTTCCCAGATGTTTCTACACTCACATTATACGCAGTATGGCAGAAGAATGAATCAAAACTTAACTATGATGTAAATGCATCTGATGCGAGCTTTGGCGAAGGTTCTTATAAACTTACAAATGGCGTATATACAGACAGCAATTCTTATTCTTCAGGTGACAAGGTAACACTTATAGGAGAAAGTCCTAAGAGAGACGGTTATACATTTGTTGGCTGGAGCGAAAAGAAGGATGAGACAGACTCATCTAAAATATATAAAGGTAAATCAGAATTGGTATATCCGGACACTGATAATTATACATTGTATGCTATATGGAGTAAGAATGAGGAAGGTTCTACATATCCTGCTGCATTAGCTGTTATATGTGTACTTATTGTTGTTGGAACATACGGATATACAAGAAAGCGTAAAAATGTTAATTAGAGGATACAGATATACTTATAAGTTAAATACAGCTCATGATATAAGTGACGAAGGCAATCAGGAACATATGCATACATTTGTTATCGAGGTGCTCATATCAGCAGAGTCAGATGATAAGTTTATTACTTATTTTGATATGGTTAAAAGCATTGATTCATATCTTGACAGGTATAAGGGGAAACTTGTCAATAATTTTAAACCATTTTATACACGTAAACCGACTTTGGAAAATATGGCATATGTATTTTACAGGGATATAGCAGAGAGGATAAATGATAAGAACTTTAAGGTATTTAAGCTTACAATAAGTGAGACTCCTCTTAATAAGTATACTATATCTGACAGAATGGTTGTTGGCGATGCCAGATTCTTAGTTTAATGTATGATAAAAGTGTGTGGGCAGTGTAAATTGCTTGCACATTTTTATTACTTTATGGGGGTATTGGCAGGAATGACCGGACTGTTGTATAGAAAGGAACTTTATGACATCAAAGTATATTATTTCCATAATTTTATTTGTAATATGGTTTTATGCGTTGACTGTATTTAAACGTGTAAAACAGGATTTCTTTTTCTTTATATTTGGAAGTGTCGGAGCATTTTTATTCCTTTATGTTTATATACTGCCGATTATTCAGAATCCTGTGATTATGATAGACACATATCTGGCAGGAAAAATAGGTGAGCTTACGAACACCTATAGTTATAATACGGAGTACGGAATACTTGTGCTTAACAATAAAGGACTTCCACTTAATATGTATCTGAATATGGAATGTTCAGGCGTGCTTGAAATGATTACCTTTTTTAGCATGATGTGTTTTTATCCTGCATACAGGATTGTTGAGAGAGCATTTTTATGTCTTGCAGGTGTAGCAGGTATTATTCTTGCCAATGTTATAAGACTTACAAGCATAGGTCTGCTTGTAAATAGCGGAATTGTTTCATTTTATACCGCTCATGTAATAATTGGACGATTTATATTCTATATATTGATGATAATTATGTACTTTTATATATTTACGAAGAGACAGATTGTAAAGCAAAAAGTTGGAGAATTTGATTATGATTAGTAAGATTATAAGCATGTTTACAAGCGAGATGGCGGCATGGCTTACGTGGATACTCATTCCGGTGGTTGTCGAAATCATCCCATCAGTCGGAACATATATTGTCCTTATGCGTAAGTTCTTTAGAAAGGACAAAAGAAGATTAATAGAAAAGCTTCCTGATATTACGCTGATCATTCCAGTGTATAATTCAAGTGAATCACTTGGGACATGTATATCTTCCATTGCCAATTCAACATATCCCAATGAACTTATAGAGGTAATGCTTGTAGATAATATGAGCAGGGATAATAGTTTTGAGATATATCAGGAATGTCAGATGTATTATCCGGACCTTAAGATGCAGTGGATGCGTTCAAAACAGGGTAAATCAAAGGCGCTGAATCTTGCATTGTTTAATAGCAATGGCAAATATATTGTAAATATAGACAGTGATGGTATGCTTGAAGAACATGCCCTTGAAAATCTTGTAAAAAAGTTTGAAAATAATGAGGATATTCATTGTATGACAGGTGTAATCCTGACAAATCCTGAACTTATAAAAAAGACAAAAAATCCGGCATTGAGGTTTCTTCAGAAGATGGAATATCTTGAGTATTGTCATTCATTTATGGCAGGAAGAAACTATGAGTCGGAGAGCAACAACATATTTTCACTATCAGGCGCATTTTCAGCATTCCGTAAATCAACTATACTGAAAACACAGATGTACAATACAAGTACACTTTGTGAGGATGCCCATCTTACTCTTCAGGTTAAGAAAAATCTTAATCAGAGAGTTGCACTTTGTGAAGATGCAATATTTATAACAGATCCTGTAGAAAGCTTTGGAAAATTGTATACTCAGAGACAGAGATGGCAGATTGGGGAACTGGAAGTTCTTCATATGTTCTTTGACAAGAAGAATCTTCATGCCAGACAGTTTTTTACGGATGGCACAGTTCGTATGCTTATGTACGATCATACATTCGCATTTCCGAGAATGATCTGGTACTTTGCGCTTATCGCACTAGGAATCACGCAGTATGATATGGGGACTATAGGTATTGCGGTTGGAATGATCTATATATTGTATGTACTTGTATCATTTTTGTATATGGGTGCTATTGTGCTTTATATGAGGGACTTTGATGAGATGCGGCGGCAGTATATCAGAAAATCACCACTTCTTATATTTTTACCACTATACAATCTCTATGTGTATTTTATAAGATTTGCCGGAATATTAAACTGCATCAACAGAAAGAGCTCATGGAATACATCTGCATTTAAGGATGAGTGTCGTGCATTTGCAGCTCAGGTAAAGAAGGATTTTACTTTACAGTCATTTCGTGAAAAGCAGATTGGAAAGAAAGCAGCTTTTTCAGTACTGTTTGGAATAATTCTTATAATCAATGCGGGATTGCTTTTTTATTTCCTGCAGAATAATCGTGAGAATAAGATTACCAATTATGAACTTAACCAGTCACAGACACTGTATGCTATTTCACAGCAGATAAATGGCGGTGAAATGAAAAATATAAAAAGTGTTGTAGACAACAATAAAATATCAAAAGAGCAAAGATACTGTCTGTATAATACAAAGGAAAATTATTATTCGTATTATATGGATGAGACAGAAGGCTATATTGTAGATGACAAGATAAGCAGGAACATTATTAACAACAGTTCAAAATCAGTTGAAGTAACTGATGAAAATGGCAAAGACTATATAATTTCTACCAATATGGCAATGATATCCGGTATTAAATATATAATAGCTGCTGTTACACCTGTATCATATATAAGTGGAATTACAGGTGATGGAAGCTATGATAAATATATAATGACGGAGTTATGTATTCTTTATATATTTATTCTTGGCTTTTACTTCAATTATCTTGACAATGATAGGATATATGAGGAGAAAATCAATAGGATCAATAAAGAATTTGATGAGTATAAGTTGCATAGCGATAATACAGTGGAAGATCAAGATATAAAAAATCCAGATCATAAGGATGTTGCTGCATTTGAAAATAAAGAGGAGAATGAGACAAAAGAGCAGAATTTTGTAACGGACAAGGGAATATATAATAGTGTATTTAGAGAAAAGCTTATCAATAAGCTTAAGAATGAGAATATAAAGTACAATGAATACAATGCGGCTGTTACAAGAGAAGATGGAGAAAAACTTGTAAAGCTTCTCAAAGAGACAGATGCAATAGTTGTTGATTATGAAGATTCGTATAGGATTATATTTATCAACAAGGAAAGAAGTGAATGTGACAGGATCCTTTCTATGATTGGAGAAAAAATGATGAAAAAAAGTAAAGCGGGGGCAGTACAGTGATAACAGGTTATCAGTATAAATTTTATCTCAATGCAAATCATGCCATATATATAAATGGAAAGCTTGGTCAGCTTCATCCTCATACATGGGAATTGTCATTTGAGGTTATAAATGAAAATGAAAAGCTTATTTTATTCAATAAAGTTCAGCCTATGATCGATGAGATGCTCAATAAGTATCAGAATCAGAATATCAACAATATTGAGCCATTTGATAAGATAAATCCAACTCTTGAAAATATTACTGATTATTTTATGAATGAATTTAGAGAAAAACTTAAGAAGATTGGCATGATACTTACCTGGATAGAGGTAAGTGAGAATGCGTCAATCTCATATTTTATAAATGTGCTTGATGAGGCTGATATAAAAGAAGAGTCTGTTCAGACTCACGACAATGATATGGATATGGCGATAGATGATATAATTATGAAGAGTATAGGAAGATAGGCTGCAGCATTGTAGGTGTAACGTAACAGTTCAGCCCTAAAAATATAATATGCAATATTTGAGCGTGCTCATTGTATTGCTTATTATATTTTTAGGGTGGAATAGCCTTTCATTTCTGAAATGAAATAAACAAAAGCTGCATAGCAGCGACTGACAGCTTGCTGGCAGGTTTATGAATGTAAGAAATAAAAGGCTGAACTGTTACGATGTAACGGTAGCTATGAGGTTCAAAGTTTGACGGTATATGGCAATAATGATATAATCAACAAATAAGGACCGGGTTGTAAGGTGCCGGTACGGAGGTTTAAACATAATGAAACAGAATTTGAAACTTAAGGGTAATCTTAAGTCATATTTACGCTGGCCATTGCTGCTTAGTGCAGTATTTATCGTTATGGATATACAGATGTATGCATATGATAGAAAAATCGGGATACTTGGTACGTGCTATCTTGCAGTATATCTTTTTGCCGCTGTAAGTATTTATTTTTCAGGAAGAAAGAGACTTAGACGTGACCTCATAGAGTTTGCAGTACGATATGATGAAATGCAGATGGGTGTCATGGATAAACTGACTGTACCATATGCAGTTCTTAGTGAGGAAGGTCATCTTCTTTGGGGAAATGAGGAATTTGTACGGCTTGCAGTCAACAAAAAGGCAGCAAGAAGGGGAATATCCAATGTATTTCCGGAGATTACAGAAAAAAATCTTCCTGATTCAGATGAAGTAAGAGTTGTTCATATTAAGACGGAAGAAGGCTACTATAGGGCAGTAATGCGTCTTATGCTTTCAAATGATGATATCAAAGAATTAAAGAAGAATAAACATGATTTGGCTCAGCTTATGGATAATAATAAAGTCATAGCAATGTTTTTGTATGACGAAACTGATATGGTTGAGCTTGAACAGAAGAGGGAAGAAGAAATTGTTCAAAATCCCAATATGTAGATTTAATAAAAGAAGATATAGATAAAGGCATGGTAGAAATATCTAAAATAGTTATGAATAAATTATTGAAAAATAATAAAGTTATACATTTAGATACAATAAAATGTTATAATTATTATAATATTTATATTTAAATAAAAAAGCAAAATTTAAAATAAACTATTTAAATTTTGCTTTTTTTATAATATAATATTTTTTTAATCTTCAATGTACCCAATATAAGAAAGATTCCTATACTTTTCATCAAAATCAAGTCCATATCCAACTACAAACCTATTCTCAATTTTGAAACCAGTATAATCAATATTTATATTTTCTTTTCTTCTTCCTTTTTTATCTAGCAAAGCACAA
>CAZFFA010000031.1:0-17380 GCA_964517955.1 uncultured Jutongia sp. | reverse complement strand
TACCGAGTTTGTGTCAAGTGTGCGCAGACACAAATCTCGTATATGAAAAATCTTTTATATGTGAAAAATCTTTTGTATATGGATTTTTCACACTGAAATCTCCATATATAAACATAACTTAATTACTTTACATACACTTTTTTATTACTATCTAAATATATACTAACAAGTAAAAATACTATTTCTTTTTGGATCTGTTCGCTATCATTTTAGAAAAAACATCTTTAAATGATGTTTCCTTAATATTCTGCTCAACCTCATGAAAAGCCAGCTCATCCTCGTCAAGCTCAGTCAGCTTTACTATATTATCCTTTGAAACCATAAAAGAAACATATTTATCACCTATTTTGGCAATATATATATTTTTGCCAGGCGCAACCTGATATGTTTCTATTATCGAGATATTACCTGACTGTTTCCGTATAAGACCAGATTTTGCATACCATCTTGTAAAATATTGGGATGCAGCTAATATCAATATAAATACTATAAGAAGAAATATTAATTTAAAAACGCTGGCAATTGTAGAAAAACCCGTTAATAATATAAGCATCTCTATACCTCCAGCGTTTTCTTTTTGAAATTATTTTAAAATCTCTACTAATCTAATACCAAAGTTTTCTTCAATAACAACAACTTCACCTTTTGCAACAAATTTGCCATTGACAAGTACATCAACAGGTTCTCCTGCAAGTTTATCAAGTTCTATGATAGTACCAGGTGCAAAATCAAGTATCTCTTTTATTGATTTATTGGATCTGCCAAGCTCAACAGTCACCTCAAGAGGTACATCCATAATAAGATCTATATTCTCCTGCTGCATAAGAGGACTTACTCCAGCATTAAACGGCTGGAACTGAGCAGTCTGAACATTTACATTTGGTGCAGGCATCATATATGGCTGCTGCATTTGCATCTGTGGCTGCTGCATCTGAACCTGCTGCATATCAGGCATAGGTGCTGACTGCTGTGTCATAGGCTGTGGTGTAGGAGAAGGAGCAGAAGCCGGCTGTGGTGCAGCACTTGCTACCGGTTCGCTTTCCTTATTGTCACCAACAAATTTTCTATATAATTCTCTTGCAAATTCAAATGGATAGAGCTGCATAATCTGGCTGTCAACCAAATCGCCAATTTTCATATCAAATGAAACCTGAACCATCTCTCCATCAAGGAAATTTGCAACCTTTGAATCGCTTATTGTGTCATTAAGATCAACAAGGCTTGCAAAAGGAGGACTGATATCCACTTTCTTTTCAAGCATTGAAGACAACGATGTTGCTGCAGAACCCATCATCTGATTCATTGCTTCACTAATAGCACTCAGATGAAGTTCTGATAACTCTCCATCTGTATTAGAGCCATCTCCGCCCATCATAAGGTCTGTAATTACTTTAACATCATGTTCCTTTAATATAAGTATATTATTGCCATCAATACCTGCTATATATGAAATATGTATAAATACACAAGGTCTGTCATACTGTTCTGATAACTCATCCAAAGTAATATATGATACTCTTGGAGTTGTAATTGTAACTTTATTATTTAATAACGTAGACAACGTTGTCGCAGCCGTTCCCATATTGATATTGGCAATCTCTCCGACAGCATCTTTTTCAGCATCTGTTAATGTATCATTATCATTGGCAGAAGCTGAATTTGCCCCTCCGCCTGTTAATGCATCTATTTCTTCCTGAGATAACATTCCATCCATAGTTCTATTGTTCCTCCCTTATAATTGATGTAACTCGAACTGCATATGAATCTGATATTGCACCAGGCAAAGCATTAAATTTCTTAATATTACCTACATATACTTCAAGTTCATCCTCAACTTTAGTGTCTAATTTTATTATATCACCAATTTGAATATTCATAAAATCATTGACCGATATAGAACTTCTTCCAAGTAACGCCCTCACAGGTATCTTAGCACGATTTATAAGTGCTTCGATATTTTCCTGATAAGCTCCCGAATCGCTTTCTTTCATGCTTGAATACCAATATTTCGTATTCAGCTTATCTATAACAGGCTCAACACATGAATAAGGAATACATATATTCATAAGTCCCTCAACAGAACCTATTTTTATATTCATTGTAACGATAGCCGTCATCTCACTTGGCGAAATAAACTGTGCAAACTGAGAATTGGTCTCAATTCTTTCTAATCTCGGTTCAAGAGCAACGACACTGTCCCATGGATCTACAAGTAAATTAGTGCAGACTTCCAAAACACGTTCCAGTATTATTAACTCTATCTCTGTGAAATCTCTTGATTTCTCCAATGGATTTCCACCACCACCTAACATTCTGTCAACTATGGTGAATCCCAGATTAGAAGCAAGTTCTATTATTATATTTCCTTCCAAAGGTGCAAAATTAACAACACCCAAAAGGACCGGATTCGACAAAGCATTGGCAAATTCTGAGTAAGTATTTGCTTCTGCATTCATCACTTCAACCTGTATATTCTTGCGCAAATAAGCCGGTAAATTAGTAGACATCAATCTACCGTAATTTTCAAAAATAATTTCAAGCGTTCGTAAATGATCTTTTGAAAACTTAGACGGTCTTGCAAAATCATAATTTCTTATGGTTTTTTCCGGAGCATCATTTAAATCATCCGCAGTAAGCTCTCCATTATTCAGCGCACTGAGCAGATTATCTATCTCTTCCTGAGATAAGGTATCTCCCATTTTTTTCACCTCACACCCAAAGAATTATTAAAAAATTGTAATAAACTTTGGTTTTTTTACTCCCTTGTCCAACTAGACAGTACACAATAAGCTAATTGTCCATTCATACACTTTTCTATAATATCATATTTTGCTTATAAAGCAAACCCATATTTTATATTTTGTAACAGTTCCGGTAACAGTTCTGACATAAAAACATAAAAGACATTTTACTGTTTACGGAAATTGCTTATTGTTATCTCTACAATTGATTTTGTTCCAAATTTCTTTTGGATTGCCTCTAACGCATCTTTCTTAACAGCATCTTCTGTAATATTATCCTTGTCAAATTTCTGTATAGAACTTCTTATACAGTCTGTTATAACTGACTGATTGGCTGTAATAAAATCTGTCTTAAAATCATTGTAATCATCTGCTTTTTTATTGACACTTACAGTATAACCTTCAAATATTGCATAATGGTCTGAACCGTCTGCACTTTTCTGTAAGTTGATTGTCTGCTGTTCATCAAATGTAACAGTTGTAATCTCAAGATCCTTTAACGTATAATTAGCATCAGCACTTGCATCTGAATCACCGTTAAGTTCAAGATTTAAAACTGATGCTACCTGACTAATAAGTGCATTTGTTTTCTGGAATGATGGTAACATTACAAAAAACATTATAGCTGTTAATATTACATTAATTACAGTTAATGCTACAATTATAACACTAAAAATATTTTTCTTCATAATTTCCTCCACATATAAACAGTAACATTTTTATATTAATTACTATATATTTTTATTTCTACTCGACGATTCTTTGCTCTTCCTGCCGATGTTGAATTGTCGCTTACAGGATCAAGTTCTCCTCTTCCTGAAGCTTCAAGATTCTTTGGATTAAGCCCTTTTTTTTCAACAAAATATTCCCATACCTTTGTCGCTCTTGCTGTTGAAAGCCAGAGATTACTTGGATATTTTTCATTGTTGATCGGATTATTATCCGTATGACCTTCTATCTTAATCAGCTTTTTAGGATATTGTTTTAATATTTCACTAACGCGGCTTAATATCGGTTTTGCACCTTTTCTTATCTCATCACTTCCTGAATCAAACAGAATACCGCCGCTTAGGGATATCATAACATATTGATTGTTGTCATCTGTTGTAACATCTATCAGATCATCAAGATGTTTCATTTCTTTTTGTTCTACTATTTCACTATAAAGTTCATCATTCTTTTCTTTTTGTTCGGCTTCTTTCTTTTCTTCATATTCAGCCATAGGATCTTTTTCATTGGTAGACTCACTTGCCTTACCCATATTTGTTATGTACTGATCCAGTTCATTTAACTGAGTAGCACCACTTGAAATAAGCGTACCCTCGCCGATAGCCTGGGCACCACCACTAAATATACTATAACTGCTTGCCATTGACGCAACAAGTTCAGCATACTTAACCTGGTCTACATTGGACATTGAAAACAAAAGAACGAAGAAGCAAAGCAAAAGATTCATCAGATCAGAAAAGGTATCTTTCCAACCATCGGTTTTTATCTCTTCCTCCTGTTTCTTTGCCTTTGCCATTAACCTTCACCACCTTCAGGAGCATTTCCATCGCCACCTTCGCCCATACTATCTCTAACTGCCGGCGCAAGGAATGATTTTAATTTTTCTTCTATAACTCTTGGGTTCTCACCTGCCTGTATTGACAATAAACCTTCAACCATAACTTCCTTCATGGTTATTTCTATAGAATTGTTCATCTTTAATTTAAACGAAATAGGTACACATATCCAGTTTGCAAGAAGTGAACCATACAATGTAGTAATAAGGGCAACCGCCATATTAGGACCGATAGAACTCATATCATCCATGTTGTACAACATGTTAACAAGACCTACCAGTGTTCCGATCATACCCCATGCAGGACCCATACCTGCCCAGTTAGCCCAGAATGCAATCTTTTCACCATGTCGTGTATCTATGGCATTAAGTTCTGTCTCCATAATATTTCTAACAAGTTCAGGATCCGTACCATCAACAATAAGCATAATGCCTTTTTTCAAAAAGTCATCTTCTATTCCGTTAGCTGCCTCTTCCAAAGCAAGCAGACCTTCTTTTCTGGCAACATTTGATAAATTTATAATATTTTTTATCGCATCAGCCTCGTTTGCTTCATGTTTCTTCATTGCAAGAGATATACTCTTAAGACAACCTATGTAATCACCAAAATCCTTAGCCTGCATCAACATACATGCCATCGAACCACCGATTGTAATGAAAATAGAAACAAGGTCATAGAAGTGTCCTAAGGCACCCATACCATCCTTACCGGTAATAATACCGAGAAAAACGAATCCGGCACAGACAACCATACCGATTATTGTTGTAATATCCAAAAAAGCCACCACCTTAATAAATTATTTATATATAACAGACAGACAATATATATACTATATTTGCCCTATCTGACTATTTTCAGCATTATTCCCCCAAAAAACACGCTCTCTTAAATGATTTTACTAGATTTTTTACATTCTGTCTACTTTCTTTTACAATTATTTTTTTGCCGGTAGTAAGTGTAATTATAGTATCCGGTGTTTCTTCTACTGTTTCTATAAGATTACAGTTAATAGTTATCTCTTTTCCATCTATTCTTGTAACATCTATCATTATAACACTCCTTTCAAGAAAACAAATGCCACATATTCCGACACTTTCCGACATGTTTATTATTATGTGCTTTTTACTTTTACATATAAATTGGTAACAGATGCTCTATACACCTGTTACCAATTTGATTTCTTTTTCGATGTACTAGACTTTATTATCTCTTAAGATTAACCAGTTCCTCAAGCATAGTATCAGAAGTTGTAATAATTCTTGAATTTGCCTGGAAACCACGCTGCGTTGTAATCATTGTTGTAAATTCTGACGCAAGGTCAACATTGGACATCTCAAGAGCACCTACAGTAAAGCTTCCGCCACTTGTGGTAATATCCTGTCCAACTCCATTAAACTCACCAGAGTTACGTGAAGCTGCAAACAGGCTGTCACCAACAGCTTCAAGACCAGATGGATTGGCAAATGTTGTTACTGCTATCTGCGCAATAACTTTTTTTGAACCATTACTGTATGAACCAAGTATATATCCTTTTGAATCTATAGAAATACCTGACATTTCACCTGCTGCATTACCTGCACCAAGGCCATCTGTATCACCTTTAGTATATGATGTTGAGCACACACCGCTCTGTGAATACTGTGTAAGAACAGAGAAGTCAATCTTAACCCCGCCCGAATCTGTTGCAGCATTGTATTTTGTAAATGTATTGTCAAGCTTATCATCTCCTTCACCTGTCGATATAACACTAAACATAATACATTTTCCTTTATCCTGCGAGCTTTCAGGAATACTATTATCACCATTATCCTGTTCCTTCACATTAGCAAACTCGCCTGTTGCTGCATTAAATGAAATTGTTGGAGCCCCACTTTCAGCCTTTAATTTAAATTTTCCAGTTGCTGAGTCTATAGATCCTTCACCATCTTCTACAGAAAATGTTGTACCGCCAAAAGATATCTGTACACCTGTTGATGCATATGATGTTACTCCATCCTGCTCTTTTTTCTTAACAAATATAGAATTACCCTCTGAATCATACACATCTGCAAGAGCAACGCTGTATGTAGAATACTGTACATTCTCAACATTACTCTCCGCTGCAGTTGTCTGGTATAAATACATCTTTGCAGAATACAACTGACCAAGATTATCATAAAAGCTAAACGTCATAGGATAACCTGCATCCGTAGTAACAGTATTATCATCCTCGCCTGCCTTCGTTATTGTAAGCTGTGGGTCCATCTTATCAATATTACCTTTCATTGTAATATTGGATGTAGCTGTTGGAGCATAGTACATATTGCTAGGTGACATAACTGTAAGATCCTGAACTCTGTCCTTTACAATGTTTCCTTCTGAATCTGCCATCCAGCCCTGCACTGTTGCACCATTTGTTGTACAGTAAAGTGTACCTGCTGAATCAACATTTAATGCACCTGATTTTGTAAAATAAGTTGCACCTGCTGATTTTACAACAAGAAATGAATCTCCATTGATTGCAATATCAAGTGCTCTGTTTGTAGTAGAAGTACCACCCTGATCTGTAATATTTGTTGTGATTGAAGCAACTGATGAGCCAAGACCAATCTGTTTTGCATTGGTTCCAGCTGTACCTGTTGTTGCATCTGCTCCTGTAGCAGAAGATACTGTCTGATAAAATGTATCAGCAAAATTAACACTGCTTGACTTAAATCCTACTGTATTAACGTTGGCAATGTTATTACCTATTACATCCATTCTTGTCTGGTGTGTCTTAAGACCTGCTACACCAGAGAAAAGTGATCTCATCATAATATTTGTCCTCCTATAATGCGGAGTACCTTTTGAAATTCGTCTGTCATTCTGAATTTCTGCGCTTCCATATAGGTCCGGCGCCTAAGTACTCTCTAACTTATTACAGCTCCATCTATATTGGTAAATATAGAATCTGCTGAATCACCAATGGCTGTTACAACTGTGTTATTCTTAACATTTACTATAAAAGCCATATTGTCAACCATTACCAAAGACTCCTGAATTCCTTTTTCCCGTGCCTTTGTTGTGCCATTTTCTATACGTGTTATCTGCTCCGCAGATAAATTTATATTTCTTGTAGCAAGCCTCTCGTTGGCATGCTTTGAAAATTTCAGACCTTCATTTGAATTTTCTTTGGTCGTTTTTAAAACCTGTTCAAATGAAATTTCTGCACTTTGGGAATCTTCGGTTTTTGTACTGTGGTTTCTCAGCAGTTTACTTGCCATCTGATTGATAGATGCATAATTCTCATTTAATCTCTGCATATACGCCACCTCATTTCAAGTGAATTGATTCCGTCAGCCTGTTACTTCTTATCATCTGCCGCTGATTCTGTTTTGTCCTCTGTCTTTGTTTCTGTATTGTCATCAGTTTTTGACACAGTTGTATTTCCTTTAACAGTAAGTTCAACGCTTGTATAATCAACTGTCTTTGCAGAATCATCAAATACAAACGCAATATTATATGTACCTGCTGTAACTGCTGCAAGTGCACTTTTATCAATCGTAAGCTTTCCATCCTTATACTTAAGATATTTTGGATCTATATTTGTTGTATTGCCTGATGCATCAACAAGTGCTACTGCTATACTTGACGCCTTATAATTGTCTTTTCCAAGACTTATACCGGCAACTGCTATATCCTGTGGATCCTGATGAAGGAATGTAAACTTCTGTTTCTTAACAGATGGCTGGAACTGTGATATATAATATGTATCATCCATAACCTCAACTATATCATCATATTTGTACTTTTCACCATTGACCGACACATATGTCTGGTTATTTTGTTTTGAAACATAATCAACCATACCTTCAACCTCAACGGTCTCACCGGTAGCTGATGTCTGTTCGATGCGTACCATCTTACCAACAAGTGAAAAGGCTGATGTATTGACTGTAGTACTATTGAGATTCTGCATCTGCTCAAGTTCAGAAAACTGTGCAAGCTGTGCCACATATTCTGTATTGTCAGTTGGTTCAAGCGGATCCTGATATTTCATCTGAGTTACAAGAAGTAATAAGAAATCGTCCTTATCAAGATTGGAGCCTACTTTCTTTTCTGTATTTTCTGACTGTGAGCTTTCTGATATATTGATCTGCCCATCTTTAACCGGAGCAACTAAAGCCATAATTCACCTCATTTCTATTATACCTTCTAAGCTGTATAATCAACATTATTACCTGAATCAGTCATAACACTTCTTCTGATATCAGCATTTTCTTTTTCTGAACTTTCCTGTTCTTCATCATCTTCTTCAAAATCAAATCTCATCTGTTTTCCATTGCCATTGTTTGGATTCTTCTGATCCTCAGAGCCTGTCTGGTCACGTTGTGTAAAATCAGAATCAGCTATCTGTACTTCAACAACTTCAACTTTGAGATTCTTATTTTCAAGATTTTCCCTAAGAGTATACATCTGACTTTCTAAAGCCTGTCGTGCCTCTTCCGACTGAACTGTAAAGCTTGCCGTCATAACACCATTTTTAGATGTTACTGAAAGAAGTACTTTACCAAGATTTTCCGGATTTAACTGAAGTTCCATAGAAGTATTGTCAGTTCCCATAGTAACCTTAATTCTTTCTACAACCTGATTTACAATATCAACCGCCTGCTGCATCTGCTGCACCGGCTGCGACTCTGAAACACCTGCTGCATCATTTACTGCCTGATTAAGATTCTGTAAGAATCCCATGTTGTCAACATGTGCATTTTCATCATTCCGTATAACAGATGGCTGAACTTCGTCTTTCTGTTCCGATGTCATATCTTCAGAACTATCATCAGATGTGCTTTGCTCCTGTGCTGTATAAGCTTTAATATCAGTGCCAGAAACCTGCTTGTCTGATATGTCATTTTTTGAAGCAGAGTCAGTCAGTATGTTAAGATTTTCTTTATCATCAGAGCTGGCTTTCTCATTATCCACCTGTACTACTACAATGTCTTCTGTCTTAGATGTATCATTCATGATATCTGTCATATTTTCTGCTGTAGTCATATCAGGAACAACGGCTAAATTGTCATCTGACAAAACGTTTTCAAGCTGTTTTGCAAAATCTTCCATAGACATACCTGTCAGTTCTTCCCAGTTAATATCAGCAATGCTATAAGATAATTCATTAAAATCCATCATCATATCTTCGCTTGTCAACATATCTGCTGCGCTGTCTGCACCATTTACATATGTAATAAGCTTAATCAGATTCGACACATCAAGCAGATCTGTAGGCATAAGCCCAAGTGCTGTCATTACATTGTTTAATGTTTCATCATCAATATCAAGAACAGTTTTCACTTTATCCATGATAGCATCATTTACTTCATCCATATCAGTTACATTATTATTAGATACCATATCATTGTCTGACTGATTATTTGTAACCTTCTGACTAGTTTTTGCTAATGATGTATCAACAGCTGTCTGCTTCTGACCCGGTATTTCTTTAGTCGCTTTATTTATATCTGTATTACTGCTTTTGTCATTGGAATTGCTGCTACTGCTTGATCTCAGATACTGACTGAAATCATTTTTGCTCTTTGAAACATTTTGAACATCGTTATTGACTGCTCCAACAGAAAGACTTCCAATATCATTCATATTTACTGCCTGCATCCATTCACCTCCTCATAAAAATATAGTTTGCAGTTAAACTGCTCTATGTCAACAGATTGCTCTGTAGACTGCATTTATATATATATGTTATTTATCAACAGCGGATATCTTCTTTGTAATCTGTGCTGCAAAGTTGCTGTCCATCTCCTGAAGAATAGCTGCTGCTTTCTTCTCACCCATATTTTCAAGTATAGCACATACAAGATCAAGATCTTCTGACATTTGTGACAATGTTTTTGCTGCCGATGCTGCTTCCATATTTGAATAATATGTACCAAGTTCTTTTGCTTTTTCAGTATACTGAAGTTTTTTGACAACTTGTTTATAAAGTTTTTCCGCATTGTCAGGCTCAATCTCTTCATAGTATTTCCTGTACTCTTCTATATCAGGTGCGTTATCATTAAAAACAACCTTTTTATCAAAATCCTCTACCTGCTTTTGGAAATCGTCATAATTATCCTTATACTTTTGAAGCTTCTTTACTTCTGCCTCAAGTTCCTTTATATAATCTGAATTGGCATCCGTTGTACCATTTTCTGATTTTAACTGATTTTCAAGTTCTTTAATCCTGTCATTTGCAGATTTCAGTGTAGTATACTGATAATTTCCCTCCTCTGCCTGCTTTTCTTCCGATGGAGCAGGCAATATCTTATTGACTACCGGTACATCCTTGAGTACAGGATATAAAACATTGCTTCCTATACCTCCAACATCAAGCTTAATAAGAAATGCAAATACAGCCAGCCAGATTAAAACAATGACTATTGCAATCAAGGCAGTGACAACCTTGCTTCCGCTTCCTTCATTGTCACCTGTAGTTACTTTATCGTCTTTTTTTGCCATTATATTTAGTCCTCACTTTCCTGTGTGCTTCCAAATTTAAAGCTTACAAGCTCATTTATTTCTTTCTGTTCCTGAGCATTAACTTCTTCTTTGAATTTATCGAAAGCTTTTTCTTTTAGCTTTTCAAATATCTTTCTTTCTTTCATAGCTGCATCTACTTTTTTACGTGCATTCTCAACAGCTATTTCCTGATTTTTTATAACAACCATCTGCAGTCTTATGTTGTATTTTATATTTTCAACAGCGTCTTCAAGCGATTTTATATTGTAAATATCAAGCATTCCACTTACTGCATCCCGCAGTTTATATTCATACTGCATCATCCTGTCCTTCAGACGCTTAAGTTCTTCCTGCATCACTCTTAACTTATGAATTTCTATGCTGTACTCTGCTTTTGCCTGTTCCTCAAGCTTATACTTGATTGACAGAATATTTTCCAGTTTAAATATAAATTTTGCCATTTAAATTACCTGCTAACCATTGTCATCTGAATCTTCGGCAAACAGTGCCTCAAGTCTCCCCACCGTATCTTCAAAGTCAACTTTTTCATACACATCCTGCATAAGGAAGTCATTAACCGCATCTATTTTTGATATAGCGAAATCTATATTTTTGTTTGACCCCGGTTTGTATGCACCTATATTTATCAAATCTTCCGCCTCTGCATATGTAGCCATTACATTTTTCAGCATACCACTGAGTTTTTTATGCTCTTTTGTTGCTATAGCACCCATTACACGCGATATACTCTGAAGAACATCTATAGCCGGATAATGATTTTTTTGTGCAATCTTTCTGTCAAGAACAATATGACCGTCAAGGATACTTCTGGCAGTATCTGTAATCGGTTCGTTGAAATCATCACCATCCACAAGAACTGTATACAATCCTGTAATAGAACCCTTATCAGAACATCCGGCTCTTTCAAGGAGTTTTGGCATCTCAGCATAAACGCTTGGCGGATATCCTCTGGAAACTGGCGGCTCTCCTGATGCAAGACCAATCTCTCGCTGTGCCATGGAAAAACGTGTAAGAGAATCCATCATTAAAAGAACATCTTTCCCCTGATCTCTAAAGTATTCAGCAATAGCCGTTGCTGTTTTTGCTGCCTTTTTTCTTATAAGAGCCGGTTTATCTGATGTTGCTACTACAACGACCGAGCGTCTCATACCTTCCTCACCTAGATCACGCTCAATAAATTCTCTTACTTCCCTGCCTCGCTCTCCGATAAGGGCAATTATATTTATATCTGCTTTTGTGTTTCTCGCAAACATACCCATAAGCGTACTTTTACCAACACCACTTCCTGCGAATATTCCTATACGTTGTCCTTTACCTACGGTTATAAGACCATCTACTGCCTTTACACCAAGTGGCAGCACCTCATCTATCATCTTTCTTGTAAGTGGGTCTGGCGACTCTGCCTCTACAGAATATGCATCACTGCCCTTAAAGGTACTTCCATCAATCGGATTGCCAAGACCATCAAGCACTTTTCCCAAAAGTTCTTCGCCTACGGTTACCTTTAAAGGTTCACCTGTATTTTCAACACGACTTCCAAGTCCTACACCCTCTGTCTGGTCATAAGGCATAAGCAATACCCTGTCATCCTTAAATCCTACTACTTCAGCATTGATAACGTGATTTGTCTCATTGGTCACAATATGGCATAAATCATCAAGCTTAGCTGCTGGACCAATTGATTCTATCGTAAGTCCAACTACTTTTGCAACTTTACCAAGCCTTTTTTCAAAAGACTGATTAAGCAACATATCATATTTAGATAAATCTATATTTTTCATAATGCAGTTCTCCTCACTTTATCTGGCATATTCAGTTATCATTTCATAGTCTGCCAATAAATGCCGCACTTACGAATGAACAATAACAAATTATCTAAGATAATGAAATAAGCCTTATTTTTTCTTTCAAATTGTCAATCTGTGCATCAAGACTACAGTCAATAATTCCACTGTCTGTTTCAATTATACACTGATTTTCTGACAGATTACTATCCTCTGCAATATCAAGTTCAGTATCGCTGCTAAGCTTTTCTTTCAATTTATCCTTTGCAGAATTAACATTAGCAAAATCCTCATTTGAAACTCTGATTGTAATATTCTTTGATTTAGATACGTTATGTAATGCATTATCTATAAGAAATATTATTACATCTTTCCTATCCTCACATAAAACACCTGTTATCTTAGAAATCAGTTTTATCATTATATCAGCAAATTTTTCTTCAAGACTATTCTCATATTTACTTATTTCATCGTAACGTTTACTGCACTCTTCTTCAAATTCAGCTTTAAGCTGTTCCTGTTCTGCCTTAGCACGAACCTTTCCTTCTTCAAGGCCTTGATTCATTCCCTCCTCATATGCATTGTTCTTAATTGTTTCTGCATACTCATTGGCATCATTTATTATTTGGTCAGCTTTAGCCTGTGCTTCTTCTATTATTTTAGCTGCAGCTTTTTCATTCTCTTCGCTTAGCTTTTGTTTTTCCTCTTCAAGCATGTCATCAACTTTTATAACATTCATTCCATCCTGAAATTCAACATTATGCTCTGTTTCTTCATCAAAAGACATTGCCTGAAAATCATTTATCTCCTGTCGTTCTACAGGTGCAGAAAATATATTCGGAATATATTCATCAACATGACTGTCAGAATCAATAATTCGCTTATCGTCCTGTGCTACATTAAAATAAACAGATTTAATCAGATTAGACAACTATCTCGTCACCTCCACCTCTTGAGATAATAATCTCAGCAGAGTCTTCAAGTTTTCTAATTATATTTACAATCTTCTGCTGTGCCTCTTCAACATCCTTCATACGTACAGGTCCCATGAAATCCATATCTTCCTTGATCATAGTTGCAAGACGTTTTGAAAGGTTGTTGAATATAAGATTCTGAACCTCCTCATTTGAGCCTTTAAGTGCAACAGCAAGCTCGTTGTTGTCAACCTCTCTGAGAACACGCTGTACAGATCTGTCATCAAGAGAAAGGATATCTTCAAATACGAACATCTTCTTACGGATTTCATCAGCAAGCTCTGGGTCTTCGATTTCGAGACTTTCCATAATATGTTTCTCTGTACCACGATCAACTGTATTCAATATCTCCACAATTGAGTCTACACCACCAACAATTGTGTAATCCTGATTAACAAGTGATGAAAGCTTCTGTTCAAGCACTTTCTCTACCTCCTTGATAACATCAGGTGATGTTCTATCCATCTGTGCGATACGTTTTGCTACATCTGTCTGCTTGTCAGGTGAAAGTGCTGATATGATCGCAGATGCCTGATTTGATGACAGATATGATAATATCAGTGCAATAGTCTGTGGATGTTCATCCTGTATAAAGTTAAGCAGCTGGCTTGCGTCTGTCTTTCTTACAAATTCAAATGGACGAACCTGCAATGATGCTGTCAGTTTGCCAATGACATCTCTGGCTCTTTCTTCACCCAATGCTTTTTCAAGAAGATCCTTGGCATATGTAATACCACCCTCTGCGATATACTGCTGTGCAAGACATACTTCATAAAACTCGTCAAGCACAGCATCTTTTGTAGCAGGCGAAACACTTCTTGTATTTGCGATCTCAAGAGTAAGCTGTTCTATCTCGTCTTCTTTTAAATGTTTAAATACGTTGGCTGATTTGTCAGGACCAAGTGTAATAAGCAGTATCGCTGCCTTCTGCAAACCGGTTATTTCTTCCTTTGCCATACCTATTTCCACCTTTCACTTTCATTTTAACCCCAGTCGTCATTAAGCCAGTTACGCAATAGCTGGGCAACCGCTTCCGGATTTTCATCAACAAACTTTTCAATCATCTTCCTTGTTTCTGATGTATCACTAAATTCTATATCATCAAGGGACTGATTTTCTTTAGTAGTAGCCAATAGCTGTTCCACAGAAAGTTCCGGCTCTTCTTCTCCAACATTTACAGGAGCTGTACCTCTTATCACTACGAATATAAGTAATGCAATAATAAGAACTGCAAGTATTATCATAAGATAATCAGCAATTCCTCTTGATGTCTTTGTTTTCTGGACAAACTTAGGAACTTCATACGCAAGAACTGTTATCTTATCTGTAGCAACACCTGTTGCCGCTGATATAAGCTGTATCTCATCAGCAGATGCCTGTACAACATTTGTCTGATTGTTCTGAGCCATAAATTCGTCAAACGTCGTATTGTCAAGAGTACCATCTGCCTCTAGTTGTGTTTCATCATAAACAACATATCTTCTGACAACTATTCCAAGAGAAGAGTCTGTATAATCAATAGCAGGTATTTCTTGCTTAATATTCTGGATTTTCTCATTGGTTAAAAGATTTGATAGTTTTTCTGTTTTTACGCTGTTAGATGCTGTATTGCCATTCTTGATCATTGTGTCGGTATCGTCATCATTAGACGCAGTACCTGGTTCACCCGAAGCACCTGTACCACCTGTCTGCTCATATGTATATAAATTGGTCGGATAACCATAATCCCTGCCATCGGCAACAGAATACTCTTTTGTAAGTGTTTCAATCTTGTTCATATTGAACTTGATTCCCTGAGTTCCAACCTGAACATCATCATAATTACACTTTACAAGCAAATCTGTAACGTTTGATGCAATTGTATTTCTAAGCTTTTCTACATATTCAGACGATCCACCTGTGATAGCTCCGCCAAGTCCATTGCTTGTTGAACCATTATACAGACAATCACCCTCCGAAGAATTAATTATAACATTTTTTACATCAGTACCAACTGCATTTGCCATCCAGTAAGCCAATGCTTCAGACGTGTCAGCAGTAAGGAGTTTTTCATTTTTCTTATTGATTGTAATCTGTGCTGTTATCGTAGTAGAATTGCCACCATCTTCATCATCAGAACTAAGCACTGTATATGTAGTTTCAGGAACATTTATAAAGACTTTTGCATCATCTATGAATGAATAATTCATCATGCTTTGCTGAATATCAGACTGTAAAGCAAGTATCCTTTTCTGACTCTTCTCGCTTTCAGTAGTAGACATAGAATTATCGAACGCACTGTCCCACGTATATCCTTTGTCAGTAAGACCGTTGTCGCTCATTGCATACAACGCCTTTGTCATATCGCCTTCTTTTACATAAAGCGTAAGACCATCGCCGGATGTCTTATACTCAATGCTGCCGTCATCAAGTGCTTTTGCCATAGCATTGGCATCATCTACATTGTTGAATGCCTGGAATTTAGACCATGTAGGTCTTGAAACCAGCCACGCAACAACCCCTATTGCTATAAGGACAACGCATATGACAGCAATTATTATTGTTTTCTGCTTACTTGTGTATTTATTCCAAAAATCTTTCAGTCTTTTTGGAATTTGCTTAAGTTTTTCTTGCATAATCAGACTCTCCTAGTTTCATCAGGTATTTTTTAGAAAGCTATATTCATTATCTCTCTATAACCTGTCATAAATGCATCTCTAACAGCCACTGTATACTGAAGCGACACATTTGCTTTCTGCTGCGCTATCTGTAAATCATGAATACTATCTGACTCACCAAGCGCATACTTTATTTCTTCTTCTTCAGCCGCATTACTATAATCATTTGTTTCTTTTATCATATTGACTGCTGAATCAAATAATGTTCCAAATGCACTATTGTCATCATTGCTGTTTACAACCATGCTGTCATTTACATCGTTCAATTTTGAAGATATAGTCGGCGCATTGAACGCTGTACTTAAATCTACGCCAGATAATGCTGATAAATCCATATTAGTAATTCTCCCTTTCTACAAGGCTCCTAAAGCCTGCTTTTTCATTTTAATTCTTACCTATATCTAAAGCTTTTAGTTCCATATTTTTAGATGCATTAAAAGCTGTAACATTAGCTTCGTATGAACGGCTTGCATCAATCATGTCTGTCATCTCAGTAACTGTATTGACATTTGGATATGTTACATATCCCTTTTCATCTGCATCAGGATGTGATGGATCATAAACCATTCTTCCTTCTGATGAATCCTCAAATATTTCAGAGATTTTTACACCTTTTCCTAAATTTCCGGTTGCATTTATCAATGCATCATCAAAAGATACGTATGTCTTTTCCTGAAATATTACAGATTTTCTCTTGTATACATGTCCATCTGCGTCTCTTGTTGTATTGACATTGGCTATATTCTGGGATATAACATCAAGTCTTGTCCTCTGTGCACTCATACCTGTTGCACTTATATTCATCGCTGAAAAAACACTCATATGTTTCCTCCAAATCTATATCAATATTTTATTTTTCGTTTCAATGTTCTAGTTAGACTTCATAACACTTTTTAATCTTGTAAACTCCTGTGAAACAGAGTCAAGCATTGTATAATATTTAATCTGGTTCTTTGCAAGTTCAGCACTCTCTGTATCAATATCTACGTTATTGCCATCAAGTCTGTAGCTTACTGTTCCATGATCTGTATATGTAGTACCTGTAAGGGTATCTAAATCTATATTGGCTATATCATTATCTAATGAATCCCCATCATTAACCGCATTCATAAGATAATCCTCAAACTGCAGATCCTTTCTCTTATAGCCGGGCGTATCTACATTGGC
>CAZFFA010000030.1:0-17687 GCA_964517955.1 uncultured Jutongia sp. | reverse complement strand
TATAGATCACCTGTTGTATTCTTTTTCCATTTAATATCAATCTGATGCATTCGTTCACGTACAACTGAAAGTCCCGTAACATCGGTAGGACATGTCGCTGTAGCAAATACAGCAGATGGTTCACCCATATTGTCAATGGTCATACAATATGCCTTTATATATATGTCATAATCACATGAAGCATCGAGATTTGACAATGTTACCTTATTCGTATTGAGTGATTTGGAATGTTTGTATTTTTTTTCAGTTTTTTTCTTATAATAGACGTAGTAAGAGGCATCATTCATTTTACTCCATGACAATGTCATAGATGCCTTATGTACAGAAGGTGCTTTACGTGACCTTACTTTAAGACCTGACACTTTTCCGGCAGTTGAACAGGTTGTAAATATCTCGGAAGGCTTGCTGTACACACGTATTCCAAAAAATTCTTTGTAGTAACATAATTGATATGTACATATAGTAGCCGGACCAATATCTTCTATTGTATATGTTGTATCAGTTGTTTCAAATGTATTTATATTTTTTCCATTGTTGACAGACAGAGTATATCCATCTGCTTCTTCTATAGCATCCCACTGAATAGTAATAGAAGAAGTTGTTGCTGAAATTGTGGATGATGTGGCAACTGTGCCTTCAAGAAGTGTCGGGATTTCAGTAACCTGCGGAGTTGGTGAAGGTTCCTGCGGTTCATCAACAGAAGGTACTTCAGAAGAGGGCGCATTATCTTCAGTATTCGCCGTTGACTCTTCGTTATTTGCTGCCGCCTGCACCGGAACAGCTTCTGGTGACGGGTGTATTACAGATGTTGATAACGCAGCAAGTGTATTATGTGGTGTTGTTATAGCATGGACGTATGCTTTAAGCGGAGAAACATTATATATTAAACCGCTTACCGTAATAATTAAAAAAAATATAAGTACTTTAAATAGATTGTTTTTCTTAAACATTTTGCCCCTCCAAACAATTAAACAAAAAGCTATTATGTAAATTATATACCAGTATTGATTATGGTGTCAAAAAATAACCCGGACAGTTTATAAATTAATGTATAAAAATGGCATTTGTAAGGCGTTTTCTGATTAAATAGAGTCTTGTTTTATGATATAATTAATATGTCATGGTGTCTTAAAAAAATCTTCGTTCTAAAATCAAAATATAATCAATATATTATACTAAAGTAGATTGGAGAGGGCGGTTGATATGTCTAAAACGAAGATTGTTATTTTACAGGCAAGAGAAATAGTGTATACGGCAATATTTGTCGGCTTGGGAATTCTGCTTTTGATATTGTTGTTTTTTATGTTCTGGCCATCGGGAAAAGATGCGTCCAAATCAAAACATGCATTAAAAAGTGATGGAATATATGAGGCAGGAATATATAATGAGGAACTTACAATAGGTGAGAGCAAAGTGGGGCTTCAGATCACACTTGATGAGGATCGTGTTAAATCAGTAAAGGTTGTTAATCTGGATGATAGTGTGTCAGCTATGTATCCGCTTATGAAACCTTCCGTAAAAAGCATATCGAAGCAGCTTGCATCAGGTGTATCAGTTGATGAGGTTGTTTTGTCAAAGGAGTCGCAGTATACAGAAAAACTTGTTCTGGAGAAGGTTGAAGATGTCATGAGGGAAAATACGGTGTCACAATCCAAATAGCAAATGAGAAAATCAGCTTTATGCCTGTTGTGAAAAATGGCAGGCTGGGTGGAAATGGAGGACTATTATGAAAAAGAATTGTAAAATGTGTATGATGCTTGTACTGGTGCTTATTGTAAATGCATTATGTGTCGGGATTCCCAACATAAAAAATAACAATGCAAAAAGTGTCAGTGCAGCATCATCGTTTGCAGGCAGACATGGACAGCTTTCAGTAAAAGGAACCAATATAGTGGACAGGCATGGCAAGGTTGTTCATTTAAAAGGAGTAAGCACACATGGAATAAACTGGGATGTAGGATATCCATATGTAACTGAAAAAACATTCAAAACAATTCGTGATAAATGGGGAGTGAATACAGTGCGTCTTGCCATGTACACACAGGATTATAATGGCTATTGTGTAACAGATGCGTCAAGTAGAAAAAAGCTTCTTAAAACAATAGATACAGGAGTTAAGGCTGCCAAAAAGCTCGGAATGTATGTTATAGTTGACTGGCATGTGCTTAACGATCAGACTCCTAAAAAATATCAGAAACAGGCAGTCAGTTTCTTTAAAAAAGTGTGTTCAAAATATAAGAACTATAACAATGTACTTTATGAAATATGCAACGAACCAAATGGCGGAACAACATGGTCGGATATTAAAGCTTATGCAAAAAAAGTAATCAAGGTAATACGTAAATACAATAAAAAATCAATAATTATTGTTGGTACGCCAACATGGTCTCAGGATGTGGATGTGGCAGCAGAGAGTCCATTAAAAGGGTATAAAAATATAATGTATTCGATTCATTTTTATGCGGCAACACATAAAGAATGGAATATGGAAAAGCTTAAAACTGCACATAAGAAAAAACTGCCTGTTATATGTACTGAATTTGGTACATGTGATGCAAGTGGCAATGGAGCATATGACTTTAAATCAGCCAATAAATGGATAAAGCTTATGAAGAGCTATAATATGGGATATGTCTGCTGGAGTCTGTCCAATAAACCGGAAAGTGCATCACTATTGAAAGCAGGCTGTACCAAAAAATCAGGATTTAAAAATTCTGACCTTTCAAAGCAGGGTAAATGGCTCGTTAAAACATACAAAAATTAGAATACAATATCAGGAGGAAACATATGTCACTACAGTTTGTATTTGGTGGTTCAGGCAGAGGCAAAACATACTATGTACAGAGTACGATGCTTAAAGAATCAGAAGCAAATCCTGAAAAAGAATACATAATGATAGTTCCTGAACAGTTTACTATGGCAACACAAAAGGCTCTTGTCAAAATGAGTAGCTGTGGTGGAATTATGAATATAGATGTACAGAGTTTTATAAGGCTTGCATTCAGAATATTTGCCGAAACAGGTGCAGCCGGAAAACCGGTACTGGATGATCTGGGAAAGACTATGATTTTAAAGAAGGTGTTGTCAGACCGTAAGGATGAACTTAATTATTTTGGACGTAATATTCATAAAAAGAGTTATATCACAGAGATAAAATCATTTTTGTCGGAGCTTATACAATATGGGGATGATAGAGAAACTATACAGAATATGATAGAGTCATCGGCAAAAAAGCCTATGCTTGAACAAAAACTTCAGGATATATATATGGCATATGGAGCTTTCACAGATTATATAAAGGAAAACTATATTACATCTGAAGAAGTGCTGACTGTATTGGCAGAGGTGGTTTCACAGTCACGGATATTGAAGAATAGTGTTATATGCCTTGATGGATTTACAGGGTTTACACCTCTTCAGTACAAAATAATAAATGAACTTATAAATGTAGCTGACAAAGTATATGTGACGGTAACTATAGATAAAAAACAGAACGTATGGAAAAGAGGAGCAAAACATCAGCTTTTTTATATGAGTCGCAATATGATATATCATCTGCGCAAAATTGCAGAAGATAACCATACTGATATCTGTCCTGAAATATGGACAGGCTTAAATGATGCTGAAAGCAGGTTTTCTATGTCTAAATCGCTTGCATTTCTTGAAGGCAGCCTTTTCAGATATCCAATGAGGTCGTTTGAAAAAGAGCAGAATGATATAAGTATACATGAACTTAAACAGCCTGAGGATGAAGTCGATTTTGTAGTTCAACAGATAGGAGAACTTTTGCGGAATGATCTATGCAGATACAGGGATATAGCTATAGTAGCCGGAAGTCTTGAAGAATATGGTATGCTTGTAAATACTGCTATGGAAAAGGCGGGTTTTCCATGTTTTATCGATCAGAAAAAAAGTGTGCTTGCCAATCCCTTTGTAATGGCGATGGATGCGCTTCTTGATATTCTGATAAAGGATTTTGCATATGAGGATGTTATGAAGTATCTTAAAAGTGATTTTTCTTTTGCTGAAGATGAACAGATATCGCTGCTTGACAACTTTTTGCTGGCTACAGGGATAAGAGGTCATAAGAAATGGCAGGAGGAATGGGACTGCTCATATGTATTTAGAAACATTACAGAGCAGGCTCTTGAATACATTGAACAGCAGCTTAATGATGCAAGGACCGGTATGTGTTTAAAGCTTGAAAGCTTATATGAAAATACTGCAAAAGGTAAACATACTGTTGAGGAGTATTGTAAAAATTTATGCGAGTATATGGAGGCAGAGAATTACTATACTGTCATAATGAAAAAAGCAGAACACCTTATGCAGGCAGGAGAAAAGGAACTTGCAAGAGAATATGAGCAGATATATGGAATTGTAATTGATGTGCTTGACAGGCTTGTAGAACTTATGGGAAAAGAAGAGATGACACTTGCGGAATTTAAGGAAATTCTTGATGTTGGCTTTTCTGAAGCGAGAATAGGTCTTATACCACCGGGAGTTGACCAGATACTTGTCGGTGATATATCAAGAACACGTCTGTCTGATATAAAGCATTTATTCTTTATAGGTGTGAATGAGGGAAATATACCAAAAGCCGGAGGTGGCGGCGGTATTCTTTCCGAAGCAGAAAGAGTATTTCTTGAAGAGGAACAATATGAGCTTGCGCCTACTGCCAGAGAGCAGATATATACGGAACAATTTTATCTTTATCTGAACCTGACAAAACCATCTGAGCATCTTTATATAACGTATTGTACCGTTGGAAATGATGGCAGGTCAAAAAGCCAGTCCTATATTGTGGACAGGCTATTAAAGTTATATCCAAAGATGAGTGTAAATATAGAAGAAAACAGAGAAGATGTAATACATCTGCTTGCTGATGATATGGGGAAAAAGTATCTGATACGTGGTCTTAGAAATAGAGATTACAGCGACAGCAGATGGCAGGAACTATATAAGTATTATATTGGAAAAAATGATGAAAAAAATAGTGTACATGCCCTTCTTAATGCTGCATTTTACAGGGAAGAAAAAAGCAGTATATCAAAAGCGGCAGCAAGAGGTCTGTATGGTGATGTATTGCATGGAAGTACATCACAGCTTGAAAGATATGCAGCCTGTGCATTTGCATACTATATGCAGTATGGGTTAAAGATTGAGGAGAGAGCAGAGCGAAAAGTAGAATTTTTTGATATAGGAAATATAGTTCATAAGGCGTTGGAAATATATACTAAAAGGCTGTTAAAAAGTGGGAAAAGGTGGCAGGAACTTGATGACGCGTCTCAAAAGTACAATGCGGAACAATGTATTGATGAAGCTGTAGAGGGATATAAGAATGGGCTGCTTCATGATACAAAAAGAGATGAATATATGATACATCGTTTGAAAAAGCTTATGAACAGGACTGTATGGGCAATAACTGAACAGATGAAGCTTGGAAAGTTTGACACAGTGAAAAGCGAACTGAATTTCGATGTGATGGAACATGAAGTGGAAAATATGCATCTTATCGGTAAAGTTGACAGGATAGACAGTATGACAGACAATGGAAAGCCATATGTAAAAATTGTTGACTATAAGACCGGTAAGAAAAAACTTTCATTGTCTGATATGTATTATGGTTTGCAGATGCAGCTTGTCATATATCTTGAAGCAGCAACAGAACATATAAAGAATAAGACCGGAAAAAAGATGGTTATTCCGGCGGGAATACTTTATTACAATATTGAAGATCCTTTGCTGGAGGGGAAAATCGATCCTGATAAATTGTCGGACAATATATTAAAGAAACTTCGTATGGAGGGCGTTGTCAATGAAGATGATCCTGTACTGCCGTCACTTGATAGTAATTTCGTGACGGATTCAGGTCTGCTTCCAATAAAGACAAAGTCAGTTGTAGCTCCATTTGAGACAGACAAAGATGGTAATCTTAAGAAAAATTCATCTGCTATCCAGACTACTCAGTTTAATGATGTTGTCAGGTATACAAGACGAAATATTGGAAGAATGTCCGGTGAAATAATGAGCGGTGTGACAGAAGTTAATCCATATAAAAAGGATGGTTCTCCTCAAAAGACTGCATGTGATTATTGCGCATATAGGGATGTGTGCAGGTTTGATGTAAGAATACCGGGCAATTCATACAGGAATCTGAAAAAACTGACAGATGATGATGTGCTGAATCTGATATGTGTAAAAGAAGATGAAAATTAAATTTAGAAGTGTAAAGAAAGAGGTACAGCAATGGGTGATACGAAATGGACACCGGATCAGAGAAAAGTTATAGAACTCAGGGATAGAAATATTCTTGTATCGGCTGCCGCCGGATCGGGTAAAACGGCTGTCCTGGTTCAGAGAATTATAGAAAAAATAAGTGATAAGTCTAATCCTGTAGATATAGATAAGCTGCTCGTTGTGACATTTACAAGAGCGGCAGCAGCGGAGATGAAAGAAAGAATTTTATCTGCTATTGAAAATATGATCATAGATAATCCTGATGATGAACATCTTCAGAGACAGGTTACACTTCTTCACAATGCACAGATAACAACTATAGACAGCTTCTGTCAGAATATTATAAGAAATTATTTTTATACAATAGATCTGGATCCTGTGTTCAGAGTTGGAGATGAGAATGAATTATCTATTGTGAAAACAGATCTGCTTCAGGACATTATTGAGGAAAAGTATTCTCAGGAAGATGAAAAATATGACAGGTTTGTAGAATTTGCAGATACACTTTCACCGGGAAGAACAGATGGTGATATAGAAGAACTGGTTCTTAAGCTGTTTAATATATCCATGAGTTATCCATGGCCGATGGAATGGCTTAAAAGCTGTGGTGAGATGTATAAATGCAGCAGTGTAGAAGAACTTGAAAAAAGTTTGTGGCTGAAAGAACTTTCTTCATATGTACATGAAATGGCATCGGTTTATCTGGATATGGCGAAGAAAGCCAAAAGAATGTGCAATGATGATAATGGACCGGGACAATATAGTGATGCCATAGAATCTGATATCATACAGATAAATGAGATGGTAGAAGCTTCTTCATATACTGAACAGTTTGAAGCGTTTTACAGATATAATCCGGCAAGATTGTCTACGAAAAAAGATCCTTTAGCCGATCCTGACAAAAAGAAAGAAGTTAAAGATATAAGAGATTTATATAAAAAGAGGATAAGTGGTATAAAAGAGGATTTTTTCTTTCAGTCACCGGATGAGATGCTCAAAGATATGAAAAAGATGCAGCCAATGATAGATCAGCTTATTGAACTGACGATAGAATTTTCAAAGACATTTGCAGAAAAAAAACGTGCTGACGGTATACTTGATTTTGCAGACATGGAACATTTTGCACTTGATATCCTTGTGACAAAGAATGAGGATAAAGTAGAACCCAGTTCAGTGGCAAAAGAACTTCAGGAATATTATGATGAAATAATGACTGATGAATATCAGGATAGTAATTTTGTTCAGGAACTTATACTTACAAGCATATCAAGAACTCCTGAGAATAAGCCATATCTGTTTATGGTAGGTGATGTTAAGCAGAGTATATATCAGTTCAGACTTGCAAGACCTGAGCTGTTCATGAAAAAGTACAACACATATAGCACCGGAGACAGTAAATATCAAAGAATAGATCTTCACCAGAATTTCAGAAGCAGGGAGTGTGTGCTTGAAAGTGCCAATTATATATTTGGAAAGATTATGCAGAAATGTGTTGGCGGCATTGACTATGATGAAGCTGCAAGTCTTGTGCCGGGCAGGGTATATAAAGAGTGTGAATATAGGACATCAGATTCTACAGATATAATTGTAATAGAGCAGAAGGGAGAAGAGGATGAGGAAGCAATTGAGAAAAAAACTCTTGAAGCTTCTGTTATAGGAAATAAGATCAGAGATATGGTGCAGGGTGATGATCCTCTTTATGTAAATGGCAAAGATGGATATCATCGCGTTGAATACAGAGATATCGTAATTTTGCTTAGAAGTCTTAGCGGATGGTCAGAGGAATTTATAGAAACTCTCACCGATATGGGAATTCCTGCATATTCCGATACAAAGACGGGATATTTTGGCAGCCTTGAGGTCGCAACAATGCTTGATATGCTGCGTATAATCGACAATCCAAGACAGGATATACCGCTTGCGGCAATTCTGAGATCGGAGATAGGCGGATTCAGTGACGAAGAAATGGCTTGTATAGGAATACTTCCACGAACACTGAATTACTGGGATTCTCTTAAGCTGTTTTTGAAATATGGCAATGAATGTGGAGAAGATATGTCCGTATATTGGGACATGCTGCCACTTGATGATAACGCTCTTGAGACATTGTATGATAAGACTGAACGCATATGTGGCATGATAGAAGAATTTCATGAGTCTGCAAAAGTATTGTCTGTATATGAGATTTTGCAGCAAATATATAGAAAGACAGAGTTTTACAGCATTATGTCAGCTATGCCGGCAGGTGAAAAAAGGGCGGCAAATCTTGATATATTATTGCAGCAGTCTCTGGAATTTGCAGAAAACGGACATAGAGGCATATTTGGATTTACTCATTATATAAAAAGTATGAAGAAGTCGAATATAGATTTTGGTGAAGCATCGGTGACAGGAGAGAGCACCAATGCAGTAAGAATTATGAGTATACATAAAAGTAAGGGTCTGCAGTTTCCTGTTGTTTTTGTGGCAGGTATGGGAAAGAAATTCAACCTTACTGATGCAAGAAAATCTACAATAATTGATGCTGATTATGGAATAGGTTCTGATTTTATTGATATTGAAAGCCGTATCAAACAGCCAACACTTGTTAAAAAGTTTCTGGCAAATCAGATTAAAAGGAATACACTTGCTGAAGAAATAAGAATACTTTATGTGGCACTTACAAGAGCAGAGGAAAAAATTATCATAACAGGAACAGCAGCGGGTGTTGAAAATAAGATGGATACATGGACGAATAGAGGAAAGGCTATTGACATTGATACTCTTCTTCGTGCACAGACTTATCTTGACTGGATCATACCGGCGGTGTCAGATAAGAGCGATGATAATCTGTTCAATATATCTGTGATATATCAAAAGGATATAGTTGAAGATGAGAAAGAAGTCATGTCAGAAGATATGTCAAATTATGCTAAACTTTCAAGCTGGGATTGTGACAGGATATACAATCAGGAAATGTACAGTGAAATTGAAAAAAGAAGGCTGTATAAGTATCCGTATGAAGATGAGTATAATATACCTGTAAAAATATCCGTATCAGAACTTAAGAGGCTGTCCGCCTTAAAGAGCAGAAAGCTTGAAGAAGACATAATCGACGAGCCGGAGTATGATGCTGAGAAAGTATATGAAGCACCACGTCCATCATTTATGGAAAAAGAAAAAACTGTGACAGGTGCAGCAAAAGGTACACTTTATCACCTTGTCATGGAACATCTGCCATATGAAGAAATTGATGACAATTATAACTTTGCCGGGTTTATAGAGCAGATGGTACAAAAGGAATATATGTCTGATATAGAGGCTGAAACTATTGAAACATCAAGATTTGAATGGTTTTGCAGAACAAAGTTATTTAAGAGGATGAAGAAGGCTGCAATTGCAGGAAAGCTTAAAAGAGAACAGCCATTTATGCTTGGTGTTTCTGCCACAAATCTGTACCCGGAACTACCGGATTCATGCGATGAGATAATTATGATGCAGGGTATAATAGATGCATATTTTGAAGAAGATGGAAAAATAGTGCTTGTTGATTACAAGACAGATTATGTTGTCAGGGGAGATGAGAAATCTCTTGTTGAAAAATATGCCGCCCAGCTTAATCATTATGCAGGAGCACTGGAACGAATAACAGGAAAAGAAGTGTCAGAAAAAATTATTTATTCATTTGGACTTGGAAAATGTGTCCCAATATAAGGACATGTATAATTTGATAAAAGCCCTGTATTCTTTGATAATTGAGGTGATTTCCAAAAGTTTAACTTCCGGAAACCTGTATATATTCAAAAGAATACAGGGCTTTTTTAGCCTTAGTTTATATAGATATAACTTTTATATAGGTATTATGCAGGTTCAATGCTGTCAAGTTCATTCATCCATATGGTTACGGATGCATCACTAGGCATACGCCAGTCTCCGCGTGGAGAAAGAGCAACACTTCCGACTTTTGGACCATCAGGAAGACATGAACGTTTGAATTGCTGTGAGAAAAATCTCCAATAAAATTTACGAAGCCATCTGTATATGGTTTCATCGTCATATTCATCTTTGAATGTGTATTTTGCAAGACGATATATTTTTGATGGAGTATATCCAAAACGCATCATATAATATAAGAAGAAATCATGAAGTTCATAAGGCCCTACAAGGTCTTCTGTTTTCTGTGAAATTTCTCCATCTTTTGGAGGGAGAAGTTCAGGACTTACAGGTGTATCGAGGATATCCAGCAAAACATTTTTTAGTTCATCATCAGTAGTTGTCTCTGCATAGTAAAGTACCAGATATCGGACAAGTGTTTTTGGTACAGAACAGTTTACACCATACATTGACATATGATCTCCGTTGTAAGTAGCCCATCCAAGTGCAAGTTCTGACATGTCACCTGTTCCGATAACCATGCCATTGGACTGATTGGCAATATCCATGAGTATAAGTGTTCTCTGTCTTGCCTGACAGTTTTCGTATGTTACATCATGTATACTTTCATCATGTCCTATATCACGAAAATGAAGATTTACAGCTTCATGAATTGGAACTTCCTTGAGAGTTGCACCTAATTTCTGTGTAAGGGTGCAGGCATTCTGATATGTTCTGTCTGTAGTTCCAAAACAAGGCATAGTTATTGCCTTTATGCCGCTTCTGCTAATCCCGGCCATATCAAATGCTTTGGCAGTTACAAGGAGTGCAAGAGTAGAGTCAAGCCCTCCGGAGATACCGATTACGGCACTGCGGCAGCCTGTGTGTACAAGGCGTTTCTTTAGTCCCATTGCCTGAATATTGAGAATTTCATCACATCGTCTGTTGCGGTCATTTATATCATTAGGAACAAAAGGTGTTTTCTCATACTTACGGGTTAGTTCAACATCATTGATTGTTTTAAATGAGAATGTTTCTACCTCATAGCCTGCTTCATATGGAGGTGTGACTTTAAATGTGGTCATACGTCTTCTTTCGGAAGTAAGTCTTCCGAGGTCAATTTCACTTATAATCATACCATTGCTGAAACGTTCAGATTCTGCAAGTATTCCACCGTTTTCTGCAATGATATTGTGACCTGTAAAGACAAGGTCAGTAGAAGATTCGCCTTCTCCGGCATCTGCATAAATATAACCGCATATAAGTCTTGCAGACTGATTGCGCACAAGCTCTCTTCTATAAATGTCTTTACCGGTTGTTTCATCACTTGCAGAAAGATTTGCAATAACTGTAGCCGATGCCAGAGCGTGATTGCATGATGGAGGAATTGGCATCCAGAGGTCTTCGCATATATCTATACCGATTACAAGCTCCGGCATATTTTCTGCTTCAAATAAAAGTTTTGATCCAAATGAGACAGCCAGTCCCTCATCTCCAAGATCAGGGATATCAATTAAAATTACTTCTTCATGTCCCGATGTAAAGTGGCGTGCTTCATAAAATTCGGAATAATTTGGAATATGTGTTTTGGGTACAAGTCCAAGAAGAGAACCATCGTGAATAACGGCGGCAACATTATATAAAGTTCCTCTGTTCATAAATGGCAGACCGACGATTATCACTGTGTCTATATCGGCGGAGAGATCAATTATCTGCTTAAGGCTGTGTAATGCTTCTTTCAAAAGAATATCCTGAAGGAACAAGTCGCTACATGTATAACCTGTTATGCAAAGTTCAGGAAATACGGCAATTTTGGCGTGCTGTTTTGCCGCTTCAAGTATTCCTTTGATAATATTGTCTGTATTATATTCTGTATCACCTACATGTATGTCAGGTGTAATTGCAGCAACTTTAATAAAATGATCTTTCATAGCAATCCTCCATTGTGATTTATGTTTAATATGTGGTAACAGTTCATACTGTTATACTAGTACACCGGAAACGCTGTATCAGTTATATACTATCATATAATTGTATTATTATCAAAAGATAGTGGGGATATAAGTATATAAGAATGTGACTATAGTAAAGTCTTGTTACGGTTTGACATATTTGATACAATGGTAGAGATATAATTGTATTGTTATAAATAGTATTGGGTATGCGGGAGCCGGAGGTGTGATTTTATGGCAAAAACAGTAGCAATAGGAATACAAAGCTTTGCAGAGATTATTGAAGGAAATTATTTTTATATAGATAAAACGAATTTTATAAAAGAATGGTGGGAGAGTGGTGACAGTGTAACTCTTATCACACGCCCGAGAAGATTTGGAAAAACACTTAATGTGAGTATGATTGAGCAGTTTTTTTCAGTGGATTATGCTGATAGGGAAGATTTGTTTGAAGGTCTTTCTATATGGAATGAGGAGAAGTATAAGAAGCTTCAGGGAACATATCCGGTGATAAGTCTGTCATTTGCGAGGGTAAAGGAGATAAATTATATATCTACGCGTGATAAGATATGTCAGATAATCAGGAATTTATATATCAAAAATATTTTTCTAAAAGAAAGTGATGTATTAACAAATGCTGACAGACAATACTTTGAGCGCATTTTGTCGGAAGATGTAAAAGACAGCGATATGACATCCTCACTTTATCAGTTGTCAGACTATTTAAGCAGATACTATGGCAAAAAGGTTATCATTCTTCTTGATGAATATGATACGCCGATGCAGGAAGCGTATGTGTATGGTTTCTGGGAAGAACTTGTAGCTTTTACAAGAAGTCTATTCAATTCTACTTTTAAAACAAATCCATTTATGGCAAGATCTGTTATGACGGGAATTACGAGAGTTAGTAAAGAGTCGATTTTTTCTGACCTTAATAATCTGAATGTTGTAACAACTACATCTGATGAATATGCAACAGCATTTGGATTTACTGAGAAGGAAGTATTTAAGGTTCTTGATGAGTATGGATACGGGGATAAAAAAGACGAAGTAAAGAGATGGTATGATGGTTTTATATTTGGAAGTTATAAAGATATTTACAATCCATGGTCTATATTAAATTTTTTAGATAAGGGAAAGTTTGATACCTATTGGGCGAACAGCAGCAGTAACAGTCTTGCAGGTAAGCTTATAAGAGAAGGAAACAGACGTATAAAAACGACATTTGAATCGTTGTTAAATGGTGAAGTTATATCATGCCCTATAGATGAACAGATTGTATATGATCAGCTTGACAACAGTTCAGTTGCAATCTGGAGTCTTCTTCTTGCAAGTGGTTATTTGAAGGTGGTCTCAAGAGAATCGGAAGAAGAACTTATAAGTGGTTATCCAAAGTATGAGCTTATGCTGACCAATCTTGAAGTAAAACGAATGTTTGAGCGTATGATTTATTCATGGTTTAATGGTCCGGATGAAAGCTACAATGATTTTGTGGAAGCGATGCTAAGTGATGACTTAGAAGCGATGAATGTATTTATGAATCGTATGGCACTACAAAGTTTTAGTTATTTTGATACAGGTAATGGACCATCTGTTGATGAACCTGAACGTTTTTATCATGGTTTTGTACTTGGACTTATGGTAGATCTTGCAGCGGATTATGTCATAAAATCCAATAGAGAGAGTGGTTTTGGAAGATATGATATAATGATAGAGCCAAAAGACAAGAAAAAAACTGCCATTATTATAGAATTTAAGGTGTTTAATAAGAGAAGAGAATCTTCTCTTGAAGATACAGTTAAGTCGGCTCTTGACCAGATTGAGGAAAAAGGGTATGCGGCAGATCTCATAGCAGAAGGATTTAAGGAAGATAATATAAGAAAATATGGTTTTGCTTTTGAGGGTAAAAAGGTACTGATTGGCTAGTACAATGAAAATTAGATCAATTATTAATTATTCATTGTAATATAGATGATGGAGGTAAGTATGTATACGTTTGATAGCAGAGTTAGATATAGTGAAACCGATATAGATGGAAGATTAAGTCTTGATGGAATTATAAATTATATGCAGGATTGCACTAATTTTCAGTCAGAAGATCTGGGGGTTGGAATTGAATTTCTGACAAGGACACAGACTATGTGGGTTCTTAATTCGTGGCAGATTGTTATAGATGATTATCCATTTATGGGGGAACATATTACGATAGGAACGCAGTCGTATGGTTATGAAAAGATGTTTGGTCACCGAAATTTTCTGATAACAAAAGAGGATGGCAGCAGAGTTGCTATAGCCAATTCACTTTGGGTTCTCATGGATATGAAAAAGGGCAGACCTATGATAGTTACACCAGAGCATGGAGATGTCTATGGAAAGAATGAGCCGCTTGAGATGGATTATGCACCACGTAAGATAAAAGTGCCTGAAGGTGGCAAAGAGATGGAGAGCTTTCAGGTAAAAGAGTATCATCTTGATACAAATCTTCATGTAAACAATGGTCAGTATGTACGAATGGCTATGTTTGCGGCAAAGGATGAAAGAAGGGTAAAGGAGCTTCGTGTAGAATATAAGAAACAGGCTGTGCTTGGAGATACGATAGTTCCGGTAGTTACAAAGACAGAGAATGAAGTATTTGTATCGCTTAATGGGGTTGATGGAAAAGCATATGCTGTGGTACAGTTTATCTATAAAAATTAAGGTGTCAAAATAAATAACAAAAGACAGGGAATATTATATGAAAACAGAAGATTTAAAACGGGGAATGCATGATGGCATACCTATAGCACTGGGATATGTGTCTGTAAGCTTCACATTTGGTCTGATGGCGGTATCGGCAGGAATGACGTGGTGGCAGGCTCTTCTGATATCTATGACAAATGTTACATCTGCAGGTCAGTTTGCCGGACTTGATATAATGATAGCCGGTGGCAGTCTGGTAGAAATGGCACTTACCCAGTTCGTTATAAATTTAAGGTATGCACTTATGTCAATATCACTGTCCCAAAAAGTGGATAGAGGATTTAATATGCTGACAAGACTTGCAACGGGCTTTGGTGTAACTGATGAGATATTTGCAGTATCTGTAAGCCGTAATAAGTCGATAAGTAAGTATTATATGGCAGGTCTTATTGGAGTAGCCTATATTGGATGGGCAGTTGGAACGGCAGCAGGAGCAGTCCTTGGTGGAGCTTTGCCGGATATAGTAAGTAATGCTCTTGGAATTGCTATCTATGGAATGTTTCTTGCAATTATTATACCGCAGGCAAGAAATGACAGCAGGTGTCTGAAAGTTATTATCATAGCCGTTGTGTTAAGCTGTTGTTTCAAGTGGATACCTGTCATCAATAAATTGTCATCAGGTTTTGTCATAATTATATGTGCAGTTGTGGCATCAACCATCGGTGCAGTTTTGTATCCGGTAGTTGAAGAAGATGAAGAGAGTACAGGAGGTGATGAATAGTGCCTGTAGAAAAGTTTTTTATATATCTTGCAGTTATGGCAGGTGTTACATATCTAATAAGAGCAATTCCTCTTGCCCTTTGCAGAGGAAAGGTTGAGAATGTATTTATTAAATCATTTCTGGCATATGTTCCATATGCTGTGCTTGGTGCTATGACATTTCCGGCTATAATCTATTCTACGGATGGAATAGCTTCCGGTATAGCAGGAACTATAGTAGGCCTTGTCTTTGCATACAGGAGAAAAAGCCTTTTGCTTGTTGCCGTTGCATCATGCGTGGCGGCTTTTGTGGTGGAAATAATTCAGATGTTGTAAAGATTTTGGATAGATTAAAGGATAGATTAAAGGATAGATTAAAGCAAGTGGATTAAAAAATGGATTAAAAGAAAAAGGAATGAAGAGTTGATACCTTCATTCCTTTTTTGGCTTAAGATTCAAATTTATTTGTGCATAGCACACAATTAAATATATTAATCTTATAAATTATCAATTTAAGTCCGAATTATAACTGAGGACCAGCTGAAACTAATGCCTTACCAGCATCATTTCCTTCGTATTTAGCAAAGTTCTTGATGAATCTTTCAGCAAGATCTTTAGCCTTTGTCTCCCATTCAGAAGCATCAGCATATGTGTCACGAGGATCAAGGATACCTGTATCAACACCTGTTAATTCTGTAGGAACTTCAAAGTTGAAGAATGGAATCTGCTTTGTTGGTGCAGATAAGATATCTCCGTTTAAGATAGCATCGATGATTCCACGAGTATCTTTGATTGAGATACGTTTTCCTGTACCATTCCATCCTGTATTTACTAAGTAAGCCTTAGCACCGTTCTTTTCCATCTTCTTAACGAGTTCTTCAGCATACTTTGTAGGATGAAGCTCTAAGAATGCCTGTCCGAAACAAGCTGAGAATGTAGGAGTTGGCTCTGTGATTCCACGCTCTGTACCAGCAAGTTTTGCAGTAAATCCTGATAAGAAGTAGTACTGTGTCTGCTCTGGTGTAAGGATTGATACTGGAGGAAGTACGCCAAATGCATCTGCAGAAAGGAAGATAACATTCTTAGCTGCTGGTGCAGAAGAGATAGGACGTACAATGTTTTTGATGTGATCGATTGGGTAAGAAACACGAGTGTTTTCTGTTACGCTCTTATCAGCGAAATCAATCTTTCCGTTCTCATCAAGTGTAACGTTCTCAAGAAGTGCGTTACGCTTAATAGCATTGTAGATATCTGGTTCTGATTCGATATCGAGGTCGATAACCTTAGCGTAGCAGCCACCTTCAAAGTTGAATACACCGTTGTCATCCCAACCATGCTCGTCATCACCGATTAAGAGACGCTTAGGATCTGTTGAAAGTGTAGTCTTACCTGTACCTGAAAGACCGAAGAAGATTGCTGTGTTTTCACCGTTCATATCTGTGTTAGCTGAGCAGTGCATTGAAGCGATACCCTTAAGTGGGAGGTAGTAGTTCATCATAGAGAACATACCCTTCTTCATCTCACCACCATACCATGTATTGATGATAACCTGCTCACGGCTTGTGATGTTGAATACTACAGCTGTCTCTGAGTTAAGACCAAGCTCCTTGTAGTTCTCAACCTTAGCCTTTGAAGCGTTATATACTACGAAATCTGGCTCGAACTTCTCAAGCTCGTCTGCTGTTGGCTGGATGAACATGTTCTTGATGAAATGTGCCTGCCAAGCAACCTCAACGATGAAACGAACTGCCATTCTTGTATCTTCGTTAGCACCACAGAAAGCATCTACTACGAAAAGTTTCTTGTTAGAAAGCTCTTTCTTAGCAATCTCTTTAACGGCTTCCCATGTCTCCTTGCTTGCAGGATGATTATCATTAGGATACTCATCAGATGTCCACCAAACTGTATCCTTTGAATTCTCATCCATAACGATGAATTTATCTTTAGGAGAACGACCTGTATAAATACCTGTCATAACGTTAACAGCACCAAGCTCTGTCTCCTGACCTACTTCATAGCCTGTAAGACCTTCTTTGGTCTCTTCCTTGTAGAGATCCTCAAATGAAGGATTGTGGATAATCTCTGTTGTGCCTGTGATTCCGTACTTTGTTAAATCAACATTTGCCATTTTTATATTCCTCCTTGAAAATAATTACTTTGTCAGATTCTCCGAGCTAAACCCTCGGAACGAAATAACTTAATAAA
>CAZFFA010000029.1:0-17717 GCA_964517955.1 uncultured Jutongia sp. | reverse complement strand
CCTCTGAAAGATATGTACCATAGTTAATAGTCATACCTATAACACCTGCTGTTATCGCTGACATGTTGAATATATAATTTGGATTTCCTAAAAAATAAGCTATAATCTCAACAAATAGCGGAACTGCATAATAAATATATACAAGCTGAACTAGAAGCGGTGTACCACGGATTATTTCCTGAAATACTAAAATAATTCCGGATAATACTTTATTTTTTGACAATCTTCCAAGTGCAAGTATAAAACCTAATATAATTGCCAGTATAAAAGAAACAATCGAAACAAATAAAACGATCTGCAAAGCCTGCCCCATAAGTTTCGGCATTAATTCTCTCCATGCTTTGGCAAAATCTAAATTTTCCAATACTCTCATAGGCTACCTCTTTTCTATAATAATTCTCAAAGTTACTTTGCTAAAACCCTTGATAAGAACTCTCTTGTTCTGTCATTCTTTGGATTGGTAAATATCTCATCAGGACTGCTGTCCTCAACAACATATCCGTCTTCCATAAAAATAACCCGGTTTGCCACATCATGTGCAAATCCCATCTCATGTGTAACTACAGCCATTGTCATTCCCTCTTTGGCAAGGTTTCTCATAACCTCCAAAACATCACCAACAAGTTCGGGATCAAGTGCTGAAGTAGGTTCATCAAAAAGCATAACCCTTGGTTTCATAGCAAGTGATCTCGCAATCGCAACACGCTGCTGCTGTCCACCTGACAACGTATCGGGATAAACATTTGCTTTATTAGCAAGACCAACTTTATCAAGAAGCTCCATAGCCTCCTTCTTTGCCTGATCCTTCGGCATCTTCAGCAAATGAACAGGTGCATATGTAACATTGTTTAAAACTGTCATAAATGGGAATAGGTTAAATCTCTGAAAACACATTCCAACCTGTTCACGATATTTTCTTTCGTTAAACTTATGTTCAAGAATATTTTGCCCGTCATAAATAATTTCACCGCCTGTCGGTGTCTCCAAAAGATTTATACATCTTAAAAATGTACTTTTTCCTGAACCGGATGGTCCAATAAGTACAAGGACTTCTCCCTCTTCTATCGATAAATTGACATCTCTCAACACCTTGAGATCTCCAAAACTTTTTTCCAGATTTTTTATTTCGAGTAGTGCCATAAAAACAACTCCTTTTCTATAAAATAATGACGACAAACTGTTTCCTGTGCATTTTATTTAATAATATGCACTTATGCGAAAACACCTTTGTCGTCACAATTTTTTTACACTATATCCGCTATATTTTTCTATAATTTTTTATCGTAATAATTCATTTCCTCATTACTTTGTGTTGACAGTACATTCAACTTTGTCGGCTTCAACCTGATGTAATGATGGATCAAGTCCACATTCTTTAAATGCTTTATCAATAAATCCTTCTTTACGCATTTCTTCAATTACATTGTTTACTTCTTTCATAAAGTCTATATCATCAAATGATACTGAAGGTGCAATACGTCCAATAGCAAGATCCGGATCTTTGTATTTATCAGCAAACTTTAATCCTTTTAATGCGTCCGGTGTACGTGCCTTCATATCCTCCATAACTGTTGAGTCTGATAAGAATGCATCAATCTTATGATTCTTTAAAGCTGTTAATGATGATGACTGGTCGCCTGTACCTCTTGCTTCTTTGATCAGACCATCTTCCTGCCATTTTTCAACAATCTGCTGCCATATAGTTCCTTCTGTATATCCTACCACTGTAGAACCTGCATCAAATGTATCCTGACCATCAATTTTGCTGTCCTCTGGAACTACAAGAATACCACCCTGTGTATACCAGATATTGCCATAATAAATCTGTTTTGCTCTATCCGCATTTTCGTACATACCATCTGTAATCATATCAATATTTCCCTCATTGAGGTTTACAATCAATTCCGAAAAGTTTATAAGACTCATCTCAACCTTTGGAATTCCAAGCCTCTTCGCTACTTCTTTGATAATTACTGCATCAATACCTGAAAATTCATTTGTATTCTGATCAAGGTATGCGTAACTATCACCTGATGAACCAACTGTAAGAACACCCTTTTCACGAAGCTCTGTAAGCTTTGCACTTGGCTTACCATCTGCGCAATAACTATTGTTATAATCTGTACTTGATGAACTGCTCTTCTTTGCATCTGATGATGCATTGCTTCCTCCACCACATCCTGTTACCATTGTTACTACCATTGTTGCTGCCATTATTAAAGATACTATTTTTTTCTTCATAATTTTTGTCCTCCTTTTGGGTTTGGAATTTAGCTATATCGAAAAACGGGACACCAGAGAATTTTTATCTTCTCTAATGCCCCGTTGCATCGAATTTATTTTATATTATAGATACCAATGTATCATTTTTCAATAGTCCATTGCACATGATGTTTTGTTCAAATGCACAAAAGCTAAAATCTTATATCAATCTTATATCATTTATGCATTTTTGTATTCAAAAAATGACAACGAAATTTATTTTATATAACACTGACAACTATCGACCATACAGGCAATGTTACCATCAATACTACTGTGGACGACATGACATAACTTGTTGCTGCCTGATAGTCGTTTTTGTACTGCCTGACTATTACAGATGCACAGCTAGCTACAGGCATTGCATACATCAGTGTGAGCACTTTTATAATAATTGCATGTCCCTGAAATAGTACAGAAAGTACAAGCATTACCGCTGTAGGAATTATTATCAGTCGGAATATACATACTTCCCAGACATATCTTTTCCTGAATATATCTGTCAATTTGATTTCTCCTAACTGAGCTCCAACAACAAACATTGCCATCGCCGTAATAGCCCTGCTCATATATCCCAACGCCTGTCCCAGACAGTCAGGAATAGGAATATTCAAAAAAAATATGAGCAAACCGATAAATACACTTATGCATCCCGGAGATAACATTGACTTGAAATCTATCGTCTTTTTTCCACTCTTGTTAAGCTGCATAAAAAATACACCTACAGTAAATATAATGATATCATTTATAAGTTCTGCAATAGTTGCGATAAACAATGCCTTATCTCCCAGTGAAGCCTGTATATATGGCATTCCTATAAAACCGGTATTGTTGCATGTGACACAAAATGCAAGAACACCGATAAGTGTCTTTTCTGCTCCACGCATCTTCCAATATAAATACGCGATAAATGCACTAAGCAGATATATCACAAAGCATATAGCACCCGTCTGCAATGTTATGTGTTTTAATTCATTTGTTACCTTTGTTGTATTCATAACATCTATTACCATTGCAGGCCACATAAAATTTACAAGAAGCATAGAAAATCCATCGATCTGTTTTGAATCGATCAAGCCTCTTTTCTTTGCAAAAAAGCCCGGAATAACCAATATGATAAATATCAGAACATTATTTATGCATGATAATATTCCGCCCATTCACATCACATCCTCACCAGAGTCTTTTATATATTTCAAGTATATTTTCTTTCTTGACTTCTTTAATTGTATTGGCAGGACTTCCGCTTGCCAAAGCGTCATCAGCCATCTTCGACATGTTCTTTTCAAATTCAGCCTGATTAATGCCGTATTCCTTCAATGTAGGAATCTTTATAGTATCACAAAGCTTCTGCAATGCATCTATAAAACATTTTGCTGCTGCCTTATCTCCCTCCTCATCTGTAGCAGCACCTATAAGTCTTCCAAGCTCGGCAAATTTATCATAGCATCCATCCATTGCAAAGCTTAAACATTCTTTTATAAGCATAGCATTGGATATACCATGTGGTACATGGAATAGTGCACCTATAGGTCTGCTCATGCCATGAACAAGTGTGACAGAAGCGTTGTTAATACAAATTCCTGCTTCATACGCAGCCATAACCATTTCTTCCCTTGCCTTTTTATTGAAACCATCTTCACATGCAGTTGGTAGATTTTCAAATATTCTTCTGATTGCCTGCTTTGCATACATGTCAGTCATAGGATTGCCTTTTCTTGAAGTAAATGACTCCACAGCATGTGTTAAAGCATCCATACCTGTTGCTGCTGTCACAGATGGTGGTGCTGTCATTGTAAATGATGCATCAACAACCGCTACATCAGGAACAACATCTTCACCTCCAAGAAGCATCTTAACATCCGTCTTTGTATCTGTGATTACAAAGAATCTTGTTGCCTCAGAACCTGTGCCGGCTGTTGTAGGAATCATAACAGTAGCAGGAAAGTCTCCTGTACAGTTCTTCCCCATCAGCTCCTTAAAATCTTTTTCAATAGATACAGCAACAGCTATCGCTTTCGCAGAATCAAGAGGGCTTCCTCCTCCAATACCTATAAGGAAATCACAGCCTGCGTTCTTATAAACCTGCACACCCGCCATAATCATTGTATCTGTAGGTTCACCTGTTATATCATTGAAAATTTCATATCCTATCTGCCATTCATCAAGATAATCAGTAAGCTTCCCTACAAGCCCTGTCTTTGTAACAATCTTTCCTGTTACGATCAATGCCTTTTTACCTAAAGCTTTAACTGCTTCACCTGCTAACTCTAATGCACCTTCACCAAGAAATGTCTTTCCAGGTGTCATAAATTTATATGCCATATATAGTCCTCCTTTTCTGCTCTCACTATTATTTACTGAGCTTCAATTTTGGCTGTATTATAGCATTGTCCAATTTTGCGTACAATGGACAAACGAACAATATACCTTGTGCATATGCACATCCAATTACGCATAACCTGACATATCGTATCAGTCATTCGGATATACAGCTTTTACATATGCTGATTGCACTATATATGGCAGATCAGTCGCAGAGTTCTGCAACAAGATATCCAAAATAGAGTTTCATTTTTTCCTCCAGTCCAAAGTGCCCGATATCAAGAACTTTTTCAACTTTCCTAAGATAGTTATTGACTGTGTTTCTATGTATGTACATCTTTTCACTTACAGCCTGTGGACTTCCTTCACATTCAAGATAATTTTTCATAAACTCAAAAAGATTTGAATCATTTTCTTCATCATATGTTTTTAATTTTCCTACTGTATCGTTATAATATCTTACAAGCAGCTTTTCATCGCCAATTGCAAAAAGAAGCTTTGATACTCCCAGTTCATCATAATATAAAATTCTTTCACGCCTTTTAATTGCAAGTTCATTGGTCCTGACTGCATTGTCAAAGTTCTGCTTTTGCTGTAATAATCCCTCCAGATTTTCTCCAACACCTATATGAACCTTTTGAAGTACCTTAAATTTAGATAATTCCTTAAAAAATTTATCTACAAACTGCATTATCTCATCGTCTTCATATCCGACAAGCGTAAGGTATATTTTCTCCTGATAACGAAATGAAAGATATTTTTCGTGTATTTTTTTTGCAAGCTTTTCGGCTGTCCTCTTTATAAAATCCACCTCATCCTGAAACTGATTTGTTCCATATTCTGTCTCAAGAGATACGCAGATAAAATTATAGCTATAATCCTGGGCATAACCCATCCTTTCAAGATTCCACAAAGTCTCTTCATTCCCCACACCAAATAAAATATCCTTAAAAAGTGATGCAGCCTTAGTTTCGTTATTGCTGTTTTCTATTATCTCCTGACAGAAATTTCTGGTCATATCAACCATTCTTATCTTCCACGGAATTGTATACAGTGGGAAATCATTGTCATCACAGAATTTGATCACAGAATCAGGAATCTGCGAAATATATGGTCCACAATTTATAACAAATGCACTTGTATTTGCATCAAACAATGCCTTTGTAAACTCTAAAAGCCATTCATCCCCCTTATATAACAGCCCTGCCGTAAATACAATCTCCTGACCATGCAGAAAACAGGCAACCTCAGCATCTTCTACAATATGCGTCCATTCTCCAAGTCTGTTGAGTCCATTTTCACCTGCAATAAGCTTTGCCTGATAATTTTTCTCTGCATTGCGAAATAATCTTCTTATCGTAACTGCCATCTTTTACACCTCTATCTTATATAGTAATAAAGGCAATGCCAGCGCATTGCCTCTGCACACAGCTATTGTATGAGCAATTTCCTATTCAATACAAAAAGAGGCATCGAAAAAATCGATACCTCTTTGTATTCATTTAAATATAATGCAATTACGCCAAAAAGTCAAATTTCTTTTTAGATGTTTTCTTACTAACCTCATCTATCTTTTTATATACATGATAACTGTTTTTCACACTAACATCTTTATCATTATTTTTGCTGCTGTCACTTTCTTTTCCATTGCCTGATGTCTTCTCCCTGGAAGCCTCTAAAATATTCTTAGATGCCTCTGAAAGACTTGATGCCTGTGCACTTGTTGCCTTGCTGGCTTTTTCCTGAATATCTGCAAGTTCTGCCTCTTTCTTTTCTGTACTTGCTCCCCTTCCGGCATCCTGCTTAATCTCAGTCTCAAGAACCCTTGCTCTTCCATTCATGCTTGTTGCTACATTTCTGTGAACAGCCGCCTGAAGCATGGATGTATCTGCCGATATTACAGCTTTCATGCTTTCCTTGGATATTCCAGCCTCTTCTTCATCCAATTTTTCTGTTTCAGGCAGTACACTATCTGAATCGGTTGATGTCTGTTTCTGCTGTTCTTTCCGCTTTTCCATCTGATGCTGTCTAAGCTCCTGATTCAGCTTTTGAATTTCCTTCTGTATCTCCTGCCTTTTCTTCATCTTATCTTCGATTGAAAGTTCTTCGTTGGAAGATAAGTTTTGCAATCTCTGCTGTGCATCTTCAATCTGTTTTTGAATTCCTTTTGTGTACACATCAGCATTTGCATTTCCATTTGTCTCAAAACTTCCTGTCTGAGACACACCTATTCCATTGATTCCCTCTACTGTCATAAACACCCTCCTTTGCATTTATTGTAACTACTTACTCCTATAGCATTATCCAAGCTTTGAAAATAGTTTTGTTCCTATTTTTTTAAGCCATATAAATAACACTGTGTCTAATATTATCATAATTACAGCTATAAGTAAAAGGTATAATACCGAATTAATCTTATCACTATATAAAATATATGGTACTGCCATAGCAATAGATACAGCCCAGCCGCCAAACATTGCAATCATTACACTAAGGCTCTGCTTAATTGGTGCCAATTCATTGGTCCACGTAAAATTCGGTCTTAAAATACCAAGCATCAAACCTGTAAACGTTATAAATAATGTAAACAATACCGGTATAAGCAGTGAAAGTACGATCCCTGCCACGCTTCCCTTTAAAACAACTAAAAGACAAATATCACAAAACAAAACAGGTACTCCTGTCAGAACAAGCTGGACACCCATCTTTGCCTTAAGTACATTCCATGTATCAACAGGCATAGATTGAAGAATCCATAAGCTTTTTCCCTCTAATGATATAGACGGAACTACCATATCATTCATAGCTGCAACCATACATACTGCTATTGCCAGAAGAACACATATCATTTCTGAAGCCTGTGACTTACCAACAAACATTTCAGCCATATGATATAGTACATCTTTCTTTACTACAAGTATAATGCCTGCAATTACAAGAGTCACCGATCCCAGACCACAATTCAGCATATAATTTGAACTTGATGTAAATCTTTTAATCTCCTTAGAAAACAGAGCTGCAAGCTCACCCTTCTTCTTTTCCTTCTTTTCTTTGTAAGCAATACGTGTTGTATTTCCACTTGAAGTTACTATCTTAATAAAACTTCTTGACAATATATACAATGTTAATCCACAAACAGCACCTATAACCACTATGTATATCAACATTGCTTTCACATCACCTTCACCTATTCTTCCAAATAAGTACATAGGATATGCACTGTCTTTTACCTTGTTTCCATATAAAGCTGCATTAAGTAAAATTTCATTGATCACATTCTGCGCCTTGAAATATACAAAATAATACAGTGCCAGAAATACAAGTGAAATTATAGCTGTAATAAAACTTTTGTTTTTAAGCCTTGTACTAATCTTTGCCACGCACCATCCAAGTACACATGACAATATTAGGACAATTACTGATATAAGGATTATATATATTACGCCACCAATTATTGCAGCCGGTGAAATATCAACTTTTATCCAGTATACAATTGCCGCCGGAACCATAGCAACCGCAGAATACATAAGTCCCATTAAATATACAGTTGCCAGTTTCGCTATAAGAATACTTCTTGTCGGTATTGGCATAGACAAGAGAAGATCATTGTCCTTTGACATATACAATCCATAATATGTATTAAATACACTTCCAAAAGATCCGAGTGCAATAGCTATCATTCCGATTATAAGGAAATACATCCATGACATATTGACTGCTGCAAATGATGGACATAACTGCAATGACAAATATGTGAACATACCACCAAGCAGCCCTGCCATAATAGCCACGAATAAAACAATAAATAAAATAGTTGAAATTAATGAACGTTTTTTATTGTTCTTAGCATCATAGAAATAGCCTCGGAAAATCTCAGCCATCTGTTTCTTTAAAAGTATTTTGACCATTATTCTGCCTCCAATTCCAAGAATACTTCCTCTAAGCTGTCGTCTCCCTTAACTTCATCCATAGTGCCTGAACGTATAAGTTTTCCGCCCTTTATAATAGCAACTTTATCACAAAGCTTTTCTGCCACTTCCAGTACATGTGTTGAGAAGAATATTGCTCCTCCATTGTCACAAATTTCACGCATCATCTCTTTCAGCAAATGTGCTGCCTTTGGATCAAGACCAACAAAAGGTTCATCCATAATTATAAGCTTAGGTTCATGAATCCATGCTGAAATTATAGCAAGCTTCTGCTTCATTCCATGGGAATATGATGCTATTGGCTGCCCAAGATCTGCAGTTAATTCAAAAATATCTGCATATTTACGAATACGCTCCTGTCTTTCTTTCTCACCTACACCAAATATATCAGCAACAAAGTTCAGATATTTGATACCGGTCATAAAATCATATAAATCGGGATTGTCCGGAATATATGCAAACTCCCTCTTACATGCAAGCGGTTCCGTCTTTATAGACCTGCCGTCTATGTAAATCTCCCCTAAGTCAAACTGTAAAATTCCTACTACAGATTTTAATGTAGTTGTCTTTCCTGCACCATTATGTCCGATAAAACCATATATCTCCCCCGGCTTGATCTCAAGCGAAAGATCATCTACAGCTTTCTTTTCTCCATATATTTTTGTAAGATGTTCAATTCTTAACATTTTTTCAAACTCCTTTTCATTATCACATACTTCTTAAAAGGCAGCCCATAAAGGCTGCCCATATTTTATTCTTCCTCGTCTTCACACAGATCATCGCCAAGATTATTTGTGTTGTTATTGCCATTATTGTTGCCATTGTTACTTCCAATAACTCTTTTCCCCTTTGGAGAAAACATTATTCCAAGAAGTATTCCCATAAGTGTAAGCACTGCACCGATAAGACAATACTCTCTTGTACTAAAGTTTTTTTCCTCAATTTTCTGAACAAAGTTTTTCATTGTTTAATCCCCCTTTTCTGTTTCTATAGATTAACATATATTTATATATATTTCTATAGAAGACTTTTAACCACTGCCTTTACTTCCTTGTCAGGCGTAAGAGACTCACATATCTTTCTTACAGCCTTTTTATATGAAACAGGATCAAGCTTAAGCTTTTCCTTACATGACATAAACTGCCATGTTTTATATGGAAATGTTACAAAACATTCTGCCAAAAGCCATCCTGCTGCCATCTGTGTGTAGTAACCATTACATAAAAAGTCTCTATTTACAATCGAGAATATATCATCAAGATACATACCGTCATAATTCACATCATCTTTGGAAATATTCTTATCATCAATATCTGCTAAAGTTACCTTTTTCATTCTTGGCTTCTTATTGCCATCTTTATCAACTTTTAAATAATGGTCAAGAAGCATTATAAGCCCTGCCCTTGCTCTATATTCACCGCCCGATTCCACAAGATTTCTTATATATGGCAGAAATTCATCCCTAAAGCAATCCATTATTTTAAATTCTGCGCAGAACCCATCATTTATAGACCAATTACTGACTAATGGTATAAAGTTTTTCAGATCGTCCAATGCCTTGTCAAAGTCCTTTTCTCTGGCAGTGCCCATACCTATGATATAGCCACGCAAAGTTGTTTCTTCAAAATAAACATCGGGTTCTTCCAGCAGCTTTCTGAAATCTTTGTTCTCACAAACAAGCTTTTTTGCATATTTTTTGAGTTCCGGCTGCCTCACCCCTATAATATTATCACATCCTGGAATTAAAGACGATGTAAATGAAGCATAATCGCCTTTATCCTTCATATTAAACAATTCTTTTCTTATATATTCAAGCATATTTTCTTCCTTACTTCTGCATCATCCGCAGACTTATTATCTCCTGTTCAAGCTTTACATTGTTATCAAGCATATATTCTGCAACTTCTTTATATTCCGGAATCTTTCCTAATTTCTTAAGCCTTACAGCATCATTTTTGCTGAGTTCATGAATACATTCTGTATAGTCAGGATTCATCAGCTCCTCCTTAGACATACAAAACATCTCAAAATTCTGTCCTGTAATTTCACATAAATTATGATGAATCCATAGACCTCCTGCATCTATATCTCCAAAATGCAGATATTCTGCATCCGGATTACATTCGCAGACTATTTTTATAAAATCCCTCTGGTCACGACTTGCATATCCACCAAGATAAAATATCACAGAATCACTATCATCATATCTAAGATACGATGTCCTGTTCTCAATAGTCATAAACACCGGCACAAGAAGCTTTATGCTTTCAATCTTTGAAATCTCAGACATTTCAAAATCAACGCCTCTGTCAAAGGCACTGATATCAACATCGATACCATTCATCCGTATGACTACTTTGCCTTTTATGCTGATTTTCTGTGGTTCTCTTGATATTCCGTACATACCAAGTATTTCATCTTTCATTGATGTATCATCGGTTTTAATTTTATTGTATTTTTGCAGTAAACTGCATACTGTATCGAGGGTCTTTTCTTCAAAATACTTTGATGAATGATACACTTCCATTGATACTTCACGCAGATACAATGGCTTTTTGTTATTCTCTATAAATGAAACAGCCTTTAATACATCTTCAAATTCATCAATATTTTTGGAAACCTGCCTTTTCTTAACCTTATCGTTTAAAAGTTCACATTCCTGTCTGCAGATATTCGATGCATCTATGTATTTATCAGCCAGACTTTTCATTTTTTCAAGTTTTTTATCTTTTGATTCATAACCATAGCTCTCTGCCAGATATTTTTCAACAATCTGTATCCTGTCATCTGCCAGATATATACTTTGCAATTCTGTTCCAAATGTTTCATACTCCAAAACAATGAAGCCTTTTTCTTCAAGCGATTTACAGGCATTATTCAACAATGATATTTTTTCAAAATCACCATCGTTATCATGATATTTATTGTATAATTTTTCAGGCTTAAGCTTTGTCCTTCTGTTTATCTTATTATTTCCGGCATCTTTCCTGCTTTTTCTGTAACCTTCTACCAGACATTTAAGAATTTTTTCTTCATAATCCATACTTACCCCACCACTTTATTTCATCTCAACAATTCCCATCTCCATAAGGTCAGGTCTTGTCCTGAGTACAGGAAGAATCACTTCACATTCATTGCCGATAAGCTCTGTCTTGTCAGGAGCACAAAAAATCATCTGAAGCTTCTGGTCTTTCATAAATCCAAGCATGATCTTTACATTGACCGGGTCCATTTTGGCAAATGGTTCATCAATAAAAACAAGTCTTGTAGAGTTGTTCTTATCATTGTATATCATAAGAAGTGCGGACAGAAGAATAAGCATATATGGTATCTGGACTTCTGCACCGGAGTTATATCCTGACTGTCTGGAAAGCTTAGATCTTGTAAGCACGTCATTGGTCAAGAGTATCTCGTATGTCATATAGTTACGATAGTCGGCAAAACGTTCTATCTGCTCCTTATCATTACTTCCAACTATACGGTTTATAATTTTCTTAATCTCTCCGTCAAGTTCTTCGCCCTTTTCATCTGAAATACCTGTTACATCATCAAATGTTCTCTGATTTGCCGGTGCTCCAAGCTCCTCTCTCTCTTTAAGGAATTTGGCATATTCAAGAATCTTTTCATAATCAGAACCATCCTTTACATACTTTACATCAAACTCATATGTAGATTTGAAATTCAGGTGCGCAAGTTCAGCATTGATGAGTTTAAGCTCTGATCTGGCTGTCTCACAGGACTTCAGTACGGTAAGAACAAATTCATTCTTAAATACAGCTTCATACCTCTGTGTCATATTCTTTAGTTCTGCCTGTATCTCCTGTCTGTCATCAACCCATATCTTATCTTTTCTGCTCTGATAGAGTGCCTGGGAATCCTCTGTCACCGGAAGCCTGTTTTCTTCTGTTCTTACTGCATTATAAGCTGACTGACGGCTTATCAGGTTTTCTCCTGCATCACGAAGCACCTTCTCTGCATGAGCCCTGTCGCTTAATACTCCTCCCCTGCCTGTCATTCCAAAAGCAATATAAGTATCATAGTCATTTACAGCATCCTCGTATACAAGAGGATTTTTAAACTTATATTCTTTTAACTGCTTATCGGAAGTTTTCATATTTTCTTCTGCTTCATTATGCGCTTTTTCATTTAATCTTAATTCAGTCTGCTTTTCTGCTTTGTCATCCCTTACAGCGTTCATTTCTCTTTCAACTAAATCACGCTCTTTTTCAAGATCTGTTACAAGCTTTGTAAGCTGCATATATTCCATGTTGTCTTTCTGAGCTTCCTGTAAACTTTTTAACTCTGCTTCTTTCTTACTGTATTCTAGAATAACATTATCGTAGTCAAGACATGCATCATAGTTATAATCTCCAAACAGTTCTATCTCTGTATCAAGATAGGAATTCTTTGATTTCTTTATTTCAAGCTGTTCCTTATATTCTTCCTGCTCTTTCTTCAACGCCCCAAGTCTCTTGACAGCTTTCATCCTGTTAAGCTTTATTGTTTCCTGACCAAGACAGTAAAATCTTATCCTGTCAAAGCGGATAAAATAACTGTCCATTGCGTTGGAAATCCTGCCCTCTACCGACATGGCGTTCTCAAAATTTTTGACATTATCTATTGTAACAGCGTGAAATCTTCCAAGCTGATACTCAAAGTATTTCTGTGCAACAGGATTTTTTATATCGATGAAGTTTATAACAGAATCTTCCTCCGGGGATATATCCTTCTTCATAAGAAGCTTTGTATTGAATAAATGAGCATATTTATTCTTTGATGAATTAAGCACATCATCTGCTATATCATAATATTCCGGCTCAACGAGAATAGTATATCTTCTCTGTCCAAGATAGCCCTCTATAACATCACGCCATGCTTCATCAGAAAGCCCAAGAACATATTCACATGCAAATCTTGCCTCAGACTCAATCCCTCTTTTTTTAAACTCATTATTTATCTCATCTTTCAATGAAACATAATCAGGAATTTCTGAAAAACTTGCTTTCTTTGCATCACAGTCATCTATGATACGCTGGTTTTTATTCTGTTCATCGGAATTTTTCTTTATTGCATCACGCAAGTTTGAAATTTCAACCATAATTTCATCTCTATGGCTTTTTAATTTCTTACGGAATACTTTAACGGTACTTTCCTTTTGTGCATTATCATATGAGTCAAGCGTCAGTGATGACAATATCTGTTTTGATTCCACCTCGATTTTTTCATCACTGAGCCACGCAAGAAGCTCTCCAACCCTTGTCTGAAAATCAAGAAGCTCCTGCTTCTGCTTATTAATAATCTTCTTCTTTTTATCAATTTCAGAAAGTGCAATTTCCGCTTCCTTAATCGCCTTTGAACAGTCCATAGAATCAAGATTATTACGGGCAGTGTTAAGATCATTACGTATTTTTCTATCTTTTTCCTGTATAACTTCTAATTTTTTCTCGTCTTCTTCAATCTGTCTTTTGGCTATATCAATCTTCTGGGATGTTTCTTCCAATTGCTTTTTATATTTTAAGAAACGTCTGTAAACAAGCTTTACATCATCCTCAAATATAATATTTTCTGCTTTTCTAAGTTCATCAAATGATGTAATTATTCCATCAAGCTCTTTTATCTCATTGTCTATAACCTCAAATGTGCTTGTCAGATTATCAATATTGTTCTTTGTTTCAACAAGCTTTGAAAAATCAACTTTCTTTTCTTCAAGTACACTTTCCCTTATAAACTGGTCAATCTTTGCATCCGGATCATATGACATTATACTTCTGAGCTTTCTCCTGAATGTAGACAACTGACCTTCATTCAGCCTGAGTCCCGTTCTCTGCATAAACTTAGACAGACCCTCTATGGCAGAATACATCTTTAAGCCATACTTTTTCTGAAGGTCAGAAGCATTATAGACATATTCAAACTCATCAATTTTGTTGGTATGTTCAATTTCATCAAGACTTATATCTTCCATAACATATCTCTGTGTTACAACTCCATTGGCTGAATTTGTCTCAATGACCGTACCAAGTATAAATGACCTTTCAAAGTCCTCTTCATACATTTCAAGAACTATATGTGTATATACATTTGGCATTTTATCAGCAGGTCTCATATATGAACCTGCTGTAGCATCAAGAAGTCCTCTTGTGTAAGAAGGAATTGTTCTGCTTCCCTTATTTTCTGTAGATTTATTAAAAACCGTATCACCATACAATGCATATTTTACAGCATCAAGTAAAACTGATTTGCCATTACCATTTTTACCCGCTATAAGAGTAAATGCACCAACGGGAACTGTAATCTTACTAAATCCATACCAGTTGATAAGTCTTATCTTTTTTAACTGTATCACTACTCTTCATCCCCCTCTGTACTTTCCATATCATCTTCTTCCTGCTCATCATCTTTCATATACTCTTTTGTAACTGTCTGGAACTGTGAAATATCCCATCCAAACTGGAGAGAAGGATATAATGTTATAACTGCATCTTCCGAATTGTCCTTTGTATCATAATCAATAAGATCATACTTTCTGAATAACTTCATTGCTGCCAGCAGGTCTTTCTTCTCTGCATCTACATCATATGCCTTTAATTTATCAATAAGATCACCCTTTGTGATCACATTCTCATCACTATAACCTAGATTTTCAAGATATGACTCCCATAGAACAAGAAGTATATGATACTGCTCCATAGAAAATCTAACTATATTGGCATTCTTAAGACCAACTGTTTCCTCATCGGCTTCATACTGCTTAAGCATTGCAATTCTTACATTAGTGTCAACTAACACATCAAATCCAATCATTCTGAGATAATCTGATATATCCTGCCTGTTTGACTCCCTTGCTGCAAATGAATATAGTTTTTCATCCTTGTCCCCAACTATAAATGTTGAATCAAGAAGCTTTCTGACACAACGCTTAAATAATGTATTATCTTCTTCTTTTACAACCAAATTCAACCTAATATCGCTCATCTAATTCTTCCTCTTTATCTTTACGTTACTAATCCTTGCAGCTTCCGTATCAATCATTCCATCTAAAAATTCAACTTCAAACGGAAAATCCTGTGATCCTGAATATATTATTCCTGCTGCTATCATCATTGCATCATCTCTGCTCTTTACAATATTTTTATCAGGAATAATGCTTTCACAGGCACCCAATACATTTTCAAAATATTCTGCCGCCTGCAATACACTATATCTGTCAGGATATTCATGAAGAAGTTCATTCGTAAGTCTCGCCTTCTCCTCATCAGATATATCACTTGTAACAACAAGTGCACTTTTTTCATTCGGCTTACTCTTTTTTCTTCTTTCAATAGATTTACGGCCTATGTTTTTATATGACTTAATTTTAAAAAATTCATCAATTGATTCCAGTGCACTGTTCCTCTCATCTGGTTCAAAATCCTTTATCTTCAGAAGAAAACTATTGAGATAATTCTGCATATTTACATTGTTGCTAAGTACCATCATGATTCGTGTAGAGTAAAGACTGTAGTAATTATTTATCTTCTTATCGATATAGTCCATCTCTTTGACATAGTCATAGCTGATAAAGTTCTTAACCTCTGCAAACTGTCCCTCAACAATTTCTCTTGCCGTTATTTCGGACACATCATTAAGTTCCCTGTACTCTTTTATCATCTTTTCATAAACTTCCGTAGAAACTATGCGCCTTAACATCTTTTCAATTTCTTCGATATATCCCGGTATCAGTCCGTCCTTCATTATAAAGAAATAATCACTAAAGAATGTTTTCATCATCTCATCTTTAATTAAAAACTGCCCCATCTCATTGCTCTCTGTCATCTTTATAACAATACGCATAATAGAACGAATACTGTCTTTCAATATAAGAAGTTCATTTTTAAGATCAGATACATTGTCTGAAACAGGCATAAGTATATTGGAATATGGTCTTAATGTTCTTCCATGCTCATTATTAAATGCAGAATTTAACGTATCATATATCGAAAATATATGATTGGTCAACGATGCCCTGTTATCCCTATTAAATATTCTTTCTATAGAATCTATTATCTGTCTGCAATATGGCATCACGGTTGCGATATTGTCACCATTTCTGCCAAGCTCACGTTCTGAAATCCAGCCACAATGCCTGAAATACCTTAGCACAGCACTTGCATTTTCTGTTTCAGACTTTTTGCTGCTGATATCCTCGTCTCCATCGTCACTGTTTTCTTCATCTTCAACTGCATAGGCAAGATTACGAAAATACAGTGTAAGAGTATCTCTCGCATCTGTTTCATAAAGCAGTGTTACCTGCTTTGACTTTTCTATAAGTTTTACAATACATTCATAATATATCTTTTTATTTTTACAGCATAACGGATTAAAAAATCTGTCATAATCCGGATTATCAAATAAGATCACTTTGCACCTCTTTTGGGTAACAGTCCCGTCTTTCATTTCTTACATTCATAAAAGCTGTCTGTTACTGTTTTTGTCAATTATATTGTATGCTACGGATTGCTATCTGCTTTCGACCCCTGCATTATCATATTTTATCATAATTCATGTAGAATTGGCAGTTCTATTCTGATTATAAACTCATGTTCTTCTGTCTTTGCAGTAATATTTCCATTCATGCGCACTACAAACTCTTTGGCAATTGACAATCCAAGTCCGTTTGACTGCTTTGCCCTTGCAATATCTGCCTTATAAAACTGCTCAAACACCTGTGAAACATCTATATCTTTTGTATTTTCCACATAATTTTTTACAGTAAGTACTGCATTGTCCTCTTCCTGATATAAAGAAATCACTATATCCTTTTTCCCATGATCCAGACCATTTTTTATGATATTTTGCAATGTTCTCCTTATAGCCTGTTCATTGCCATTTACGTAAAGTATTTTATCACATATATCTATCTCAGGTTTAATCTCTTTATTGGTCCATTCATCATAATAAGAAAAAACAGTATCCTTTACAATCTTACTTACACTACATTTACTTAGTTCAAACTCATAAGAATCATTTTTAAGTTTAGCAAATGTAAATAACTCTTCAAGCATATCCTTAAGACTTATGATACGATCCTGAATAATCATTATATAACGCTTCTGTTCCTCTTTGTCACTGTCTGCAAGCAGTTGAAAATACCCGTCTAAGGATGTTAAGGAGTTCTTATGTCATGTGACAAGCTTGTATATGTATCTGCCATTGTTTTTT
>CAZFFA010000028.1:0-17912 GCA_964517955.1 uncultured Jutongia sp. | reverse complement strand
TTACAGGACCTCTCCATATTACAGGGTCAGTTGCATCTTCAAGAAGATTGTTTACGGATATAGTCTGAATACCTGTTTTTGAAAGTACAGGATAAATTCCCTCCTGATCACCGTATGCATGTTCTGTTATGCCAAATGATTTTGGGATAGAAGGTCCTGTTATATCAGCATCAAGTACGGCTGTATGGTGTCCCTTTTTCTGAAAACTTGCGGCGAGCATTGCTGATGTCATTGATTTACCAACGCCACCTTTACCGCTTATTATACCGATTACCTTTTTAATACTGCTTTTAGCATGTGGTTTCTCAAGGAAGCTCTTAGGATCACGGCTTGCACATGATTCTCCACAGCTTGAACAGTCATGACTGCAATTTTCACTCATAGTATATTTACCTCCAATTATTAGTAAATATGTACTCTCCGGGTGTCATATTCAGAGAGTACATGTAAGCCTGTGTGTTATTATAACATGCCGATAAAAAAAGTCCAATTTTTTGTTCTATTTGCATATGGAGCATGAATATGATGTTATTGTACAGACGTAAGCTTAATAAGTGCTGTCAAGCTATGCGCCAATAAGTAAATTAAGCAGGATAAATACAACAATAGTATTGGACAGATGGAGAAATAGTGTGAAAAATCCATATATGAAAGATTTTTCACACACGAGATTTGTGTCTGTGCGCACTTGACACAAACTCGTTATGCGCAAAAAACGTGCGCAGAAATGAGGAGTAATATGAGTCAGTATAAAAGAATGGTTTCTTACATGTATCAGTATGTGGTGGGCGAAAAGGGACAGAACATAGGATTTGTACGAATTGAACAAAAAGGACAGGGATGCCGTATAGTGCTTCAGATGCGTACAATTGAACTGCCATCAATGCCTGAAGTTTGGCTTTATAAACAAAATTCTACAGGGATAGAATATATAACTGCCGGAAAACTCATATATCGCTCAGGAAGTCTTGGATGCCGTATTGATACAGAGATAGATAATGTATGTGGAAGTGGCTGTTCATTTAAAGATTTTGACGGGGCGTTAATATATATATCAGACAGGGAGTATTATGGAACAACGTGGAATAAGGATAATATTTATATTGGCGAGATGACGAAGCATATAAATGACGTAAAACAAAATCAGGAAGTAAATGAAGCTGAGGAATCATTAGAAAGAAGGGATGACACAGGAGAAGTACCCGGACAAGAGATTGAGCAGACAAATGAAGAAAAAGAATCCGAGGATGAATCTTCAGATAAAAAAGAACAGGAGATACAGACAGCAGAATATATTGATAATGATACGACATGTATAGAAGAAAAGGTCATGTCATGTGATAAGTGTCCATATAATGGGACAGCAGGCTATGGAGAAAGAATGCTTGGACTGTTTCCAGTAATGTATCCTTTTGTGTCCGGTGATATTGTTAAGAGTGTAAGAATAGAGCCAAAGGACATAGGATGCCTGCCTGTAAATAAATGGTCCTTATCCAACAACAGATTTTTACTTCATGGCTATTATTGTTACCGGCATTTGATATTTGCAAAGCTTAAAGATGGAAAATATGCTATAGGAGTACCGGGAGTATATAATGAAAAGGCTGACAAGGCGGCGCGTGAGTATTCATTTAGTGAATTTCAGGCGATAGGAACTGAAGAACTGTGCTGTGGTGCTTTTGGATACTGGCTGATGTTGTTAGAGTAGATTTCTTATAAGGGATTCATTTCATTAATATATGTATAAAGATAATGATCCTCCCATTTGCCATTGATCTGTGCAAAGTCTTTTAAATGACCCTCTTTATTGAAATTAAGTCGTTCTAAAAGGCTGATAGAAGGATTATTATCGGGCATAACCATAGCCTCAACACGATGCATTTTGCAGTCTCTGCATACAAGTGGGATAAGAAATGAGAGCGACTCGTACATATATCCATTATGGCAAAAATCCTCATCAAGCTTGTAGCCAACCATACAGCTACAGAATGCACCTTTTTTGAAATTACTAAAACATATTGTTCCTATTGGAGAAGATGTATCTTCTTTGGGAAAAATCCAATAACGCAGATATGAACATTTAAAAAATGCATTATACTCACATGAAAGGTTTGTCTTCTGGTAATTATATGTATAAAAATTAGCCGGACGAAGAGGTTCGTGTTTTTCCAGAAATGTACGGTTTTTCTCATAAAAGCTGAGAACAGTGTCTGCCTGTGATGGCTGCAATACACTTAGAACAAGCCGGCTGGTTGTATAGGATATAAGCATAATTTCTCTCCATATAACAAATTTATTGAGGATCCGGTTTTTGACAACCAGATCTATGATTTAGTATGCATCAATAATCGCTGTCAGTCAAGAAATGCGTGGAACAGATAAGTATTTACTTATTGGTTGCTGATTCTTAGGTACTCTGATAGGATAAGCATATAAATACAAAAGGCAGGACATGATATGAGATACAATAATGATGATGAAAGATATATGGCACAGGCAATACGACAGGCGAAAAAGGCAGCAGCGATAGATGAAGTTCCGATTGGCTGTGTTATAGTGCATGAAGATAAAATAATTGCGAGAGGATATAATAGAAGAAATATAGATTCAAGTACACTTGCACATGCCGAGATCATGGCAATAAAAAAAGCAAGCAAAAAGCTTGGAGACTGGAGGCTGGAAGAATGTACGATGTACGTTACACTTGAACCATGTCCTATGTGTGCAGGTGCAATCGTTCAGGCTCGTATTCCAAAAGTAGTTATAGGGGCGATGAATCCAAAGGCAGGATGTGCAGGTAGTATTCTTGATATGTTTCAGGTGAAGCAGTTTAATCACCAGGTAGAAGCTGAACATGGTGTGCTTGAAGAAGAATGTCGAACCATGATGAAAGAATTTTTCAAAAATCTCAGAAAGCGTAAGAAAGAGGAGAAACATCGAAATTGATTCAGGAAAATTTGGTACTTGACATCAAAGATAGCTGTCTATATAATTAGATGATGTATCGGCTTTACAGCTATATTATAATTAAAGCCATATATAAAAGTTAATACTTCCGTGCTAGCCGGGGAGATAGCGGTGCCCTGTACCTGCAATCCGCTATAGCAGGGGTGATGTCTTGTCTAGGACTTGATTTTTGTGGAGCTGCCCTTTGTAAGTGGCGTTGACGTCTTGGTCTTGCGCAATGGAAACTCATGAACCGTGTCAGGAGGGGAACCTAGCAGCACTAAGTGAGACCTTTCGTGTGCCGCAAGGTTGCCGGGACCGAGCAAACTGCTTAGGTAACGTCCGCAGGGTTATTTACGAAACAAGATGCACGGATTAAAATATAAAATTATCACAAAAACTGGTTTAGCCAGTTTTTTCTTTTGGTAACAGTTCAGCCATAAAAATATAATAGGCAATATTTGAGCTTGCTCATTGTATTGCCTATTATATTTTTATGGTGGAATAGCCTTTCATTTCTGAAATGAAATAAACAAAAGCTGCGCAGCAGCGACTGACAGCATAGCTGGCAGGTTTATGAATTGAAGAAATGATAGGCTGAACTGTTACTTCTTTTGCCTTTTTGTTCTTAAAATTTCTTGCACTTGTTACTTTTACAAGGTATAATTTGTGTGGAATAAAAGATTAAAAGAGCGGATAAGCCCCGGAGGGGCTTTTGACATTTTGAAAATAATTATAACTCGGTATAATTGCGAGGAGGAGCGGGCTTGAAAGCAGAACTGAAAATAAATAGTATTAATCAAATTTTAAAGGGTACAGAGATATATGTTAAGGGTGAGCAGATATCCTCGATGTGTCTTGTGGTTAAAGGCAGAGTGCGTATTCATACAGAGGGTGTAAATATAGTAGTTGGTTCGGGAAATTTTCTTGGAATTTGTGATCTTGCACATGGAAAACACCAGGTTACATATGAGGCAGATACTAATTCAGTTGTGTATGCTTTTGCAGCGTCTGATTTTTCTCAGACTATCAGAGCGGTTGTAAAGGTCAATAAGGATTATTCAGTACTTATGGTATCAACTCTTAGTAAATACATAAGAGAGTTATCCAATATATATGAGAGCCTGCAAAGCGTATCGGATGATTTATATAATTTTATCACAGAAGGTGAAAAAAAGTATCTTGAAATAGCAGAAGAGGCAGGAGTCAAGGCTGCACCTGTTAGATCTCTTTCATCTATTGATATGTATGATGGAGGAGAAGATATAGATATAGATAAGGTTGTATATTATAGGAATTGTTGTGAAGTGCCAGCAGAAATTCAGAAGAGTTTTTTTGGATACAATACAACAATTGCTTTATATAATGTATCAGAACAGATAGAACTTATAAATGTTTTGATAAAGCAGTGTGAGGAAAATGCTGAATATATAAAGGGTCTGAGTAAGCCTTTGATAAAAGATGACCGTAGCTTATATATGGGAGTATGGCAGCTTGCCACAACTATGCAGCATATGCAGGAAGACACAAAAGATATAATGTCATTATTTGATGATGTTATAGACCATGTTAATTCTACAGAAAATCTTCTATATGAAAAATGTCATATAGACCTTGAGATAGACCATGAGTTTATGGAAGATGCATATTTTGATCTGTTGAATGGCAACGGGGATTCAAATGCAGGAGATGACATTGCAGAATTTGCACTTACAGAAGAGACACAGGTAAGTGTTGAAGAACTTGATGGGGCATTGTCATATATTGTCGGGTATGCAGAACTTGAGGATGCTGTTGCAGCAGAATTTATCAAATATATTGAAGAATTTGCAGCATTACCTGACAAGGCATCAACAGAAGACGATGCAAGAGCGATAAGAAGAGGAATAGCGAAGATATACTATGATTTATATAAGAAAGTATTTTTAAAGGATTACAGGTCATCAGAAAATACACCTCTTATAATAGATTTATTCCTTAAATACGGATTTATAAGCGAAAAGCTTTTGACAACAGAACTGTTGGAAGAACTGTTGTCTATAGATGATTTTGATTCGGGAAGCGGTTCATGCAAAGTATACAATATGAAAGAGTGGCTCACAGAGATAGCAAATGGTACAAAGGAACCATCCAAAAGTGAGTTTGATATGGACTATGAAGAAAATCTCAGAGATATGCGTAAGACAGGAAGAATTACAGAGGAGCAGCAAAGGCAGCTTGCTGTTGACAGAATGGCTAAGCTTGATTATGAGATTAACAATATGTTTAAGGCAAATCATCGTCTGATAAATGGTCAGATTTCAATATTTGTGCCATTTCTACATACAGATGGATGTACAGGATCATTACAAAGGCTTCATTTATCAAAAGACAGAATCAATGGTGCTGTTCAAAGGCTGCTTAAAATTGACTATTCAGCATTTTATAGGGAAAGAATATTTAAAGAAGGTGAGGATAGATTCCAAAAAGAATATATTGTTGAAGAAGTGTTCCCGGATGTAATATTATTCCCGGCTTTGGGAGGCAATGGTGTTATGTGGCAGGAATTAAGCGGACGAAGAAGAAATTCCAAAGGAAGATTCCTGTTGCCGTATTTTCTGGATACAGATCTGGATTCTGTTATGATCAAACTTTTTGGAAGATTCAGATGGGAGCTTTGCAGAACTATGCAGGGGGCTTCCTGGAACAATATTCAGATAAAATCGCTTACAAGTGAATATAGTGATTTTATTCAGTTTTATCGTAAGAACAGGGATCTGTCAGATGATAAGAAAGACAAGCTCAAAATGCAGATACAGAAGAGCAGGAATAATACAAGAGAAGTATTTGTAATAGATTATGAGAACTGGATAAAACATGAGGCACAGGGAGGGCTTACACTTAGCAAACCGGTAAGAGAGATTATGGCAACGTATTGTCCTTTCAGGGCATCTGTGCGTGAAAGTATAGTAGAACAGCCATTATTCAGAGATGCCATGGCAAGATTTATAAGAGAACGTGGCAAAAAGAAAAAAGACTATGAACTGAAATTTAAGATCTGGGAAAAAGATGGAGTAGAAGTTCCAGAAGAAATTATACGAACCAAAGAATTTTATGTAGACATGTAAAGTCAGAAGATAATCTATATATAGTGGTAAGAAGCTAAAAAGAATTGCTAAAGCGATTCTTGCAGAGGCAATGCGTTTGCATTGCCTTTTTGTATAGATTGTAAATCATATATTATTAGCGGTTTCTTCTTATATCCATCCGCCATCAAACCTGATAACCTGTCCTGTAAGGTAATCATTGCCATCAGTTAAGTTGTATATAAAATCTGCAACCTCCTGTGGTCTTCCCATTCGTCCGGCAGGAACTTCTTCAAGTATAGCGTCAAGCTCTTCCGGTTCAAGAAAACCATTCATTTCAGTATCTATGATACCACATGCGACAGCATTAACCTGAATATTGCTTGGGGCAAGCTCCTTTGCAAGTGCGCTGGTGAAAGAGTTGATTCCGCCTTTTGTTGCAGAATAAGCAACCTCTGTAGATGCACCGACACATCCCCAGACAGAAGATATATTTATGATCTTACCCTGTTTTGGAGTAAGCATCATTTTTACGGCACATTTACTACAGTTAAAAACTGAACCCAGATTGGTATTTACGATCCTGTTCCACTCTTCATAAGTCATATCCTGAAAGATTCCAATATAAGAGATACCGGCATTGTTGATAAGTATATCAAGATGCCCCCATTGCTGTCTTATTTCATTAAAAAATTGTTCTGCATCGTCCGGATTTCCCATGTCTCCTGTATATGCAATACATGAAACTCCCATTGAATTTATTTCTTTCTGTAATTCCTTAAGAATTTCTGAATTTTTCAGACAGCTTATTGCAACATTGAAACCACATTCCGCATATTTCAATGCAATTGCTCTTCCGATACCTCTTGAAGCCCCGGTTATAGCGATATTTTTACTATGCATAATAAATTTCCACATCCTTTCTGTAAGATTTAGTATAACATACTGTATGAATGGTTTAAACAGCCATTGACTTTACATGGATAGTAATATTTGTTATAATAATATCTATGTTTTTAGAAAAATATATGAAATATATGGTAAAGAAACGTTATAAAATGTCAAAAATATATGGAGAAAGGTGTCGGTATGAAGAAAAACAGTGTTGCCAAAATGTTTGTAAAAAGCCTTTTAAAATCATTACTGGGTCTGATAATCATTATTGGCGTTGGATTTGCAAGTTATAAGATATCGTATATGGTACTGTCCAATAATTCGACTAATATTGGAACATCGTCAGATAATATAAAAAATATAATAGAAGATGCGCAGATAGATGAAGTATCAAAAAATCTGATCTATGTATGTGATGGAAAGAAGATCACACATCTTATGCTTGAAATATATAATACTAAAACTAACAATATGGATTATTTAACTATTCCTGCAAAGACTGATTTTACGATACCAACAGAAATGTATCAGAAGTTATGTACAGTTAATGAGGAAGTTCCACAGATAGTACGTTTAAGCAAACTTAAAGACTATTTTAATGATGAAGCAGATGCATTTGGATATGGAGAGCTTATTATTGAACAGATGATTGGTACAAAGATAAGCTATTATACCGTACTTGATCAGAAAGTATATGACAGTCATTATAGTGAGGCTAAAACAAAAATTAAGTTCAAGCCACAGAGTACTGTGAAATCGGATGATGTCAACAATACCGGTACTGCTTCGTCTGCTCCTTCAGGAAAAATATCTGTGAAGCAGACAATATCAGTTGCAAGTGATGCATATATAAAACAGCTTAAGGATCTTGCAGGTGATGAGAAGAAAATCGCGGAGTATATAAAAGAACAGTACGACAGAGTTGATTCAAATCTTACGGTTTATAATAAGATTGGTTATATAGAAAGCTACAAGAAGTCGAATGTAGATTATTTCCATTATTGGGGAATTCCGGGTACTTTTAATGGAAAAATATTTACTGTAGATACCAAGGCATGTAAGAAATATATTGATTCGCTTGTGAATAACGAAGTTACTTATACTGAGGCACAAAATTTATCAAATGCTTCTGAAGCAGATGATTCAGATAGTACAGACAATACTGTAAGTTCAAAAGGAAAGAATATTATTATATTGAATGGCAGTAAGATAACAGGTCTTGCAGCCTCCACAAAAACAAAACTTACAAATGCGGGATATACTGTTGGCAATGTTGGCGATTACAAAGATGAGGTTTTGACAAAAACAAAGATAATCGTTAAGGAAGATGGAATGGGACAAGATCTTGCAACTTATTTCAATGACCCTGAGATAACAGTTGGAACTGTGAGTGACGGATATGATATTCAGATTATTCTTGGTACAGTTGATGCTAACTGATATGGTTTAGCAGGAAAATATCTGTTCTGTGAATGACAGAAGAGAAAAAGTATGTGAAACGTTACGGCATGGAGGATTAGTATGCAGGCTTCAGTAAAAATTATGGATATCGATATTGACATGCTCAGTAACGATATTCTCATTGACAAGATGAATGAATACTTAAAAGATGACCATTTGGACGTTATATTTTTTGCTTCTGCTGAACTTCTGGACAGAGCTGTAGATGATGAAAAATATCATGAGCTTATAGATAAAGCCGAATTATTTCTTCCGGGTGAGGAGGCACTGCTTAGTAATCATCATGTAGATGTGCTTGAGGCGGGTGGAATGGTTGTAAGCTGCAAAAGCTTTGGACTTGTTCTGGAAAACTTAAAAAAACAGGATAGAACTATTTATATAGTATCTGAAAGTGAAAATGATACAAAAGATCTTGTTAATTATTGTAAGCATATGCAGCCTGAACTTCAGGTTGTTGGTTCATGCATATATAGTGAAGATATTGAGGATGCGGCCATTGTCAATGATATAAACACATGTTCTCCCGATATGATTATAGTGGATCTTAAGACAGGTCTTCAGGAGAGCTGGATAATGGCACATGTCCCTTTATTGAATGCACGTATATGTGTTGCTATAGGTGGTGTTGCAGATCTTATACTTGCGGAAGAAAAGAATGTTCCGGGATGGGTGAAGAAGCTGCATCTTACATGGTTTTATGAGAAGATAGTTATAGAACAGCTTTTAAAGAAAGGCTTTAGAGCACGAATATTTAGAAAAAAAATAGCCAATTATAATAATCATAATGATGAAACAAAAGAGAGCAATTCAAATTAGAAAATGAATTGCTTTTTTGCTTTGTAGAAAACTTTGGGTTATAAAGCAAAAAATTCATAAGTGGGCTTGCCTACTTTGTTGATGGAGGAGCAGGGGTGAAAAGATATATTGCAGACATTATGATTTATGTGAGACTGGCACTTGGAACCATTCTTATGGCAATGGCGGTAAATTTTATCTATGAACCGCTTAATCTGGTAACAGGTGGAGTTTCAGGCCTTTCAATAGAGATTAAGAGACTGACATCTATGTGGCTTGATGGGGGAATACCTGTCTGGATTTCCAACTTTTTGATAAATATACCTATATTCATATGGGGAATAAAAGTAAGAGGAAAGGTATTTATAGCAAGGACAATTTATGCAAATACCATTTTTTCTCTTGCTATGCTTCTTTTGCCGGTCTTACCTGTTTCGCAGAAAGATTATATTCTGGCATCTATAGCAGGCGGTATTCTTACAGGGGGCGGGCTTGGACTCGTATTCGGGACAGGTTATTCTACGGGAGGAACCGATCTTTTAAGCAGTATACTGAACAGATATATGCCACATTATTCTGTACCTTCGATATTATTTGTAATCGATGCACTGATAATAGCTTCAGGAGCGGTTTTATTTGGAATATATTCGGCATTTTATGCTGTAATTGCTGTATATATAACAACTAAGGTTATGGATTATATAATAGCCGGAGGAAAGTCGTGCAGGCAGATTATGATAATATCAGATAATTATAAAAAGATAGCCGGCCATATTATAAGCGATATAGGACGTGGTGTTACGGTTATAGACGGGCAGGGCTGTTATACAGGCAATGAGAAGAAAGTGATACTTTGCATAGTCGGTAAAAAGGAGCTTGCAAAAGTGACCAATGCCATTAAGGAACTGGACGAAAGAGCATTTATTATCATATCGGAAGTAAGGGGGGTTTATGGGGAAGGATTTGAAGAAAATTAGACAAAAGCTACAGTAAAATATGAAAAAATAAGTGACATTTAATGCTATTTGAACGAAAAAATAAAATAGTATACTCTTTGCACAAAAACACAAAAATTTCTTTGGCTATTTGTTCTATGGTCAAGAATATGGGTTTAGTGTATCATAAGTATTGTCAAAAAGATGATTTGAGTTTTAGCAAATACATCATTCATATTATTATTGTATTTAATTTAGAATTAGGAGGAATAAATAATGGCAAGTTTATCATTAAAAAACATTTGTAAAACATATCCAAACGGATTTCAGGCAGTTAAAAATTTCAATCTTGATATTGCAGACAAAGAATTTATCATTTTCGTAGGACCTTCAGGTTGTGGTAAATCTACAACACTTCGTATGATCGCTGGTCTTGAAGAAATTTCATCAGGTGAGTTATGGATCGGTAACAACATGGTTAACGATGTAGAGCCTAAGGACAGAGATATCGCAATGGTATTCCAGAACTACGCTTTGTATCCTCATATGACAGTATATGATAACATGGCATTCGGTCTTAAGTTAAGAAAAACTCCAAAGGAGAAGATTGATAAGTTAGTTCATGAAGCAGCTAAGATCCTTGATATTGAACATTTATTAGATCGTAAGCCAAAGGCTTTATCAGGTGGTCAGAGACAGCGTGTAGCTATGGGTCGTGCAATCGTTCGTAATCCTAAGGTATTCCTTATGGACGAGCCTTTATCAAACCTTGATGCTAAGCTTCGTGTACAGATGCGTATCGAGATTTCTAAGATTCATCAGAGACTTGAAGCAACAATCATCTACGTTACACATGATCAGACAGAGGCTCTTACACTTGGTACTCGTATCGTAGTTATGAAAGATGGTATCATGCAGCAGGTTGCATCACCAATCGACTTATATACAAAGCCATGCAATATCTTCGTTGCTGGATTCATCGGATCACCACAGATGAACTTCATCGATTGTAAGGCTGTTAAAGATGGTGACAAGGTTAAACTTGAATTTGGTACATACTCAGTTACTCTTCCAGAGAGCAAAGCTTCTAAGTTAGTAGAAGGCGGCTACATTGGAAAAGATGTTGTACTTGGTATTCGTCCAGAAGATATCAAAGATGAAGAAATCTTCATTAACTCTGGTACAGACAATATCCTTGATGCTACAGTTAAGGTTTATGAAATGCTTGGTGCAGAAGTATTCTTATACCTCACAGTTGAAGGTCATGACATTACAGTTCGTGTTAACCCACGTACAACTGCACGTCCTGGTGACACAATCAAGATTGCTCTTGATACAAGCAAGATTCACCTCTTCGACAAAGAAACAGAAAAGACTATTACAAACTAGTCATTATTATTCTCAATATATATGCAGGTGCTGTATTTTACAGCACCTGTTTTCAATTTATAAATTTATAATTGAGCTGTTAATATTTACATTTTAATTACACGTTTCGCATAATTATTGGACTGTGAATGCTTTACTTTTGTGCAATTTGATGATAAAATGATAAATAGTAAAAAAGGAATTAAGTTGGAGGGATGATATGATATCAAATCAGGTATTGCAGACTACGATAGACGGATTAAAAAATATAACACGAATAGATATCTGCGTAATGGATACAGAGGGCAAGGCTCTTGCTACAACGATAAACAATATCGAAGAGTATGAAGAAGCAGTTATGGCGTTTGTGGACTCTCCTGCGGATAGCCAGGTATTACAGGGTTATCAGTTCTTTAAAGTGTTTGATGAACATCAGTTAGAGTATGTTATACTTGCAAAGGGCGACAGCGATGATGTGTATATGGTTGGAAAGCTTGCAGCATTTCAGATACAGAATCTTTTGGTTGCATACAAGGAAAGATATGATAAGGATAACTTTATAAAGAATCTTCTTTTGGACAATCTTCTTCTTGTAGATATATATAATAGAGCTAAGAAGCTCCATATTGACACCAGTGTAAAGCGAATAGTGTTCCTTATTGAAACAAAGAATGAGAAAGATACCAATGCACTTGAGACAGTTAAGGGAATGTTTGCCAATAAGACAAGAGACTTTATTACACAGGTAGATGAAAAGAATATCATACTTGTAAGAGAAGTTAAGCCAAATGAAGATTATGAGGATATGGATAAAACAGCAAGAGTTATTCTTGATATGCTAAGTACAGAAGCCATGACAATGGTTAATGTAGCATATGGAACTATGGTGAATGAGATAAAAGATGTTTCACGTTCATATAAAGAAGCAAAGATGGCTCTTGATGTTGGTAAGATATTCTACAGTGACCAGCATGTCATAGCTTATAGCAGTCTTGGAATAGGACGTCTTATATATCAGCTTCCTATGCCACTCTGCAAAATGTTTATAAAGGAAATATTTGGTGATAAATCACCGGATGATTTTGATGACGAGACTATCGCTACAATCAATAAATTCTTTGAGAATAGTCTTAATGTTTCTGAAACTTCAAGACAGTTGTATATCCATAGAAATACACTTGTTTACAGACTTGACAAGCTTGAGAAAGGTACAGGACTTGATTTAAGAGTATTTGATGATGCAATTACATTTAAGATTGCATTGATGGTTGTAAAATATATGAAGTATATGGAAACATTTGAATATTAGTAACAGTGAATCAGCAACTGACAGCCTGTCGGTGTGTTTGTGAATGTAAGAAATAAAAGGTCAGACTGTTACGATAAATTTTGCTAATACAAGTTTAATCAATGCGTGAATTAACCGTTTATGGGATTAATTCACGCATATTTCGTTGTTTTATGAGGTGAATATTTTGGAAAAGAATATGGAAGAAAATACACTGATCGCAATGACAGATGTGAGTGTAGCATATCCCAATGGAAATGTTGCTATAAAAAATTGCAATATAACTGTAGATAAGGGAGAATTTGTGTTTGTTGTCGGTAGCAGTGGTTCCGGCAAATCAACATTTATTAAGACAATGCTTGGTGTGGTAAAGCCTAAGAGGGGGAGCATCATAGTTGGAGGGAAAAGGATTAATAAGTTAAGAAGAGGTAAGCTTCCATACTATAGAAGAAAGCTTGGTGTAGTATTTCAGGAGTTCAGACTTCTAGGTGATAGAAATGTATATGAGAATGTTGCTTTGGCACAAAGAGTTATAGGTGCTTCGGAAAGTCACATGGACAGAAGAATTATGAAAATTCTCAAGTTAGTTGGACTTGAAGAAAAGGTAGATTCTTATCCGCGTGAATTGTCGGGTGGCGAGCAGCAGCGTGTGGCTATAGCCAGAGCTATGGTAAACAAACCTGCAATACTTCTTGCCGATGAGCCTACAGGCAACCTTGATCCTAAAAACTCATGGGATATAATGATGCTTCTTAATGAGGTGAATAAGCTTGGGACAACTGTTATTGTGGTTACACACAACAACGAGATAGTAAACAGGATGAAAAAACGTGTCATAACTCTTCATAAGGGTGAAATTGTAAGTGATATAAAACAGGGAGGATATTTACAGTGAAAACTCTTAAATATGGTATAAAACAGGGATTTAAGAATATAGTACAGAATAAGGGATATTCATTGGCTGCCATAGGAACTATTTCAACATGTATTTTCCTGTTTTCTGTATTTTATGCACTGTTAAGTAATTTTCAGAATATACTTTACAATGCAGAAAGTACTGTTGGAATTACGGTGTTTTTTGACAGCGGACTTGAGGGAAAGAAGATTGATGAGATCGGACAAAAGATTCGTTCATGTGATGGTGTAAAAAGCATTAAATATATTTCTCCTGATGAGGCATGGAAAGAATTTAGTTCTGAGATGTATAGTGAAGATGATGATATTGCCGATACATTTGGTAATGACAATCCTCTGGCTGATTCTGCATCATATGAGGTGTTTTTTGATAATGTTTCCGATCAGAAAAGAATATCTGATTATATAGAAAATATTGATGGTGTACGTAAAGTTAACGGCTCTGATGTAGCTTCAAAAAGTCTTTCTAATGTAAATTCATTGATTACATATATATCTTTTGGGATAATCATATTGCTGCTTCTGGTTTCAATATTTTTGATAAGTTCAACTGTGGCAAGTGGTGTACGTGCAAGAAAAGACGAACTTTCGATTATGCGTCTTGTAGGAGCAACAGATTTATTTATTGGGTTGCCATTTTTGGTTGAAGGTATTACGATTGGATTTATAGGTGCAGTTCTACCTGTTGTTCTTTTTGTAGTATTGTATAGAAAGATAATAGATTTTCTCATAAGTCATTTTGATGTGCTATCACAATGGCTGACATTTGTAAGTACACCAAAAGAATTAAAAATAATTATTCCGGTTGCATTTGCTATAGGAATAGGGATTGGACTGTTGGGAAGTGCAGTATCTGTGATCAGAAATACAAGAGAGGTGTTAGCGTGAAAAAGGGAACGGTTATAGCTTTTTCTATAGGTATTTGTCTGGCTGTATCTACAGCAGGGTTTCATTCGATAAGATCAATGTCAAAGGTTTCAGACACCCAGAAAAAGATAGAAGATGTTGCTGATGACAAGAAGAAGCTTGAGGATGAAAAAAGAAAGTTAGAGAAGGATATTAAGGACGTTGAAAGTAAGAAGAAGGATGTAGTTGAATATATAGAAAATCTTGATACAAAGCTTGGTGATCTTTCTGATAAAATATCATCCAATGAAAAAGAGATAAAGAAGATAAAGAAGGTAATTGCTTCGCTTAAAGAGGATGAAAAAAAGGCGGAAAATGACAGAAAGAATCAGTATGATACGATGAAAAAGCGCATAAAATATATGTATGAAAATGGTAAAAATGATTATATTAAGCTCATTTTCCAGTCAAAAAGTATAACAGACATGTTAAATCGTGTTGAATACATCAATAAGATTACTATGTATGATAAAAATATGTTTTCAAAGTATCAGGAAACATGTGATAATATAGCAGAGAAAAAGAAAGTGGTTGAAAGTGAACTTTATCATTTGAATGAATATAAAGAGTCACTTAGGTATAAAAAGAGTACAGTCAATTCTCTTGTAAAAAAGAAATCAGCACAGCTTGATAAGTATAAAGGAATACTAGGCAATTCCAATGCAGAGATTGAAAAATATATGAAAAAGATAGCTGACAAAGAGAATGAACTTGAGAAGCTTCTTGAACAGAAACGAAATGAAATTGCTGTTAAAGAGGCGGAGAATCAAAATGATAAAGATGGTAAGAAGCCATCAGTTAATGTGTCAGGATATTGCTGGCCGCTGCCTGTAGCTGGAACGATTACATCTCATTTTGGTTATAGAAATGCACCTACTGCAGGAGCAAGCACTTATCATAAAGGAATTGACATATCAGTTCCGGTAGGAACTAAAGTTCTGGCATCACAGTCAGGCACAGTAGTTACAGCCGCATATTCTGCTTCAGCAGGTAATTATGTCTGCATATATCATGGCAATGGAATATACACATATTATATGCATTGTTCATCACTTGCTGTTTCAGAGGGAAAGTCTGTAAGTAGGGGACAAAAGATTGCATTGTCTGGTTCTACAGGTGTATCGACAGGACCTCATCTTCATTTTGCCATAAATGTGAATGGAGAATATGTTAATCCTTTGAATTATATATCTCAATAGGGTTCAAAATACTTTTTGAACCTTGCATCATTAAAATAGATTGGAGTAGATTTATAATGAGTCATAGGAATTTTGTAAAAGTATTTGTAGCCGGTGTTTTATCTGGAATTACATGTGTTACAGCAATTCTTGTCATTGTAATGATGTCTGGAAAATTGGATGTTGGTGCATTGATAGGAAATAATAGCAAGAGTGGTAATAATAGTATTATAACTAAAGATATTTCAGATAAGGCTGATATTATATCATCATATATAGATCAATATTATATAGATAAGATTGACCATACAAAGATGTCAGATTCCATATATAAGGGAATGGTAAATGGTCTTGGTGATGATTATGCAGCTTATTACACAAGTGACGAATATAAGGATATAACAGAGAAAAGTAATGGAATTTATTGTGGAATTGGTGCATATGTGACGCAAAATGCCACAACCGGAGCTGTTTCTATAGTTAAACCGATAAAAAACGGACCTGCCCAAAAAGCCGGAATAAAGGCAAATGATATCATCTGCGGTGTAGATGGTAAAGATATTAAGAATAAAGATCTTACAGAAGTTCTTTCTATGGTAAAAGGAAAGAAAGGGACAGCAGTAAATCTTAAGATATATAGAAAAGGTGAAAAGGATTATCTGAATATAAAGGTTATACGTGATGAAATTGAGGATGATACAGTTGCATATAAGATGCTTGATGATAAGGTTGGATATGTGCAGGTTACGGGATTTGAAGCAGTTACGGCAAAGCAGTTTAAAAGCGCGATAGATAAGCTTGAGAAAAGGGGAGAAAAAGGGCTTATAATTGATCTTCGTGATAATGGTGGAGGTCTGCTTGACATTGCAGTTGAGATGCTTGACAGATTACTTCCGAAGGAACTTGTAGTTTATACAAAGGATAAACAGGGACAGACAGAGGAGTATTATGCAAAAGATAAAAAAGAAGTTACAGTTCCTATAGCGATTCTTGTGAATGAAAATTCAGCAAGTGCATCGGAAGTTTTTTCAGGAGCTTTACAGGACTATGGTGTAGCAAAGCTTGTTGGAACAAAAACATTTGGAAAAGGCATTGTGCAGAGTATATTTAATCTTAATGACGGTACTGCTCTTAAGATGACAGTTGCAAAGTATTACACCCCAAAGGGAAGAAATATACATGGTACAGGGCTTACACCTGATATCAGGGTTAAACTCAACGATAAGACTACGGTTCAAAGTAAGAGTAAAGTCATAGTTGACAATCAGTTACAGAAAGCTATTGATGCAGTACGTACACAGCTTTAGAACAGCAAATAGAGTTGCTAAGGCTTAAGAAGGAACATATTGAGAACTTGATGAACTTTGCACTTGGAATCAAAATGTTAGGAGTGAAACATATGGATTTTAAGGCTTTTGATAGAAGCAAACTGGACGAATATTCCAGACAGGCAAAGGAATTGTATGGCAATATGCCAGAATACAAGGAGATGGAAGAAAAGCAAAAGAATCGAACTGAAGAGGACGAGCGAATTATAGCAGATAGATTTATGCTTCTGTTTAAAGAAGCTGGCGAGATGAAGAATATGGATCCGGCTTCTGCTGATGCTCAGAATCTTGTAAAGAGAACACAGGACTATATTACAGAAAACTTATATGCATGCACAAATAAGATTTTGCGTGGATTAGGGAAAATGTATTCAGGCGGTGGAGACTTTACAACGAATATCGATTCATATGGTGGAGAAGGTACAGCCATCTTCGTAGCAAATGCGATAGAAATTTATTGCGATGATGCAGAGTAAAATTGTAATTTAGGAAATAAGATGCCAAGCATCAGTCATTAAGTTGGCTGGTGCTTTTTTGATGGAAGGAAGGTGGTTTCTTGTATCCGGTGAGTGAGGCATTCCTGCAGGCGGTGCAGGAGAACACAAGAAGATATCATTGGACTGGAAGGATTACAACGAAGAAAAGTGGTGTGTATGAGTTTGGTGCTGATGATATCGTAAAGGGCAGTGGTTATATTTCAAGCCAGTGCTGCGGAAATACAGAGATTGAACTTGGTACGGTATATTCATCAGAAATGGGGATTACACTGCTATCAAATATTAATATGATTTAAGAGATATGCCTGTAGTTGTCTGCGATATGTGGAAGGCTAC
>CAZFFA010000027.1:0-17992 GCA_964517955.1 uncultured Jutongia sp. | reverse complement strand
AGTTGTGCTACTCCAGGAATTACGTCCTCATAGTAAATAATATTATCTTCCTCAAACTCTAAACTAAAACAAACATTAATCTTATCTCCAGTCCCTTTTTGCAATGTGCCTATGTCATAATGTAATACATTATCAAAACCAAGTTGCTCTGCTAAACGGCAGGCAATACACTCACTTTAGCACTCAAACATCTCCACACCGGTACGAGAAAAAGACGATGACTTTAACCAATAAATAGAGCCATTGCAGTCTACACGCCACTTCTCCAGATTACCATCTGAAGAATGATGTGAAATATGTTCTAGTAAGTCAGCAGGGCCTAGAGGCAATAATGTATCACTTTTTCTTTCATCAAAGAAGCTCATACTTTTCAACGAACCACTCCCTTCAATACTATCCTACACCTTAAGACTAAAGACCGCAATATTTTCGGTTTATCAAAAAACAAAATAGTAATCATTCCTCTAGAGGAAAGTACCCATTTCGGAGCACTTTCCATGAACTACCACATGTATCCATCAATCTTTGCTTTCCACATAAGGATTTCCCTTCATCCATCTATTTACGGGCAAATCAATCTTCCCATCAATAACCATCTTCTTAATCTTATTAAAATTCTCGTCATCATGAGGTACAACTGTATATGGTTTATACTCTGAGTAAGTGTTTTTAGCATCAGGACCACCCATCACCACAACCTGGGTATCGCCCCATGCACAGGCACGAAGTGTATTAGAATCCCCCACAAACATTCTATGTTCATTCTCTGTATATTCTAAAATATAACTCCCTAACTTCCAAAAATCCCTCACAACAATAAATCTATTTGGTTTCATATTCAATCACAGCCTTTCTAAAATCTTCTCGGGTTTTTAATTCTCCATTATCACATCTCTTACGTAATAAAGCTAAAGAACTGTTGTCTAAAGTTTTATAACCATAGGTATGACTCCAATTATTAAAGGTATAGTCAGCATCAGACCACAACTGAATTTCGACTTGATAATGAAAGTTATCTAGCTTGTAATATAAATGTACAGCACGATACCCATCATAATTCTTTTTTCCATTACGCATATCAACTACCCTATAATAATTAGGATAGCTATCAGGGTAATCTCGTACTCTTATTCTTAGACCAACTAAATCATTGAATACAGTGTTAAATCTTAATCCATTTACCACCTCGCTCTCCTCCTAATGACGATTCGTTTGATTGAACCTTTCTACATTGTAGCAAAAGAGAAGTGAGACGACAAGGAAAACCTATTGCAGAACCAACTGCTAAACCAGCAGCTAAACTATCTTTAATTGTAACAAATGAGAGAGTGCATGGCGAGGTGAATACGATTAGTAATCGCTAAAATAAAGGAGCAACAAAAAGGAGATTACAATGATTTATGAATTGATAACACTAGTAACGAACTTAATAGTTTGTGCTGAAGTTAATGTAATTGTTGATGAACTGTCTGTAGATGATGATACAGGTTAAATCATTCATAATCCTTTAATAAAACAATATATATATAATAAAGGTATATGAACCACTTTTTGATTCATATACCTTTTATCTTACCTTATTTAAAACTATCCATCGAAATTAAACTGCCATCATAATATTTTTCAATCATTATCTTCAAATTTTCAAAAGCATCATAGTAATCTGAAATAATCACACTAAATTTTTGTTCTGCTATCTTTCCATCATAATCATGCGCAAGTAAATTTCTGGTTTTTAACATCTGTAACCATATATCATCACTAATCAGTCCATTTGTAAATGATGCCTGAAGTATCGCTCTTGGTGAACCAATGGCAAAATCATTTATACCTAACTGTTTAACTAAAATATCTTTCATTACTTTCCATGCCAGATCAAATGTAAGATTATAATTTTGAATAGTGCCCTCCAAAACAAAGTCAGCGGCAGGATCTGCTGATTTACTTTTCTTTAAATTGTTTAAACTTCTGCAAAATGAATTGTAGCGGTTAATATATTTTTCTGCCATATTTCTTTATGTCCTCCAACAGATATTCGTCATTTATCTCGTTATAGTAGAAAATATCAATTTTTCGCAATGTTTCTATTTCATCAATCATTTTATCAAGCTTATCATTGTCCACATCGCCATAAACCACAAAATCAATATCACTCCGTGGAGCTGCTGTTCCTGTTGCAAATGAACCAAATAATTCTAAGCTTTCAACACCACATTGTTTACATGCTGTTTTCACCTTTTGAATTATTGTTTCTACCGGCATAACTTTTAAATCCGTATTATCAATTTTATATATTGCATTTTCCAATTTAATTGAATCCCCCCTGCCGCTCAAAAATATTATGCTGCATTTTTATTATTTAATTACTTATATCATGTCCATTTGTTAATCCCGGCATTTAAAATCAAGCAAAACTCTATTTTACTTCTTAATTTTGAATTTTACAGTCTTTTTGTTGCCTGCGGCATCGACTGCTGTTACTGTATTATTTCCTTTTTGGGAAGATGTGAATTTATAATATTTCTTATATGCTCCGGCTGTCATAAAATTATTTTTGCTAAATTTCATAGCTTTGCCATTGAGTTTTACACTATTTAATTTCACATCATCTTTTACATATATGGATGCTTTCTTTTTATATGTTCTTCCATTTTTTACACCTGCTATGACAGGAGCTTTTTGGTCAAGTTCTATTGCCAATTCTAATTTGGCATCTGCTACAGCTTTCTTAACCGCCTTGCTGTCACTCTCTAATGTATGGCTTGAATTTTTACCATAGGCATACCATTCAAAAGATTGATTATTATTATCTTTGCTAAACTCCCAATGTACTGTCTTGCCATCATCTAAAATTTTACCATTGGTTGTTGCAATATTGTCCTGTAAAGTTACATCCATTCCGACATATTCAATAAATCCCTGTTTCAACATATCTGATATATCTGTATTCTGATTTTTCAAACTGTCTATTGCAAAAGAGCCTGCCATTATATCATAATAAAAATAATCTTTGCCGATTCTTACTGCCGGATTTTCCTTCTGGTAATCCTTTTGTGTAAATATTTTTGTTTCTTCTTCTACATAGTATTCTTTTCCGTTGATAGTTTCTACTTTTACATCATTTTTGTCTGATGTAGAGCCTAGCGCATCACCCATAGCATCTATCTGTGACTTATCTATCCAGATTTTTGCATGTGCTGTGATAGTGTTATCTTCGCTAACCTGTAACCCTGTGTCTGCTCTCATACAGCCTGACAAAGCTAATGCCATTATAAGTGCAAATCCTAATGTAATAATCTTTTTCATTGTGACCTCCATAAATATGTGTGTTGTAATTTGCATTCTAACATATTCATTATATCACATATCTTAGATTATATATACTTCAATAAAGTAGAAATCAACTCCTTTACATCAATAGGTTTTGCCACATGATCGTTCATTCCGGATTCAAAAGCCTTTTGTCTATCCTCTGAAAATACATTGGCAGTCATCGCTATGATTGGAATAGATGCTTTTTTATTATCAGACATCATACGAATTTTTTTCGTTGTTTCATATCCATCCATCACAGGCATTTGAATGTCCATAAGAATTGCGTCATAATAAGATTCAGGCATTTTCTCCAATAATTCAATGCATTTCTGACCATTTTCTGCCCACTCAATTGAAAGTCCACGCATTTTTAAAATCTCCATCGCTATCTCTGCATTGAGCTCGTTGTCCTCTACAAGCAAAACTCTTTTACCTGTAAGTTCTTTTTTATCATTGTCTTCGGATTCCTGCTGTTCTAAGCTGACATCATCAGCTTCTTCATCTGCGATTGGAAATGAAAGATAAATTGTAAATTTTGTTCCTTCATTCAGCTTACTTTCTACCTCTATTTTTCCATTCATCATATCAACAAGCGACTTTACTATAGGAAGTCCTAAGTCGGCACCTACAACTTTACTTTCAGTGCTTGTACGCTCTCTTGAAAACTCTTCAAATATATGTGGCAGATATTCTTCATGCATTCCGATTCCATTATCTTCTACGGTAAAGCAATAGTTAGCATAGCCTTCTTCACCTGAATTTAATTCTTCAATTGTCAGAGAAACTTTTCCACCATTTGGTGTATATTTTATAGCATTACTTAAAATATTCAAAATAATTTCTCTTACCTTCGTTGTATCACAGATGATATTTTCATGCTGTATATTAAAATTACATGAAAAATTTAAATGTTTTTCTTCTATCTGTGGCTCTGAAACAGCTTTTAATATTTCTACAAATTTCTTCAAATTTCCAGTTTCTTCTTTCAGAACCATTTTTCCGCTTTCAATTCTTGCCATTTCAAGAATATAGTTAATTAACGATAAAAGTAATGTATTCGATGCCCTGATCTTTTTCAGATAACTTAAAGCAATATCTTTATTGTCCAGATTTTTTTCAAGCAGTTCCGAATATCCAATAATCGCATTCATAGGGGTACGGATATCGTGACTCATATTAAAAAGGAATCTTGTTTTTGCTTCATTTGCTGCATTTGCTTTTTTGGCAGACTTTTTCAGTGCTTTGGAATATATCTCTTCCCGTATCTTTCTCATTTCTATCTGCCAGAAACCTACCGCTAAAAATATAGCCAGAATTACACTTACAATATATTCCAATATTTTTAATTCCGGCAAAATCCAGCCACCCCGTGGATAAATATCAAAATACCATGTATCATTTGGCACACTACAAGGCACAGTAAGAGCATTTTTCACATCGCCATATCCATCATTCATTATAACAATTTTTTTACCATTTACATCTTTTTTCCAAACCTCAAATTGATAATTTTCAGTTTTGAGCTTTTCTATCTGTAATTTTTTCAGGAAACGATCCCAATTAAGTACCAGCAATGAAAATCCCCAGAATTTTTTGTTATTTCCATCTTTCAGATAAATCGGATCAAAGATGAGCATACTAATGCCTCCCTGCTTTAATTCATATGGTCCGGCAATTGTGTATTCTCCACTTTTTTTCGCCCGTAATGCCTCTGTCTTTCTCTCAGTCAGATTAAGCATATCCATTCCCATTGCTTCTTCATTGCCCTCAATAGGATAAACCTGCTCAACAATTCCACCGGGTGCCAGTTCGTATGCCTCAATAACATCCTTGTTTTGCTTCATTAATTTTGCAAGACTCATAAAATGATCATCCGTAATACTTCCTTCTGATGAAATAATACTTTTTAACAAATCAGAGTTTTCAAGATACTGACTAAGCTGCATTTCGACATTTCTTATGCTTGCTTCAGCGGTATAGGTTGCATTGAGTTTTCCTTCTTTTTCCTGAGATTTATTAAAAAAACCAAAACAGAAAATAGATAGAAACAATATTATCAGGAAAAATATTCCTGTTTCCATTATTATTTTTTTATTTCTGATTTTCTTCTGTATTTTCATTGTTTTTCACCTAATTCTATATAGTAACAAAGTGGGCAAGTGTGCATCACTTGCGAAGTGTATTTTGCTTTATAGGACGAAGTTTCATATAAAATAATACAAAAGCACCCCTACATATATAGGAGTGCTTTAAATACATTAAGGCTTTGAACTTTCACCAAAACGAAATTATTTTCTAAGACCTAACTTCTCGATAAGTGCACGGTAAGCTTCAAGATCCTTCTTCTTTAAGTAAGCAAGAAGGTTACGTCTCTGACCAACCATCTTAAGAAGACCACGTCTTGAATGATGATCTTTCTTATTCTCCTTTAAATGCTCATTGAGTTCAATAATACGAGCTGTTAAGAGTGCTACCTGAACCTCTGGTGAACCTGTATCTTCAGGTGTACGTCCAAAATTCTTGATGATTTCTGCTTTCTTTTCTTTACTAATCATAATGACCTCCTAAAATGTTTCCATATATAATGGTATTATTACGCCTATCACTAAGAGTCGGACGGAGAGACCAAATTCTGAGTGATGGCAATCACAACGCTTTGTATTTTAACATAAGTTATTTCTCTTGTAAATATGTTTTCATAAAAAAATGAAAAATGAAATTCTGAACTGTTACGAAATCCAAAAAAATCTTAATCCCTCTTCATTACTTCTCTGCTTTACCAAGTGTAACCTTTAATGTCCTGCTCACATATTCTCCATTGTCAGCACGTTTAACAACAACTTCTACACTGTCACCTGCTTTGCATAAAGACATTTTTTCCTGAAGTCCTTCCATCGTGCTTACATCCTTACCATTGAAGCTGACGATTACATCACCTTTCTTTATGCCTGCATCTGATGCCGGAGAACCATCTGTTACATCTGTTACACAGATTCCCTGTGGCATATTGTAATACTGTGCATATTCTTCTGTTACATCGGTTCCACGTATTCCAAGATATGCAGCTTCATCTTCTGAAACTTTTTCTGATTTGATTATCTCATTTATGATAGGTTTTGCCTTGTCGATTGGAATTGCAAATCCCATGCCCTCTACAGATGTATCAGCATATTTTGATGAGTTAATACCGATAACTGCACCAGTAGAATCAACAAGTGCACCACCACTGTTTCCTGGGTTGATTGCTGCATCTGTCTGAAGAAGTTTCATAGTTACATCTTCTGATGATACTTCTCTGTCTTTTGCACTTATATATCCAACTGTTACACTGGTTCCATAGCCAAGTGCATTACCAATAGCTATAGCCTGTGCACCAACCTTTACATCTGCTGATTTTCCAAGAGTTGCAACCTTTACATTGTTTAATGTGCTGTCTGAAATATCTTTAAGAGCTACTGAAACTACTGCAAGGTCTGAATCTGAATCAGTTCCTTTTACTGTTGCTGAACATACCTTTTCATCGTTGAATGTGACAGATACACTTTCCGCGCCATCTACTACATGATTGTTTGTAGCAATGTACATATATTCGTCATCCTGTGCTACGATTATACCCGAGCCGCTTCCACTTGAATCCTGTTCATATGTTCTTCCAAACATATCGGTTTGTGTTGTTTTGGCTTTTACATTGATGGCTACAATTGATGGCAGAACATTTTCTGCTACTGTTGATACACCATCTGAAGATGTACTGCCTGATGTATTGGCAGATGTAAGTGTTGCTGCTACCTTCTTCTTTGTAGAATCCGATGTTTTTTGTGTACTCTCAACTGCTGAAGAATTGCCGGAGGTCAATGTATTGACACCCTCAAACGTCATACCTCCTACCATTCCAAATACCGCTGCACATGTTGTCATCATTATAAAATTTTTCTTTGTCATAACAATCTCTCCCTTCAGTCATTGCATTTCTTATCCTGTATGTAACTTTTATTATCACACTATAAATATTATGTGGTAACTTGTTTTCCTGTTTACAAGATAAAGTTTATCAATGAATTGTGAAGCGATAGTGATTACTTTTTGAAGAGATTGTGTTTTAAATGTGATAAAAGTGTGTACTCAGCTTTATCCGTCACGATTATATCAGGCCTTACATCGTGCTCCTCTGATACAGAATCTATCTTATCCACTACCTGAAAATCATATGCTATGGCAGCTTTTATAAGATTATCATTGCCATATTTTGAAAGATATCTGTCATAATATCCGCCGCCATATCCTATTCTATTGAGTTCATGGTCAAATACAAGACCGGGCATTATCATAACACCTCTGTCTGCTATGACCGGACGTTTTTCAATCGGTTCCGGTATTCCCATATACCCCGGCGAAAGTTCATTCATGGATCTTATCTCATAAAAATCCATTTCTCTTCCTTTCACTTTTGGGACAGCAATTCTTTTTCTTTCCTCACTGCCATTTTCAAGATAATATCTAATGATCTCTATTGTATCAGCCTCTGTACTGTATGACACAAATGGATAAATCCATTCACTTTCTGCCACACATCTAAGTCCAAGAAAGTTTTTTCTTATCTTATCATTGTATAATTTTCTGTCATTGTCTGAAAGAGGACTTCTTCTCTCCCTTCTTCTTTAGAGTGGAATATATTTAAAATATTTTTCTATAATCTTTTTTTGTCATAGTAAATACTAGTGCACTAGTGACCCCTTTTTGCTCTTTTTGCTTTGCTTAAATCCTGAACTGTGCCATCCGGTCTTACAACCCTTATGTTATCAAGCTGTCCTGTAAGATTCCTTCTTACAGATGCGATATATTCTTTTCTAAGTTTCTGCTGTTCTGCTTTTTCTTCCTCCGTAAGTCCTTCTGCCTGTGATTTATGGTATAACTCATTTATTCTTGCTATTGTATCTTCTATCATCTCTGTTCCTTTCTATCTACATATTTTGTATTTACTATATATCTTGTCTTATATTTTATCAGATAATTATTATAGATAAAATATTTCATTCTGAATCAAGAATCATTCTTGCCACACGTATGCCATCCATTGCAGCAGATGTAATTCCACCGGCATAACCGGCACCCTCACCGCATGGATATATGCCTTTAATATTAGATTGCAGCGTTTCATCTCTTAATATCTTTACAGGAGATGAAGTACGGCTTTCAATGCCAAGGATTACAGCATCTTTTCGACCATATCCTTTGATTTTACGATCAAATGCATTCATACCCTCTGCTATAGAATCGCCAATGAAATCCGGCAATGCATTTCTGACATTGGCAAATTTATATTCGCCCTTTGTCTGTGGCTTTACATCACCAAATTTTTTACTAATCCTATTTTCTTCAAAATCTTCCAAAAGCTGTACAGGTATCAATCCACCAGCCGCTTCATAGGCTGCTGCTTCCCATTTTCTTTGAAATTCTACTCCGGCAAGAGGACCTTCACCACCAAAATCCTCCGGCGAAACAGTTACAACGATTGCACTGTTGGCACTGTCACTGTCACGAAGATAATTGCTCATTCCATTGACAACAAGCCTTCCCTTCTCCGATGAGGCATTTACTACATAACCTCCCGGACACATACAGAAGGAATAAACTCCACGTCCCGCCTTTGTAGTATATGTTAATTTATAATCAGCCGTTGGAAGTGCCTTGTACCACTCACCATACTGATTTTTACCTATCATCTCCTGTGGATGTTCTACTCTGACACCTACAGCGAACGGTTTTGCCTCTATATGAACACCACGTTCATACAGCTTATAAAATGTATCTCTTGCACTATGGCCTGTGGCAAGTATAAGACGGTCACACTCTATCTGTCTGCCACCTGCAATAACGCCGGTAAGTTTATCATCTTCATATATTATATCTTCAAGTTTTGTATCAAAATATACCTTTCCGCCAAGTGATATAATACGGTTTCTTATCTCTCTGACTACATCACGCAGCCTGTCTGTCCCAATATGTGGCTTCTGAAGATAAAGGATTTCCTCCGGTGCACCATATCTGACAAATGTCTTGAGCACCTTTTTGTTGTAACCCGACTTATCTTTAACCATAGTATTGAGTTTTCCATCAGAAAATGTTCCTGCTCCGCCTTCACCAAACTGAACATTACATTCTGTGTCAAGGTCTCCACCATTCCAGAAATTTTCAACTTTCTTCTGGCGTACCTCAACCTCTGAACCACGCTCAAGTACAATCGGTTTCATCCCTGCTTCTGCAAGTTCAAGTGCTGCAAACATACCTGCAGGTCCCATGCCCACAACAATAATCTTTTCCTGCTTGTCAGAGATTTGAGGCATTTCATTTTCCGACTGAAAATCATAGCCATCAATACACTTCACATCATTTTTGCCATATCTTGATACAACTTTTTGTTCATTGATCCCACTTACGGCTATATCAGCCTGATAAATGAAATGTATCTGATCACGTTTTCTTGCATCTATTGATTTTCTTACAATTACAAGTTCTTTTATGTTGTCCGGTTTAATTCTAAGCAATGAACACACAGCTTTAGTTACAATCTTCTTTTCTTCAGATGTAATAATTCCGCGTTTCACCATTTCTTCCGGTACATTTTTACAAATAACATCAACCGGTACTTTAACCTGTGACATATGTATCATAGCAGTAACCATGCCTTTCTCTATATTAAATATTATCTATTGATTGACAGCAGATACCAGGTGCGCTATTTAACAGCAGCCTTTTTCTTTATATCTGCTACAGCTTTACCGGCAGAGGTACCCGCGATGTATCCGCTTGACCATGCCCACTGAAGATTATAACCTCCACATATTGCATCTACATCTACCAGTTCACCGGCAAAATATAAATCATCAGATATTTTTGATTCCATCGTATCGACATTTATTTCTTCTGTACTGATACCACCACATGTAACCTGTGCTTTTGTAAAATCTCCCGTATCTGTCACATTCAGCCGCCATGATTTCATTTTACCGGCAATCTTCTCTATGTCATCTGTATGGATTTCACATGCTTTTTTTGCCGGAGAAATTCCACATGAATTTAGAAGAGCTGATGTAAGCTTCTGGTGAAGCATACCTTCAAATATATCGGCTATACTGCCATCAGGATAATTATCTATTCTTTTCTTTATCTCATCTATTATCACTGACATATAATACAATGGCATTATATCCATTACTATATATGGTCTGCATCCTTTGGAAAGTTCAAGTGAAATATATCTGCTTATTTGAAATACAGGAATTCCGGATATACCATATGATATCATCTGAAGTTCGCCTGTATCTGATGCAAGTTCATGTTCCTTTTCATCATAGGCTGTTACTTTTCCCTTCACCCTTATGCCTGTCCAGTCCTTTGAAAATTTATCATCAATCACACATGAAGTAAGTGCCGGAACAGGTCTTAATATACTATGTCCCAATTTTGACCCAAGTGTATATCCATCTCCGTCCGAACCATGGACAGGTGCAGCCTTTCCTCCTGTTGTAAGGATAACTTTTTTGGCAAGATATTTATCTTTATCCGTTGATACGATATATCCGTCCTTTTCGCCTGTTTTAGAACTGATATGTTCCTCAATATCAATAACTCTTTCTTCAAGATGAATCTCTGTCTTTTTCTTTTCAAGCTCACGACGCAGTATATTTCTTACAGAAACAGCCTGTCCTGATGCTGGATATACATAACCATCTCTGTCAACCGGCATGATTCCCATATCAGAAAACATATCAATTGTATCTTTGTATCCAAAACGTTTTATTATACTCCATGCAAATCCATCTTCGCTGCTATGGTAAAATTCCGGCTTTTGACAGTAATTTGTATAATTACATCTGCCATTACCTGTAGCAAGTATTTTTTTGCCAGGCTGATTCATCTTATCTATAATAAGTACATTCTTTGTGTATTTTTTGGCTCCAATAGCTGCCATAAGTCCGGCTGCACCTGCACCTACTATAAGAACTCCAACACTCCTCATGTGTATCCTCCATATCAGGATGAATAATTTTCCAGTATTCCAAATAACTCATCCTCATCCTTTACTTCTATTCCTTTTTTAAGCTTGCGCTTTTCACTACTGTTAAGAGATGATGTACGAATTCCGGTATACTCATATACCGTCTTTTTATCACCATAATATACAACAACTTCCCCTTCTACAGCTATAATGTAGTATCTGTATTTAATCTTTGAGCTATCATATACCTTTCTTACAATAAGTTTATTCTCTGAAAATTCTGTAACACCCATGCTCTGAAGACCCGCAAGGTATTCATCCGTAGGCATATTTGCAATATATTTTTTACAATACTCATCTACCTGCGATCTCTTCATTCCAACCATTTCTTCCGGTATGGTCTTATAATCAGTTGCAGTAGTTCCTTTTACTGAATCATAATTTTCTATCTGGTAAACAGTCTGTATATCAACCACTGCACTCTTTTTTGTACCTGTTGATATACTATTATTCTTTTTAACAAGTTCATTATATCTGCTATCCACTTTTTCGGACACATAACCCTGCATCTGTTCAGAAAGTTTTGCTGAAGCCTCATTCTGCATGTTTACAAAATGTTTCATTGCCGAACGATAACATATATAATTTCCAAGTGTAAAAACTGTTATTGCTGCAAGTATACTGCAGATGTACTTAACCGTTTTATTCATAATCCGCCTCCATATGTGATGTAATTGTTTTATTCTTTTAAATATGTTTCATAATAACAGTATCACCAGACGGATCGGGTTTTATTCAATTATTTTCCATATTCCGGTATCAAGAAAATTTACAACCTTATTATCCGCATTCCTGATAATATCCTCATCATATCCAATCATATTGAGCAGCTTTATGGCATTACGTGAATTGGCACTGCCCTTACGCAGTTTAAAGTCAAATAATACATCATCCTCTTTGACATGCTCTTCAAAATGATAATTACTGTAAAAATTATTAAGCATTGTTGTAAGCTCAATATCGTGAGTTGCTGCAAAACACATAGCTCCAAGTTTTGAAAGCATGGCAAGTATTTCAGATGATGAAGCTATTCTTTCAAGCGTATTGGTTCCACGAAGCACTTCATCGATAAAGCAGAGCACCGGTATATCCGTCTCCTTAACCTTATCAAGTATACGCTTTAATGATTTAATCTCAACCATATAATAACTTTCGTTGCTGAACAGATCATCTCTAAGTGCCATAGACGAATAAATATAATAATATACAGAACTATAGCTTTCTGCAAGTACAGTGTGAATGGTCTGTGCAAATATTGCGTTTATTTCTATAGTTTTTATGAATGTAGACTTTCCCGATGCGTTTGAACCTGTTAAAAGTATGCATTTGTCTGTACTTATCGAATTTTTAACAGGATCATCTATAAGAGGATGATATATCTTACTGCACTCAAAAAAGATTTTTCTTTTTGAATCAGAGTGTACTAGTTCCGGTACACAAAAAATGTCAAGCTCAGATCTGTAAGATGCAATAGATATCATACTGTCAAGATAACCTATTGTATCGTATATTTCAAACAGCTCTTTTTCATATTTTGCTGCCTCTTCTGTCATGGTACAAAGCTTTATCAGATCAGTGTGAAAAAGCATACGAACATAATCTTCCAAAGAATCAAGCAGATCTCCTGTCATCTGACTGCCGCCTGATACAAGATAACTATGTTTACAGAATCTGTCAAACTTTTCTATACACTTTGATATTTTTTGCTGATATTCTTCTATTCCTTCAATTTCTAACTTAGCTATATCTTCGCTCTGCTTAACAGTTCTTACAATGAATCCAAACAACTGAATATATGGTTCTATTTTTGCTTTGGAGCTGTAATACGATATAACATTATATACCATTATAAATATAGAAACTATTATCATTATATCTGGTTTTACAAAACAAAGTGTGGCACTTGTGAGCAGAAGAAGTGCTGATAAAATATGCTTCCATCTGTCTTTAAAGACGATTTCATTGATATTCTTCATATACTCATAAACTGATATCTTCCTTGGTTTTCCCATCTGTGACAATGCAACCTGAAGTTTAAGACGGCTATCAACATCACTGCTCATTATATTTATAAGACGTTCTCTTTCTTCCAGTTCTTTTTCATCAGTGCATGGTTTTCTGAGAAATGCGTAAAGATATTCCTCGCCAAATGATGTACATGTGTGATTCAGCTTCTGGTATATTGAGTCAAGGTCTATATCATTACATGTTATATCATCTATATCATTTTCATCTGCTATGTGATAGTAATAATATTTAATGTTGTCCATAAGTTCTGCTGAATATTCATCTCTTGCCGGCATCCCCCATGTACATTTTAGTCTTATTGCCAGACGCTCTTTATATTTCCTGTTGTCATATATTATTTTGACTATAATAAATATAATTACAGCTAGTGCTATAAAAGTTATTTTAATTGTTGTATCCATATTTTCTCCATTTATAATATTTTATAAAGATTAAGGTGTCAAAATGGTACTTACCATAAAGTAACGTTAAAAGGCAGGTTTTATACCTGCCTTTTATATAAACAAATCATTTTGCATATATGCAATAATTACATAACTCGTCCTATCTTAATCGGCTGTCTGTAATATGCAGATGATATTTTGATTCCATCTCTTGCGTTGCTGGCATGTATTACCTGACCATTGCCTATATACATAGCAACATGACTTACAGAGCCGCTTCCATAGAAGAATAAATCACCTACACGCACATCGCTTGCACTGACTGTTCTTGTAGCAGCCGCCTGTGCACTTGAAGTACGTGGCAGAGAGTATCCGAAGTGTTCATAAATTCGCATAACAAATCCGGAACAGTCTGTACCATTTGTAAGGCTTGTACCACCCCATACATAACGATTACCTAAAAACTGCATTGCGTAATTAACAAGTGATGAAGCTATTGATGAATTACTTCCTGATGAACTGCTGTCTGATGAGCCTTTCTTTGAACTTGAATGACTCTTCTTTGCAGATATATGTTTGATCTTAACTGCTCTGTTCAGATTGTATGTGAACTTAACAAAATCTTTGCTTACAAAGACATGGTCATTGTCAATATTTAACATTACCCAGTTAGATGCATCTTCATACATCTTATCGAGGTTGATATGCTTTAATTCTTTCTTTTTACAATGCTTTTTCATGTATCTTTCAAGCCATGCTTTGTTGATATTTCTCTTGCCTACAGTATATTCTTCATCTACAGATATCTGGTCGGCTACATTTGCTTTTATACTTGGAAGAGAGCGCACATTCAGTGTTTCTGTATCTACAGTTACACGTAATGTAGCAACTTTTTTAGCTCTTTCTTCTGCTTTTTTATCTGTGATAAGATAATCTGCCTTGACATATCCTTTTACCTTACCTGATACTATCTTTGCCCATCCCTTTTTAATTGAATATACATGACATCCTGAATTACGTGTCATTTTACCAACAATTTTAGAATTTTCACTAGGCTTTTTACGTACATTAAGATAGTTTTTTACATTGGCAACGCCAAGTCGGTCATATACGAGGTTAAGCTTAAGATGATTCTGACCACTGTCAGACTTCTTTTTTGCTGATGAATTGCTCTTAACCGTTGTTTTTTCCTTTGTTGTATTTGTATTGTTAGATTTTGCTGTAGATGCAGTGTTCTGACTGTCACAATATTTATCAAATGATAATGTTATGCCTGCAAGCGGCTTTTCCATAGATAACATTGATGATGAACCTGTTACAGATGTTCCTGTGATAATTGACGCAGCAGTTAATGTTGCAGCTAACGCCTTTATACTAGATTTCTTCATGATTCCTCCGAATATTTCAATTAAGTGATAAATCTATTACAAAATTGTTAAATTTGTTTCTATTATAACAACTTTATTTATTTTGTCAATGACCCGCCCCGAAGTAATCATATACCTCATGAAGAAATGACAATGAACCAAATACTATAGTTTTATCAGATTTATTATGTGATATAACAGAACTAAGTGCAATATTAACACTTTCTTTTGGCTGAATAGTCTGAATATTGCCACCTGATATTTTCCTTACGTTTTCTGCCAATATTTCTTTATCAAGACCTCTTTCTCCGGGAGCATCTATTGTATAAACACACTTAGCATATGGAAGCATCTCTTTAAGCACATTCTCATAGTCTTTATCTTTAAATACACCGATTATATAATTGAATTTTTCACCTGGAAAATATTTGTTAAGTGACAATCTAAGCATATGCGCTGCTGCGGGATTATGTGCGCCATCTACAATTACATACGGACTATGTGATACAACTTCAAATCTGCCCGGCCATCTGCTTATCTTTAGTGCTTCTTTTGTCGTAAGGCTGTTTATCATTCTAAAACAGCTTTCCCTAAGAACTTTTGAAGCCTTTATTGCAACGGCAGCATTGGCTAACTGAAATATCCCACCCTGACCAAGTGTATATTTTTCTCCTTCATAAATGAATGAGGTACTGTTTATCGTAAAATCATATGGTCTTACATCCATTTTTTCAACTATATAAAGAGGTGCATTATGATTCATGCATACTTTCTTAAGATCCTCCATACAGTCATTATTTTGGCTTATAGATACGACAGGAACATTGTTTTTGATTATTCCGTACTTTTCCATAGCTATTTCTCTAAGTGTATTTCCCAAAAATGCCATATGATCCATTCCAATAGATGTAATAACTGAAAGAACCGGTTTTTTAATAATATTGGTTGCATCTAACCTTCCACCCATCCCAACTTCAACAACAGCAACATCCACATTCCAGTCTGACATTATGTCAAATGCCATTATAGTTTCTATCTCAAATGCTGTCGGATGCCTGAAACCATCAGTTTTCATATCCGCACTTTCTTTCTTTAGTTTTGTCATGCTTTGTGATATTTCTTCTTCTGATGCGTATTCAACATGGATTCCATATACATTTCCTGTTATATATTGTATCTTCTCTCTATAATCAAATAAGGCTGGCGATATATAACGACCTACTCTATAACCTGACATTGCAAGTATATTGCATAAATAATTACCAACTGAGCCCTTTCCATTGGTACCTGCAATATGTATTATATTGAGCTTCTTTTCCGGATTATCTGCTCTCTTGCTTAATTCCTCTACTTCTCTTAATGACAGGTCACTTCCCAGATCCGTCTGAATGTTTTCTATATATTCTAAAGACTCTTTATAATTCATTGTTATAAGTTCCTATTAATTCATTTTATTTATCCATAACTATAATAAACAAAAAAGTATGGAAACTGGACTTCCAATCCCCATACTTCTTCTATTATCTAATTTTACATACCCCCATAAGTAAAACCAGAATAGTAATTTTTATTTTATAATTCTAACTTTAAGAACACCCTCGATATCAGAAAGTTTATCAGCCAATGCCTGTGTTGATTCAGAATCAATATCAAATACACAGTATGCGTAATCACCACGGCTCTTATTTGTCATGTGGGCAATATTGATATCTTCATCTGAGAATATATTTGTAAGAGCATTGATCATCTTTGGAACATTCTTATGTGCAACTGTTATACGTCCCTTTGTATCACATACGCCTGCATCACAGTTAGGGAAGTTTACAGAATGAACAATATTACCATTTTCCATGAAATTACGTATCTCATCCACAGCCATAACAGCACAGTTATCTTCTGATTCAGCAGTTGATGCACCAAGATGTGGAGTTGCTATTACATTAGGCATCTTCATAACTGCAGGATTAGGGAAGTCTGTTACATATTTAGCAACCTTGCCTGATTCAAGAGCTTCCTTCATGTCATCATCATTTACAAGAGTATCTCTTGCCATATTGAGGATAACAACGCCATCTTTCATCTGATCAAATGCAGCTTTATTAAGCATACCCTTTGTATCTTCAAGAAGTGGTACATGAATTGTTATGTAATCACATGTCTTATATATTTCTTCGTATGATTTTTCGATAGTAACATCTCTTGAAAGAGAAAGAGCACTATTTACTGAAAGAAATGGATCTACACCCTATACATCCATCTTCATACGGTTAGCAACATTGGCTACAAGAACACCGATAGCACCAAGACCGATTACACCAATCTTTTTGCCCATAAGTTCTGTACCGGCAAATTTCTTTTTTGCTTTTTCCATATCTTTGCTGATATTTTCATTGTCTGCATTTTCTTTTGCCCATTCAATACCACCAACGATATCACGAGCTGCAAGCAGCATGGCAGATACGAATAATTCTTTAACACCATTGGCATTGGCACCAGGTGTATTAAATACTACAATACCTTTATCAGCACATTTATCAAGAGGAATATTGTTGACACCTGCACCAGCTCTTGCTACTGCACAAAGATTGTCAGAAAGTTCCATATCATGCATCGCTGCACTACGTACAAGTATTGCATCAGCCTCGGCTGCATCATCAGTTTTTACATAATTGTCTGTAAGATTATTAAGTCCTACATCAGCTATTGGATTTAAGCATGTATATTTAAACATTATGCATTTTCCTCCTCAAATTTCTTCATGAATTCTACTAATTTCTCAACGCCTTCGATTGGCATAGCATTGTATATACTAGCTCTCATACCACCAACTGTACGATGAC
>CAZFFA010000026.1:8449-18842 GCA_964517955.1 uncultured Jutongia sp. | reverse complement strand
GTTTGGGGCAAAATACCTTTTGACCCAAACATCTTTTTAAAGACAAATCATTGCATATTACTCTTCTGACTCTGTATCAGCTCCTTCTGAAGCATTATCCTCTGTCTTTTCTTCTGCTTCCGAAGCTTCATCCTCATCAAGATCCAATGTTACATACTCTCTGTCATCTGATTCGTCATCGAAGTCATCATAATCTTCATCTTCAAAATCATCATCAAAGTCATCACCGAGTCCAAGTACATTCTTTGCAAAATAAATTACACCGCATACAGCACCAGCTACTGCTGCCACTCCCAATAAATATTTTAAAAATTTCTTCATAGTCATGCCTCCCGTCTTTAAATAACTACTATCTTGTAGTAAGTTTCTTTGTTATATGGAATAAATATGGATCAAGATCCTTTGACATAGCCAAAGCTTCCTGAATGTCGTAATCCACAAATTCCCCTGCTCTATAGCCTACTACACGATTGCTCATGCCTTCGCATAGAAGTTCAACTGCCTTTGTACCCATGGCAGAAGCAAACACTCTGTCCTTACATGTTGGATTTCCACCACGCTGTATATGACCAAGTATTGTTGCTCTTGTCTCAATTCCTGTAGCCTGCTCAATAATCTTAGCCATTTCATTTGAATTGCCGATACCCTCGGCATTGACGATGATATGGTTTTTCTTACCGATACGTCTTCTGTCCTGTATCTTAGAGATAATTCTCTGAATATCACCATGATATTTCTCAGTAGTAAGAATATATTCTGCACCACTGGCAATACCTGTCCAAAGAGCTATATGACCGGCTGTTCTACCCATAACTTCTACAATACTGCATCTCTCATGAGATTCTGATGTATCACGAAGTTTATCCATAGCCTCCATAGCTGTATTGATAGCTGTATCAAATCCTATAGTATATTCTGTACATGCGATATCAAGATCAATAGTTCCAGGAACACCGATTGTATTAATGCCCTGCTCTGAAAGTTTCGATGCACCCATAAATGAACCATCTCCACCTATTACTACTATTCCATCAATTCCATGTTTACGACAGATTTCTGCCGCTTTTTTCTGGCATTCAAGTTCCTTAAATTCAAGACAACGAGCTGTGTATAATATAGTACCACCGGTCTGGATAATATCAGATACAGATAAGTTATCCATATCAATAATATCTTCCTCTAATAATCCGGCATAACCACGTTTTATACCTTTAACCTTCAAGCCATATGAAATTCCTGTACGAACAACTGCACGAATTGCAGCATTCATTCCAGGTGCATCACCACCACTTGTTAATACGCCTATTGTTTTTACAGCATTGCTCATAATGTCCTCCTTTATCAGTCGATCACTTAAAAATTTATGTTACCGCCAATACCTTTTCATGACAGCAACAAATTTATCATTTTTAGTACACATACAAATTAAATTGTACGATAAATCAAACTATTTTTCAATACTCTTTTCTTTAATTGCAACCAACTCTTTTCCAAAATCTTTTAACACATCATCATGCACAACTTTTCTTGCATCAATACTCCTGCTTGGCGGAAGCCTTTTAATCTGTTTCTCCTCACTAAGATAAATGCATACTATATCTTTTCCGTCATATGGATCAAGAGCATCATATAATTCCTGTTCCTTTTCAACAAATTCTGCCTTATTTTTGAAACGTATCCACAATTCACATGCAACACTGTCGAAAGGTATTATTCTCTGGCATATAAGCTTACCTGCTTTATTTTCTGTCACATCAGCCCTGCCTTTTATAAATACCCTGCTGTCAATCTCGATCAAATGCTTATTGCGTTCATAATCTCTTGGAAAAACCGTAACCTCTACAGTACCATACAGATCTTCTATTGTTATAAAAGCCATAAGAGTATTATTCTTTGTAGTCTTTACAGTTTTTTCAATAATCATTCCTCCAATAATTACATTTTCTCCATCTCCTACCTTTGGCATACCTTCCATATCACCTTCTTCCTGAGGAAGAAAGTCGATAGAGTTTCTTGTACAATTTTTATCCATAAGAGACATATAATCTTCAAGAGGATGACCGCTTATATATATGCTTAAAACTTCTTTCTCATATGCAAGAAGTTCTGATTTTTCCAGTTCGGATACATCAGGATATTTTATCTCATCTGCATTGTCAAGATCTTCATCTCCCATATCAAACAATGAAAGCTGCCCCTCCATGCTGTCTTTTCTTTCTCTGTTTACACTGTCAAGCATGGATTCATACACGAGAAGCTTCTGTCTTCTATTGCCCGCAAGAGAATCAAATGCACCAGACTTTATAAAATTTTCTATATTCTGTCTGTTGACACCTTTTGAACTAAGTCTCTTCATAAAATCCTGCATAGAAGAAAATTTACCCCCACTATTACGCTCATCTATTATAGTATTGATAACATTGTCGCCAACACCCTTTATTGCTGACATTCCATATCTTATCTTTCCGTCTGCTACACAAAATTCGCCAAATCCTTCATTGATATCCGGAGGCAGTATCTCTATATCCATCTGACGGCAGGTCATTATATAAGATATTACTTTTGTAGTATTATCTTTAACCGATGTCAGAAGTGATGCCATAAATTCTACCGGATAATAACACTTAAGATATGCTGTCTGATATGCAACTACGGCATATGCTGCCGCATGTGATTTATTAAATGCATATTTTGCAAAGTCTATCATCTCGTCATATATTTTGTTGGCAATGTTTTCAGGTATTCCATTGGCGATGCAGCCTTTAACACCCTCTTCTTCATTGCCATAAACGAAGTTTTTGCGCTCAGCTTCCATAACCTTCGTCTTTTTCTTTGCCATGGCTCTTCTTACAAGATCACTTCGTCCAAAGCTGTATCCCGCAAGATTACGTACTATCTGCATAACCTGCTCCTGATATACGATACATCCATATGTAGGTGCAAGTATAGGTTCAAGCTGTGGACAATCATATTTAATATTGTCCTGATCATTTTTGCCGGCTATATACTGTGGTATAAAATCCATAGGACCTGGACGGTAAAGTGATATACCGGATATGATATCTTCCATGCTCTGTGGCTTTAGCTCTTTCATGAACTGACGCATTCCGGCACTTTCAAGCTGAAATATACCTTCTGTCTTTCCGGAGCTTATAAGTTCAAACACCTTACTGTCATTGTAGTCTATATCCATAAGTGTATCGTCTTTGTGACCGATCATATGTGCTGCATCCTGAATAACAGTAAGCGTTCTAAGACCAAGGAAGTCCATTTTAAGAAGACCAAGTTCCTCCAAAGTAGTCATAGTATACTGTGTTGTTATCGTTCCGTCTGATGCCTTTGAAAGCGGTACATACTCATCAACCGGTTTTGGACTTATAAGAACACCGGCAGCGTGCATAGAAGTATGACGTGGGAGACCTTCAAGTCTCCTTGCCATATTTATGAGATTATGCGCCTGATCATCAGTATCATACACACTCTTCAATTCAGGATTTGCCTTAAGAGCCTTGTCTATAGTCATACCAAGTTCAGTAGGAACTGCTTTTGCAATAGAATCAACATAATTATATGGAAGATCAAGTACACGTCCTACATCTCTTATGACTCCTCTTGCAGCCATAGTACCAAATGTTACAATCTGAACCACATGATCTCTTCCGTATTTATCCATTACATACTGTATGACCTCAGGTCTTCTCTCATAACAGAAGTCTATATCTATATCAGGCATTGTAACTCTTTCAGGATTAAGAAAACGCTCAAACAAAAGGTCATATTTTATAGGATCTATGTTGGTTATTCCGAGAGTATATGCAACGACACTTCCTGCTGCTGAACCACGCCCCGGACCTACACTTATTCCATGATCCCTGCCATATTTGATAAAGTCCCATACAATAAGGAAATAATCAACAAAACCCATAGTATGAATCGTATCAAGCTCATACTTAAGTCTGTCTTTAAGCTCTGCTGCTTTCTCACCATATCTCTCTTTCAGACCATCTTCGCATAATTTATTCAGATATGACCACGCTGTATAACCCTCCGGCACATCAAACTGCGGCAGTTTATAATTGCCAAATTCAATCTCGACATGACACCTTTTCGCTATCTTTGTAGTATTTTCAACAGCTTCTTTTGCATAAGGAAAAAGTGACAGCATCTCTTCCTCGGATTTAAGATAAAACTGACCACCTTCATATCTCATTCTGTCTTCGTCAGATACTTTTTTCTGTGTCTGTATGCACAAAAGTATATCATGTGCTTCTGCATCCTCTTCCATTATATAATGCACATCATTGGTTGCTACAAGTTCAAGCCCCGTCTCCTGACTCATCCTTATAAGTCCCTGATTGACTGTCTGCTGTTCAGCAATTCCATGGTCCTGAAGTTCAAGATAGAAATGATCTTTTCCAAATATCTCTGAAAGTCTGAGAGCCTCCTTTTTGGCTTCATCATACAGTCCCTGTCGAAGCCTTGTTGCAACAGCCCCTGCAAGACATGCGCTTAATGCAATAATTCCCTCATGATACTTTTCAAGCACTTCATAATCAACCCTGGGTTTATAATAAAATCCTTCTGTAAACCCCTTAGATACAATCTTCATAAGATTGGCATAACCGGTATTGTTTTCTGCCAGCAGTACAAGATGATTATATCTCTCATCGCCTTTTGATGATTCCCTGTCAAAACGTGATCCAGGTGCTACATATACCTCACATCCGATAACAGGATTTATGCCTGCATCCAGCGCCGCACGATAAAAGTCTATAACTCCGTACATATTACCATGATCTGTTATTGCAAGATGTTCCATACCAAGCTCTTTTGCTCTTGCTACAATCTCTTTTATTTTACAGGAGCCATCCAACAGGGAATATTCTGTATGGACATGTAAATGTGTAAAACTCATAATTATCCTCCATGCTTCCAAACCTGCAAACTCAGATTACAGGCACAGATTACTCTTTTAGTCATAAAAGGCAGTTGCAACAATGCAACTGACTTTTATGACATGTTATATCGTTACTGCCCACATCAATCTGTGACAGTAATGATTACAGCCCATTAAAAATGCATCACTGATACATTTAAGCATTAGCTGTACTTAAGTACTTTACTATTTCGTTCATTGCTACTTCTTCATCATCACCATTGGCTGATACAACAACTTCTTCACCTGCTGTAAGACCAAGTGTCATCATACCCATAATGCTTTTAGCATTGACCTTTCTGTCTTCACATTCAACATAAATACTGCTGTTATACTGACTTGCAACCTGAACAAGTACAGCAACCGGTCTTGCCTCTAATCCGTTCTTAATCTGAATCTCAATTTTCTTAGTAATCATGATTTCATATCCTCCTTCTGTTATGGTAAGGTGCTTTTCTTATCCCTTAGATCATTTGCAATTTCACTTAGTTTTCGCAATCTGTGATTGACCCCTGATTTACTGATAGGTTTATCCAACATTTTCCCTAGTTCCTGCAATGAACTATCAGGATAGTTTACCCTAAGTTCAGCCATTTCACGCAGCCCGTCACTTAACTGACTAAACCCCATATTACATCTGATATACTCTATATCCTCAATCTGCTTCGCAGCAGCATTAACTGTCTTACTTATATTGGCAGTTTCACAATTAACCTGACGGTTAACAGAGTTACGCACTTCTTTAAGTATACGTACATTTTCAAATTTCATAAGTGCGATATGGGCACCTATTACATTCAGAAAGTCTACTATCTGCGATCCTTCCTTGACGTATACTACATAATATTTTTTTCTCTCAACTATCTTTGCTTCTATATCGAATGACGATAGAATTTCACGCAACTGATCTGCAAATGCTTCTGAAAGAACGGCAATTTCCATATGATATGCCTTCTCCGGATTGGTCACAGAACCGGCAACCATAAATGCTCCTCTTAAAAAAGCCCTTTTACAGCATGTATTCTGCACAACAAGGCTATGAATAACAGAAAAATCTCCCCATTGATTTTTCTGCTCATCAAGCACTTTGACAGCTTTTAATATATTTATTACGTCCCGCTTCCCGGAAATTACAATATAATAATCAACTGTAGAAGCCTGCAGATTGTGATTGCGTATCTTTATATCTACCTCTGCATTGAACGTACACTTTATTAACATATAGGATTTTTGTGCAACTGTCAAGTTCTCAGTGTGTATTTCAAGATAAATGCTTCCACAGGAATCTTTCCTTATATGTCCTGACAATGCAAATATTGCAGCAAATTCTGCAATGTGACAATGACGAGCCTCACTAAGCTGCTCTTTAAGTTCAGCCTTTACATCACTTGAAAAAGACATAGCAGACCTCCATCCTAACGCTATTCGCCCTTTGTTATCGCATCTTTTGTAATATCTCTGTGTTCCACTTTAATACTATATGGAAGCTGTTTCATATGTTTAGCAAGAGCATTGGCTATTGTAACAGAGCGGTGTTTTCCACCTGTACATCCAATACTTATAACAAGCTGGTTCTTTCCTTCTACAATATAATTTGGTATAAGGAAACCTATCATCTCAAACAATTTTTTATCAAATACCCTTGCCTGTTCAGATGACATTACATAATCATATACTTCATAATCATTGCCTGTAAGTGGCTTAAGTTCAGGTACATAATACGGATTCGGAAGAAACCTTACATCGAATACAAGATCTGAATCCTCCGGTATTCCATATTTAAACCCGAATGACAATATTGTAACAAAGAAATTTTCATATTCTTCATTGTCAAGAAATATCTTGTCTATCTCATGCTTAAGCTCACGTACAAGCATATGGCTTGTATCCATAATATAATCTGCTCGCTTCTTTAGAAAAGCAAGCTCTTCTCTTTCAGCTTCTATCGCTTTATCAACTCTTCCCTGAAGTGCCAGTGGATGATTTCTTCTTGTTTCCTTATAACGCTTAACAAGTACACTGCTGTCAGCATCAAGGAATAATATTTCATAATGATAACCTGCTTCAAGCATTTCATCAAGAATATCATCAAGTTCTGACAAACCCTGAAGGTTACGGATATCTATTCCGAGAGCTGCCCTGTCTATCGTTTTACTTTCTTCTATAACTATTTTTGTAAGTTTGGGAATAAGTCTTACCGGAAGATTGTCAACACAAAAATATCCCATATCTTCAAGCATTTTAAGTACAGAACTTTTTCCTGCACCTGACATACCGGTTACTATTACAAATCTCATTCAACGCCTCATTTCTAAACATTCATTGAAATTATTCTGATTCTAAAACTCACCAAGCTTCTTTACTTCAAGCTCAAGCTCTACACCAAACTGCTCGAATACCTGCTCTCTGACATGCTCTATAACTTCCATTGCCTGTCTGCATGTTCCTTTGCCAACATTTACTACAAAGCCGCAATGTTTATCTGATACCATCACATCCCCGACTCTGTATCCCTTAAGACCTGCATCTTCTATAAGTTCGCCTGCAAAATATCCCTCCGGACGCTTAAATGTACTTCCTGCACTTCCATATTCCAATGGCTGTTTTTCACGCCTTCTTGCATTAAAGTCATTCATCATGCCTGTTATTTCTTCTCTGCTGCCCTTTTCAAATGCAAAAGCAGCTCCTAAGACAATCATATCCTCACGCTGTACAATGCTTGTACGGTATCCAAGTGCAAGTTTCTCTGCCGTAATAACCTTTACTTTGCCATCTGCCGTAAGAACTTTTGCGCCAAGTATCACGTCCTTTATTTCACCGCCATATGCTCCGGCATTCATTGTAACAGCGCCGCCAAGGGTTCCTGGAATTCCTCCGGCAAATTCAAAACCTTTTAATTCTTCCTTAGCCACCTCAGAAGCAAGCTTTGAAAGAAGTATACCACTTCCGGCATATACAACTGTTTTACCGGCTATATCTGATTCTTTAGCATATCCTTCATCAACAATCTTTTTCCTTTCGGCAATATCAGCTTCCTTATATATAGATATCTCATTCAGACGATGCTTACCTTCCGCTTCATCGAAACCGTCCTTACACTTGGTAACTATAACAGCACCTCTGTAGCCTTCATCTGAAACAAGAACATTGCTTCCATTACCCATAAGAAAATATGGATAATTTTCACTTCTAAGATATTTCACAGCTTCTACCAATTCTTCAAGATACACTGCTTCTATATAAATATCTGCAACGCCGCCTATTCTGAATGTAGTATGTGCAGACATGGGTTCGTTTTCTCTTACAATACCCGCTGCCACAATTTCCTTAAGACTCTCTATCTGAAGCATACGATAAACCTCCATCTTTTTTACTAAAGAACCATCTTTGCACTTCCATACATACCGGCATCATTTCCAAGCTCGGCAAGACGAAATGCTTTATCTTTAAGTGCGAACATAACATGTGATTCATAATTTACATTTACTACATCAAGTATTATCTGTCCTGCTTTTGACACACCACCACCGATTACGAATGCATCAGGATCTACAACCTGTGCAATCTGTGCAAGTGCTGTACCAAGATAATATCCAAACTTATCAACTATCTTAATCGCAAGTCCATCACCATCTTTGGCAGCATCGAATACGATTTTGGCTGAAAGTCTGTCATACTTTCTAAGACTGCTTTCTTCAGCAGACTCCTGAAGCATTCTCTTTGCCACTCTTACAACTCCTGTTGCAGATGCATACTGTTCAAGACAGCCCTTCTTGCCACATCCACAGACTTCCTCTTCATCTTCATTGACCATGATATGGCCAATCTCGCCTGCTGCACCACGACTTCCTGTAAGTATACGCTTATCTATAATAACTCCACCGCCTACACCTGTTCCAAGTGTGACCATAACAATGTTGTCAAAACCTTTTCCGCCGCCCTGCCACATCTCGCCAAGTGCAGCTACATTGGCATCATTGCCAACCTTTATATTGTCAATGCCAGTCATTTTCTTCAATTCATCTGCTACCGAAAAAACTCCCCATCCAAGATTAGCACATTTGATGACTGTTCCATCTGATGTCACAGGTCCCGGAACACCTATTCCTATCCCTATTACATTACTTTTATCTATGCCTTTGTCATTCATCTTTGAATCTATAGAGTCTGCAATATCACCAAGAATATACTTTCCATGTTCTTCTTTACGTGTACGTATTTCCCATTTGTCAAGCAATTCCCCTTCAATAGAAAATAAACCTATTTTAACTGTAGTTCCTCCAAGATCTACACCAAAACAAACTTCTGACATCAATATTCCCTCCAAATACTTTTATCCTTAGATATTTTTTACTGCTTATGGTAACATATTTTACACAATTTTTATATAGATTATATATATATGATAACCTGTAGTATAATATCATATGCTTAAACTGATTTCAAGAAAATAAGAACAATCGGAAGCAGGCTAAATAACAGCTCAGCTTTCATGGGTGAACTGTTACCATCCTCAAAAAGTACATTACTTTTATGCAAAGTAAAAAGTCCACAGATAACTCTATGGACTTTGTTCAGCGTGCGTGAGAAGATTCGAACTCCCGGCCTTCTGATCCGTAGTCAGACGCTCTATCCAGCTGAGCTACACGCACATTTTTTATTCGTCGTTCTGTGTCTCGCACCGAACGAATATTAGTATATATCACATTTTCCAAAAAAGCAAGTACTTTTTTTAATTTTTTTCAATTTTTTTGTAACAGTTCAGACATAAGCTGCATAGCAGCGACTGACAGCGTAGCTGGCATGTTTATGAATGTAAGAAATGATGGGCTGAACTGTTACAAATTTTTATTTTGGAACTGTTACTAATTTAAACTTCCTTGTTGCGTTGAAGTGCTTTTTACTATATTATATTATGATGCAAAGGTCAAAATACTTTTTGACCCCAACATCTATTACATTATATTATTATGTGAGGATAATGTGAAAAATCCATATGCGAAAGATTTTTCACATATGAAAGATTTTTCATATACGAGATTTGTGTCTGCGCATACATGACACAAACTCGTTATGCGCAAAAAACGTGCGCAGAAATGAGGATTAATATGAATAAATTAAATAAAATAAAAAAAGAGTTATCAACAACACAGGTAATCGCACTCGGTTTCATTGCAGCAATACTTTCAGGAGCAATACTACTTTTTCTCCCACTCTCTAGTGCTGATGGGCAATTTACTTCTTTTATAGACTGCCTTTTCACATCTGCAACTTCCGTCTGTGTGACAGGTCTGACAGTTGTAAGTACCGCCTCCCACTGGAGCTTATTTGGAAAGATTGTGATTCTCATACTTATACAGCTTGGCGGCTTAGGAATTGTATCAATTACAACCGGGGTAATGATCATAATTGGAAAACGTATCACTCTGCGTGACCGTTTGCTTCTTGAAGACGCCC
>CAZFFA010000026.1:0-8425 GCA_964517955.1 uncultured Jutongia sp. | reverse complement strand
AAAATTCCTTCTGCGCATCTTCAAGGGAACACTTATTATAGAAGGAATCGGTGCAGTTTTCTATAGTTTCAGGTTCATACCTGAGTATGGTTTCTTACGTGGAATATGGTATTCCATATTTCATTCTGTATCAGCCTTTTGCAATGCAGGTATCGATCTTCTCGGTGATACAAGCCTTATGAAATACAACACAGATATATATATGAATATCATCACAATGTCCCTAATTGTTTTAGGCGGGCTGGGCTTTATTGTATGGTGGGATATATCCTCCTGTATAAAGAAAGTCTTTAATAAAGACATCTCTTTAAGGCATGGACTTATTAAGCTTCGCCTTCATACAAAAATCGTTGTAATATCAACAGGTCTGCTTATATTCGGCGGTGCGCTTGCAATATTCCTGCTTGAATATACCAATACAGGAACTATTGGAAATATGACATTTATTCAAAAAATCAATGCAAGCCTATTTCAGTCAGTTACGCTCAGGACAGCCGGATTTATGACAGTGCCTCAAAGCAGTCTAAGAAGCAGCACATCGCTTATATGTCTTTTTCTTATGTTTATCGGTGGTTCTTCCATAAGTACCGCCGGAGGCATAAAAACGACTACACTTGCTGTACTTTTATTAAGTACAAGGGCAACTATAAAGGGGCGTTCACACCTTGTTGTGTTCAGAAAAACAATACCACACAAGACAGTTACAAAAGCTTTGGCTGTAACTATAGTAAGTGTACTCGTCCTTATATCAGCCACTTTTCTGCTTCAGGTAGTAGAAGGTGGTGCCCTTCTTGATACAGCATATGAAACAACAAGTGCAATAGCTACAGTTGGTCTTTCAAGAGACTTTACTTCTACATTGCATTTTGGCGGTAAACTTATTATTATATTATGTATGTATCTTGGAAGAATCGGACCTATTTCTATGGCAATATTCTTCAGTAACCAGAAAGATACACACATCTGTTCATATCCTCATGAGGATATAACCGTAGGATAATAAAAACATGACTGGAGGATCATTATGAATAAATCATTTGCCGTAATCGGACTTGGCAGATTTGGAGAAAGCATTGCCACAGAACTTGCAAATGCAGGTGCTGATGTACTTGCTGTAGATATAGATAAAGAACGTGTCCGCGCTCTTGCTGATATTGTAACATGTGCCGTAGCAGTTGATATACGTGACACAGAAGCGATGGAATCCCTCGGACTTTCAAATATGGATGCTGTAATAATAGCCGTTACACAAAGCCTTGATATAAGCATCCTTGCCACGATATATGCCAAAGAATGTGGTGTTCCATATGTAGTTGCCAAATCAAAAGATGAAATTCATACAAGAATACTTGAAAAGATTGGTGCTGACAAAATAATAATACCTGAAAGAGAAACAGGAATAAGAATTGCAAGACACCTTCTCACCGGCAATATTATAAATCTTGTTGAACTATCAGATACGATAAGAATGATTGAGATTGATATAAGACCGGAATGGGCAGGTCACACACTTCGTGAACTGGATCTTAGAAAAAAAGAGAAGATCAATGTTATTGCTCTGCGTTCCAATGGCGAACTGGACGTAAGCCCTGATCCTGATAAAGTGCTGACCTCAGACATAACCTTGCTTATCACAATTGATAAAAAGACACTCAATAAGCTTATCAAAAAGTAATTTTTCCAAAATAACAGCCGTAAATAAGTATTTTCCCTATAAGACTAAATACTTATTTACGGCTTTATTAAGAATTGTCAAAAATCAATCCAATTCCTTATCCATCCTAAGAAGTGTATTCAAAAGCACATTCGCTCCCTTAAAACAATTCTCGGGTGTAGAGTATTCAAGTTCACAATGGCTGTGCCCCTCAACACTTGGTACAAATATCATCGTCGTAGGAATCACATCACACATATACTGGGCATCATGTCCTGCACCGCTATACATTTTCTTATATGTATAACCTAATTCTTTCACACTGTCCTCAACAAAACCTACAAGTTTTTTATTGAAGTAAACAGTATCTCTTGCCCATGCCTCCCTTTTCTCAACACTGCATTTTTCAATTGATTCAGGCAGGTTGTTTATAACTTCAACCACCTGCTTCATGACCTCCGGATCTTTATGTCTTGAGTCGAGCGTCATTTTCACTTCATCAGGTATTACGGTATGAATATTGGGATGTGCTGATATCTTTCCTGTCGTATATACAAGCTCATCATCAAGCTTATCAAGATTTTCATGCAGATAATCTAAAACCTTCGCACATGAATATAATGCATCCTTTCTATATTTCATAGGAAATGTTCCTGCATGATCTGCCTGTCCGCGCATCGTAAATTCATAGTTTACCATACCGCAGACTCCCTCAACTACTCCTACTTCCTTATCTTCCGCATCCAATACAGGACCCTGCTCAGCGTGAAGTTCTACAAGTCCTGCTGTTTTGTCAGGATTCATTCTATTTTCTTCGCTGCCCTTATACCCACTTTTTTCAAGAGCATCCTTAAAATAATACCCCGGAATATCTTTTGCCTCACTGTTAAGCATATCTTCCTTTTTGAACTTGCCACATAAAACTCCTGATGACATCATTGCAGGTTCAAATCTTGCACCCTCCTCATTCGTCCATACAACGACAGTTATCGGATGGCGATGTGGTATCTTATCGGTAACAATTGTCTCAACAGCTTCCATTGCACTAAGAACACCAAGAACACCATCATAATTGCCGCCCTGTTTCACCGAATCAAGATGCGAACCGCTGAGAATTGCCGGAAGATCATCACTTCCGGGAATCGTAGCATATATATTTGCCATATCATCTGTTACTATATCAGCTCCAAGTTTTTTCAATCTACTGCAAAATTCTTTCCTTGCTGCCAAAGCTTCCTCAGACAATGAAAGTCTTGTAATACCACCATTGCCTGTATCTCCAAACTTACTAAAAGTCTTAATCTTCTCACTCAGTCTGTCTATATTACAGCTATACATTAAACCAACCTCCATTTTATACACTCATATATTTCTTACTAAGTTCATCTGTCAACTCATCCATCTTTCCCTGTGCCACAATAGAGCCTTTCTGCATAATAAGAAATCTGTCACCAAGTTTTCTTGCAAATCTAAGATTTTGCTCGACAACTATTATCGGCACCTTCTTTTCATTATGATATCTTGTGAGTATATCCGCTATGTCTGATACTATATTAGGCTGTATTCCTTCAGTCGGCTCATCAAGTATCAGAATCTTAGGGTCACTCATAAGTGCTCTTGCAATTGCGAGCTGCTGCTGTTGACCTCCTGACAATACGCCGCCTTTTCTCTTTAAATGCTGTGTAAGTACCGGAAAATATTCAAAAATCTCCTCGACCTTAGATGCATAATCCACTTTGTGTGCCAATGCTCCAAGTTCCAGATTTTCCTGCACCGTAAGCTGCGGTATTATCTCTCTGCCCTGTGGAACATATGCTATGCCTTTTCTTGAACGCTCATGTGGTTTTAATTTGGTCACTTTATCAGAATTGAGACTTATATCCCCTGTTTTTGCCGGTAGCAGTCCTATTATGCTTTTCAAAAGTGTGGTCTTTCCAACACCGTTTCTTCCAAGCAAAACAAGTTTTTCGTCATCTTTTATTTCAAATGATACATTATAAACGACCTGACTTTTTCCATAACTTACTGATACATCATCTACTTTTAACATAGCAAACCTCCTTATATTTCTTCTGAAATACCGCCAGAATACTTAATCAGTCTTCAGATATACACGAACGACTTCAGGATCTGAAGTTATATCATCATAACTGCCCTCGGCAAGTATCTCACCCTGACTAAGTACAGTTATCTTCTCTGAAATCTGTTTTACAAAATCAATATCATGTTCTACCACTATCAATGTCTTATCTTTCATTACATTTAAAATCAGTTCACCAGTCTTATATGTCTCATCTGCCGTCATCCCCGCTGTCGGCTCGTCAAGTGTTATAACCTCAGGGTTCTGTGCAAGTACCATACCTATTTCAAGCCACTGTCTCTGTCCATGTGAAAGATAGTTTGGAAGCACCTCTTTTTCGTCTTTTAAATTTATCTGCTCGAGTATTTCATCTATTTTTTCCTGAATCTGCTTTTTTCTGCGATATGTAAATGTCTTCAACAGACTGCTGTACCCGGAAAGAGCAACCTCAACATTTTCCTCAACTGTCATATAGTCAAAAATATTTGGTCCCTGAAACTTACGGCCAACCTTAAACTTATCTGAAATCTCATAAGCATCTTTGCCCGCTATATTTTCGCCGTTTAAAATTATACTTCCATATGTTGGCTTTGTTTTTCCGGTTATCATATCTATTATAGTGGTCTTTCCTGCACCATTTGGTCCAATAAGAGTTCTAAGCTCACCCTTTTCGATCGTCATATTCACCTCGTTGACAGCACGAAAACCACTAAATTCAACCGTCAGATTTTTTAATTCAAGATAGCCCATATGATCACCTCTCTATGCTTTGCTTTTTTGTCCTGCGGTTATACTGGATATTCTTCAATGTTCCTATAACTCCATTTGGAAGGAATAAAACTACTATTATCAGAATCACACCAAGTACAAGCTGCCATATTTCTCCAAAGCTGCTTGACAGTTTGCTCTGAAGAAAGCTTACAAACAATGCACCTATCATAGCTCCCGAAAGATTTCCCCTGCCACCTACTGCAAGCCACACAAGCATCATCGTTGAAAATGTAACACCTGCGCTTTCTATCGAGATAAATGATGTCATCGGTACATAAAGCATACCTGCGTATCCTGCTATCGCACCCGCAATAGTAAATAACGTCATCTTAAATATCGCCGGATTGTATCCTAAAAAGCGAAGTCTTGCTTCATTGTCCCTTACTGATTTAATTACTTTTCCAAATCGTGATTCGGTAAGCCACAGACAGAAAATATAAATAATAACGAGCGAAATAAATGCTATATAATACCATTGGACTACACTTACCGGCTGACCACCAATAGTAATCTTATTAAGTCCTGATGCAATTCCATTCACACCGCTTGAACCTCCGGTATAAGACTGATTTGTAGTTATAAAAAGTTCAAAAAGTCCTGCAAATGCAAGTGTTATAACATTGTAAAATACACCTTTTATCCTGCTTGTAAAAATAAAATAGCCAAGTATCAATGCAACCAATGCCGGTATAAGGATTCCAAGAAATATAGCAACAGGAATACTTTTAAGAGGCCTATATATTGCCGGAAGTTTTCCAAGACTGCTCATAAATGCCGGAAGTCCATTCTGACATGCAAGTGAGATACCTACTATATAACCACCCATTCCAAAAAATACTGCAAAACCAAGATTCATAAGACCGCCATATCCCCAGAGGATATCAAGTGCAAGAGCAGCAATCATATATGTTATAAATTTTCCTAAAATCTGTGTATTGTATAAATTTGCTACAAAAGGAACAAATGCAAGTGCAATGATCAGGATCACTGCAAGATATTTGTCTATGGTAGCTTTCTTTAATCTTTCTTTCATGGTACTGCCTCCTTTCCTATCTCTTATCCTTTGCTGAGAATAATCCCTGCGGCTTAAATCGTATAACAACTATTATCACGACAAATATAAGAAGCTTTGCTGTTACAAGACTCATAAAGCTTGCCATAACTGAAACAGCTTCCTGAATTACCACAGAACCTAAAAGTGAACCTACTATTGAATTTAAACCGCCAAGTATTACAACAAGAAAACTATCTACGACATAATCAGTTCCCATTCCCGGTGACACACTTGAAATAGGCGCAATAAGTATACCTGCAAGTCCAGCAAGTGCACATCCATATCCGAATGTTATCTTGTCGATAATTCCTGAGTTTACACCGAGACATTGTGTCATACGTCTGTTCTGCGTGATTGCCCTAAGCTGCATTCCGTATGATGTCTTATAAAATAGTCCAAGAGTTACAAAAAGAACTACAAATGCCATCAGTATAATAAACATATCATAATAAGGAATAGTCACACTTCCAAGATGAAGGCTTCCTTTTATCGGCATCGCCAGATTCTGATTTTCAGGTCCAAATATCATCCTCACTATCTGCTGTATAATATATGTAAGTGCAAATGTTACAAGTAACGTTTCAGCAACTTTTCCGTAAATCTTCCTTATAAGAAAATGCTCTATAAGCGCTCCTATAAGTCCCATTGCAATGACGGTCAGAATAACCGCCACTGCAAAAGGAAGATGGAGATTGTTTACAAAAACACAGCCGAAATATGCACCGAGCATGATCATCTCTCCATGAGCCATATTTACAACATCAAGCATACCAAATGTAATAACAAGACCTATGGCAACGAGAAATAATTCCGCTGAACCGCTAATACCATTAATTATCTGAGAGAAAACTAACTCCATATACATTCCTCCTAGTTATCATTCCTGTACATTGTAAATTCACACCCTATTCCATCAATTCCGATTTGTTCATACTTTAATCAGTAACAGGTTCCACAAGGCCATCAGACTTTGACACAATATCAAATGTCAGATCCTTATTTACTTTTCCTATATATATTGGAAGCCATGCATGATGATTCTTCTCATCCATCTTTATCTTTCCTGCCGGACATTCTATTTCCATTCCTGCTGCTGCCTTCACAATATCAGAAGGATCTGTTGAACCGGCTTTTTTGATTGCATCTGCAAGCATGTACACACCTGTATATGTAGACTCGGCACCATTGTTCACTGTTGTGTCAGTACCATATTTTTCTTTATACTTATTTACAAATTCATCTGATTCTTTTGTTCCAAGAACATTAAAATAATTAAAACATGAATATGAACCTACTGCCGCTTTTCCGATACCCTTTACAGTTCCTTCATGACATGCCACTGAACATATTGGTGTCTTTTCCATATCAATTCCATACTGTGAACAGTCTGAATAAAATGATACTGAATCGTTACCTGCAACTGCTGAGAAGATAACATCCGGTTTTGCACTCTTTATCTTATTTACAATTGAAGCAAAATCAGTTGTTCCTGATGGTGCATATTCTTCACCGACACTCTCAGCTCCAAGCTCTTTAAGTTTCTTTTTTGCATAACTTATAGTATTCTTAGGAAATTCATAATCTGAACCTACAAAGAATATCTTTTTTCCAATATTTTTTGTAATATATGGTAAAAATCCATCTACCTGCTGACTTGGTACTGTATTTGTATAAAGAACATTTGCTGATGGTTTCTCGCCTTCGTAAAATGTGTTATACACAAGCAGATTATTGTATTTTTCTATAATAGGTTCTACTGAGAGTCTTGTCGAAGTTGAGTTTGTACCAACTATTGCACATACTTTATCTTTCATAATAAGCTCCTGGGCTTTTTCTGCCGCCATTGACGGATCTGAACCATAATCACTGTAGACTGCTTCAATCTTTTTGCCATCAATGCCGCCTTTTTCATTTATCTCATCAATTGCCATCTCTGCACAATTCTTCATAGGTGTTTCTGAAATCGAAAAATCACCCGTTGTGCTAAGCAGAACTCCTACTTTTATAGTGTCGCTTTTATCACTTGAACCTGTCTTTTTCTCGCTGTTTATCGCTGATTCACAGCCTGTAACTCCAAATACCATCGCCGCTGCCAAAACTAAAGATAAAATTTTCTTTTTCATATGCTGTTCCTCCATTTCTAAAAAAATAAGTCTTAAAAGCCACATATCCATATAGCTTTTAAGACTCCTTTGCCTCTTTCTCACTATTCGTATTTTCTATTGTCTTCCCTCGACATTCCATCTGATACTTTACATACTGGATAATAACATCAGCACATCTTTCTCTGCCGACTTTGTCACTATTTACAAACAGATCATAATTTGTAGGATTTGTCCAGTCCTTGCCGGTATAATACTTATAATAATCTGCCCTGTACTTATCAGTCTTTTTAATAAGCCTGTTGGCTTCTACCTCAGTCACTCCCATTTTTGAAACTATAGACTTTACACATGCAGCTCTCGGAGCATCAATATAAATTCTAAAAACATTGTCAAAATACTCAAGAATGTGATCCGCACATTTACCAACGATTATACATGATTCGCTAAGTGCCAGCGACCTTATTATCTGTGCCTGAAGATTAAAAAGATTTATATCTGATTCAAACTCCTTTTTCTCCGGTGATGCAATCGTTATTGTAGGAATTCCTTTCAAACGCTTTGAAAAAATGCTGCCCCGGAGTCTTTCATCCGTCTGTTCAAATAATGTTCTGTTTAAGCCACTTCTATCAGATGCCATATCAAGGATCTCACGCTCATAACATGGAATCCCGAGTTTCTTTCCTATCTCCAAAGCAATCTGCTTTCCTCCACTTCCAAATCCGCGTGCAATCGTAATTACAAAAGTATTCATATTATCCTCC
>CAZFFA010000025.1:0-18878 GCA_964517955.1 uncultured Jutongia sp. | reverse complement strand
AAAGATATCAATGGAATATAATGTAGAAACAGAAAAGATAGTATCAAAACTCATAGCAGAATTAAATATTTCTAGAAAACAGGCAAATGAATACTTAGAGGAGTATGGAAAGTAGATTAAACAACTATGAAGATGAATGTTTTTTCAAAAGAAATTGACAAAACATAACTGTTACCATATCGGAAAGTCTGTGATATACGAATTGATGAATTTAACAGATTGGTTTATAATATAGTTTAGAATGGTTCTCTATGGATAATTGCATGTAGGGGACATTATGAGACAGGTTCCTGTATTATGCTGTATTTGCCGGCATAACGGGAATTAGAATGGAGGATAATTCATATGAAGAAACTTAGTAAGGATACAAAATTCCTGATTGCTGTAATTATAGCAGCGCTTATTATAGCAGCGATAATTGTAGGGGTTATGATGTCATCACGTTCAGATGTGGGAAAAGGGGATAAAGACAGTTCCAATGTAAGTTCAGAAACAAATTCCGGAGATGGTTCAGATTTATCCGCCGGAGAAGCAGTATATGATAAGAATGATGGAACTATTCATGATTCACTTCTTGTATATGAAGTTATTAAGGATGCCAAGACACCGGAGATGAAAGTATCATCATATTATGATATAAATCGTGAAAAGATGGAGATTCCATCAAAAGTCACATATGATGGTAAAGAATATACGGTTACGGTTATAGGAAAGTCTGCATTTGAATCAAATACAGCTATGGAAGAGGTAGTAATACCTGATACTGTAAAGACGATAGAAGAAAATGCATTTTATTCCAATGCAGTCCTTGCGAAAGTAACTTTATCTGATAGTGTATCTGAGATTGGCAATAGTGCATTTGCAGAAGATTCTGAGTTAAAAGAAGTTAAATTTGGTAAAGGCCTTAAAAGCCTTGGCGATGAAGTGTTTAGTGATTGTACAGGTCTGGAATCTATGAGTATACCCGGAACCATAGAATCTATGGGCAAGTCAGTGTTCTATGGCTGTGAGAATATGAGAAAATTTGAATTTGGTGATGGTATAACAGTAGTTGGTGATGAAATATTTACCAATTGTTATGAACTTGCTGATGTTACAATTCCTGAAAGTATTGTAAGTATTGGCAAAGAGGCATTTTGGGGATGTGAAAAGCTTAAGAGTGTTACATTGCCATCGAAAATCGCTACGTGCGGAGAAAGTGCATTCTATAGCTGTGGAGTTGAAGAACTTATTATTAAATCATCTGCTCTTCAGCCTTCACTTGAAATGTTAGATGGATGTGATACCTTGAAGAAGATTAAGGTGCCGGAAGCACTTGTAAATACGTATAAGAGTTGTTATGAAGATGAGGATTTCACAGTAGAAGCTGATAAATAAAAAGGGTTGTTGTTTAAAGATGATAATTTGCCGTTAGGATATATGTGCAATTAAGATAAACAGCAAAAGCAGGTTAATATGAATCAAAGTGATAATAAAAAAAAGAAAAATGATAATACACTTGGCAGATTGTTTATTGCGGCAGCTGCAGGGATTTTGCTTATTGTTGCAATTGTAAATCTTATACGGATAGGTAATTTGGAACTTAAAGAAGATGATGCGAAAGAAACATCTGCTTCTGATATGGCAGTTGTTACACTATCGCCTATGCCTACAGACAATGGAGCTGACAAAAAGTCTTTGTCTGTGAGGGAAAAGACGGAGAGTGTTTATACATATCTTCAGGGACCAAAGTCATGGTCGAAAAAACGTGAATGGTCCGGTTACTGGGGAAAGAAGCATATTTAGTGAAGTTCATTTGGTGCATATGTATGTGGTCTTTGCTGCCTTGCCAATATATATTCGTCTCTTACACCGTATAGATGTACACCTGTTCAGATGTATAAATACACAAAAAAGGTTACAGGCTATGGTGGCGGTGGTGCGATAGCGTGGGGATATATGAGAAGAACTTTGGATAAGGTGGGATTTACTACAGAGATAAAAAGGAAACCACGCAGCTATGAAACATTTCGTAAACAGATTAAGTCATCAATGTGCAGTCTTGTCCTTGTAAGCAGTTATGATTCGGACTGCTATTGGAAGGATACGCCGGGTCATTATGTAACTATATTTTTATATGATTCAGAAACGGATAAGGTATTTCTTGCTGACTCAGGTGTACCTGAACACAACCGCCAATGGGTCAGCCTTAAGAAGATATATAGTTCTCTTAAGACATCAAGTGACTGGCAGTATATCAATGTCAAGTCGTTTGACAAAGGCAGGTGCAACTGGAAGAACAAAAAGCTGACAGGCAGATGGATAAAGCCCGATTACATAAAATGATATTGTGCCCGACATAGTGCTTATTGCCGGAAGTGTTTATGTTTAGATTGTAATGCAGTATTTTTAAGGTAAATAATTATAAGTTGGAGATATATCTGATACATTCCCTGCATGATATAAATGCTGTTACAAGGAGCAGTGTTATGATTAGCGATGCCACACAAAATATGACAAGTGGCATCGTTATTTTATTTATAAGCTGTTTTATGCAGACGATATCAAGGATTACTGTGATAAATGCTCCAATAAAACAGTAGATTCTGTCTGTTTTAAGCCTTGCCTTCATATCATCACTTTTTTGGGAGCTTTTTGATATATAGTCTGATATTACATTTTTGACTTCATCTGCCGGTTTGCGTGTGATTGTTATAAAACCTATAGTGAAGAATGATACAAATTGGCTGCTGTATATGACATTGTGTATACCGGATAAAAACAGCATGGCAACTGTTATAAGGAATACGACAGGAAGAGATGTGGTGAATATGCCTTTTGTTCCTGTAATGATGTATATAATCATACATCCTCCGGCTGCCAGAATTGCAGATATTGTCCTAAGAATTGTTTTGTGTGATTTTGTACGATTTATTATAGATTTTCTTTGTACATGATGTATTATGTCACCAGACACAAAGTATAAAGTTATAAGGTATGGTATATAGGATAGATGAGTATTCGATGAAAATGCATTATTGTGTCCTGTAAAATACAGGATTGTACATTTTATAGCAACACAGATAAGCATAAGATACGATATCTGTGTAAAAAGACTTAGTATATAGTAGATAAAGTGAAGTGGCTGATCCCTTCTAAGCATGTCTTTACAGTACTTAGCTGTGTTGCTATTTACTATACTCATAGGAGATATACCGGCGTTTTTAGCTTTTTCGATATAATTTTTCTCATTTTCAAGAGCAGAGTTTATTTTTTCATCAGAAATAAGTGGTTTTGCTTCTTCTATATAAGTTTCTGATATTTCATTAAAAAGTTTTTGGTATTCATCATTGCATTTTTTCTGATCTTTTAAGTTCATATGTTTATTCCTTTATTGTAGTTTTATATTACTGTTTTCTATATGTATGAAGCAGTGGTTTAAGCATTTCGTATTGTTTCCTCTGTGAGGGAGACAACTCCTGTATAAATATATCTGCAAGCATATCGTTTTCCTGTTTTGTAAAAGATATATTTTCTTTTTTTAACTGAAGTTTCCAATTGGATAGTATAGGCAGGGCATCTTTAAGTTCTTTGCCATTTAGAGAATTGATAAGAATTTCTATCATTCGCTGTTTGCGGCTGTCCATATTTTTGAATGCTTCATTTTGTTTCCAGTTATTCATATCAGTTTTGTTTCCTTTCTAATTATACATTATATTTTTATACTGTTCAAATATAGCCTTCTGTTCAGGATTTAACTGTGACATCAAAAATTCCAGCATATAATTTTTGTCTGTATTTTTCCCGCCTGTCATGCTTCCTATACCATTTATCATCTGAAATAAAATTTCTATAGGAGATGACGGTTTTTGAGAGATATCTGCTGCCTTAAGCATATCCGGATGGGCATCAGTAAAATCTTTATAGCTTTTAAAGAGGCGGTCAGCGTGTATGAAATTAAGTATAAGGCTTATAGTTTCAGATTCCTTTGGGGTACAAAATTCTCTTATATGTATAAGAAGGGCTTCTGCGTTAGAGATTGGATCTGCCTGTTCATTGTCCGTCTCTGCTGCCTCAAGACCACAGGTGCTAAGTTCGGCTTCTGGACCGCTTTGCGCCAGATGAATAAGTGTATCTGCCTGTAGGATTATCTCCATGGCGTGACGGCTTTCAGGTGATACATAAGGAATTGCTGCACGCAGCATAGAAATGTGGCGGTCGTGTTCATTTGATGATGACATTATGTTCCTCCTTTTTATTCTCATTTCAGAAATGTAGGGCTGTTCCACCATAAATATATAATCAACGATGCGATGAGTAGGCTCGTATATCGTTACTTATATGTTTATGACTGAACTGTTACCTTGTTTTAAATATATGCACTTTTACTTGACATATGATAAAGAGATTGTATAATAAGAATGTTTAGTTTTACTAAACTTTAGGTTTAATAAAAGCGAAAGGCGGAGCTTTATGGATATAGGAAAAAAGCTTAAGAATTTACGTAATCAGTGTGGACTTACGCAGGAGGAACTTGCTGACAGGGCAGAGCTTTCCAAAGGCTATATTTCTCAGCTTGAGCACAATATGACATCACCGTCTATAGCGACACTTGCTGACATTTTGCAGTGCCTTGGCAGCAGTCTTGAAGAATTTTTTACAGGAACAAGTGAGGAACAGGTCGTATTTGGAGAAGATGAATATTTTGAGAAGATTGACAATGAACTTAAGAATAAAATTGAGTGGATCATTCCAAATGCACAGAAAAATATGATGGAGCCTGTGAGACTTACGCTTGAAGCGGGAGGAAAGGTATATCAGGACAATCCGCATGAAGGTGAGGAGTTTGGCTATGTGTTGTCAGGAAGTGTGGATATACATATTGGGAGCCATAAATATCATGCGAAAAAGGGAGAGGCTTTTTATTATAAGCCGGAGAAGACACATTATATAGAAGCGTCCGGACGGCATGGAGCAAAGATTATATGGATTACAACGCCGCCATCATTTTAAAGGTGAAAAATGTGAAAAGCAAAAAAGGCAAAAAAAGCAAAAAAGGCGAAAAGTAAAAAACTCGAAAAGTAAAAAAGTAAAAAAAGCAAAAAAGGCGAAAAGTATAAAATACAAAAAGCAAAAGAGAAAAAAGTACAAAAGTGAAAAAATATGCATTAATGTGAGAATTAAATGTGTGCAGTATAATTTTGGAGGATTGATATGGCAAAAAAATTAATTGATCTTGTAGGAATTACTAAGTCATATGGTGACAAGGTGATTCTTGATGATATGAATTTATTTATGAATGAGAATAAATTTCTTACACTGCTTGGCCCCAGTGGATGCGGAAAGACAACAACACTTAGGATTATAGGCGGGTTTGAGACTCCTGATAAGGGCAGGGTTATATTTGATGGTGAGGATATAACCAACATGCCGCCAAACAAAAGACAGCTCAATACTGTTTTTCAGAAGTACGCGCTTTTTACACATATGAATATTGCTGAAAATATAGCGTTTGGTCTTAAGATTAAGAATAAATCAAAGGCTTATATTGATGATAAGATTAAATATGCACTTAAGCTTGTCAATCTTGATGGATTTGAAAAGCGTATGCCAGATTCTCTTAGTGGTGGCCAGCAGCAGCGTATTGCAATAGCAAGAGCGATAGTCAATGAGCCAAAGGTGCTTTTGCTTGATGAGCCTCTTGGAGCACTTGATCTTAAGATGCGTCAGGATATGCAGTATGAACTTATACGTCTTAAGAATGAACTCGGTATTACATTTATCTACGTTACACACGATCAGGAAGAGGCACTTACAATGTCAGATACCATCGTTGTAATGAATCAGGGGTATATACAGCAGATTGGTTCGCCGGAAGATATATACAATGAACCACAGAATGCATTTGTTGCAGACTTTATCGGTGAGAGCAATATCATCGGTGCAACTATGATTGAGGATAAAGTTGTTGATATACTTGGCACAAAATTTGAATGTGTTGATACAGGATTTGGATGTAATAAACCTGTTGATGTGGTTATAAGACCGGAAGATGTTGTTCTTACAAAGCCTGAGAAGGGCATTATCACAGGAAGAGTTACATCTGCCATATTTAAGGGTGTTCATTATGAGATGGAAGTTGAGGCATGTGGTTTTGAATGGCTTATACACAGTACGATTCTTCAGGAACCCGGAAGCGAAGTTGGTCTGTGGGTAGACCCTTTCAATATACAGATTATGAATAAGCCTGAATCCGAAGATGAGGAAATCATGGTCGAGGAGTAAAAAACTAACTGTGATGATGTGGTGCTGTAAAATATGTACTTTTGAAATTATTCGTTTTGGGGAGATTAAGAGAGTACATAAATTAAGAATGGAGGATTAACATTGAGAAAGCTTGGTTCAAGGATCATGTCAGGTCCTTATATTATATGGATGATATTATTTACAATTGTCCCACTTGCACTTATTGTGTACAATGGATTCACCAATTCAGCGGGAAATTTTACGCTCGACAATATAGCTTCTATATTCGATCCGGTCAATGCAAAACCGCTCGTGGTGAGCTTTATAATGTCATTTATCGTAACAGTAGTCTGTCTTGTGCTTGCATTTCCGCTTGCGCTGATACTTAGTAAATTTTCAAAGAATAAAAATAGTCTTATCGTGATGATATTTATACTTCCTATGTGGATGAATTTCATGCTTCGTACACTTGCATGGCGTCTTATTCTTTTAAACAATGGATTTCTTAACCAGTGGCTTACGACAGTTGGACTTGCTCCGGTCTATCTGATGAATACGAAGGCGGCAATAGTTCTTGGTACGGCATACGATTATTTTCCGTTTATGGTACTGCCAATTTATAATGCCATTGTCAAGATAGATAAGGATGTAATCCATGCAGCACAGGATCTTGGAGCGACATCATTTAAGGTTCTTACAAAGATTGTTATGCCTCTAAGCCTTCCGGGAGTTATAAGTGGTATTACCATGGTGCTTGTCCCATCTATGAGTGAATTTGTCATTGCCGATATGCTTGGCGGAGGCAAGGTATATCTTATAGGTAATGTTATCGAGCAGGCTTTTAATTCGGGATATGCAGATGTTCACATGGGCTCCGGTCTGTCTCTGTCGCTTATGGTTCTTATTGTGATCAGCATGATAATATACAGATTCTTTGATAAGGGAAAGGAGGCTGACGGCGTATGGTAAAGAATAAAAGCAGGCTTATCGAGAAGTTATATCTTGCAGTTATATTGATAATATTGTATATGCCTATAGCGGTTCTTATTGTATCATCTGTCAATGCCTCTGAGAAAAATAAGGCAAAGTGGGGCGGATTTTCGCTGAAAGCATATGGTAAACTTTTTCATGATGAACTTGTCATGAATGCACTTTATACAACACTTCTTCTTGCAGGAGGTGCAGCTATAGTTGCAACAATACTTGGAACTCTTGTATGTATAGGTATGATTGGTATGAAGAAAAAGACACGTTCAATAATTATGGGTGTGACCAACATACCTCTTCTCAATGCAGATATCGTTACAGGCATTGCACTTATGCTTCTTTTTACAAGATTTACGGAACTTAGTTTCTCAACGATGCTTATATCTCATATAACACTTATAATTCCATATGTAGTGCTGAGTGTTCAGCCGAAAGTGCTTCAGATGAATCTTAGCACATACGAGGCTGCACTTGATCTCGGGGCATCTCCGGCTTATGCAGTATGGAAAGTTATCATACCTGAGATAATGCCAGGTATTTTGTCCGGATTTTTACTTGCATTTACGATGTCACTTGATGATTTTTCTGTCACCTACTTTACAAAAGCACCGGGCATACATACTATGTCAACTATGATAAATGCTGAGTACCGCAAAGGTATACAGACTGAAATATATGCTCTATCCACAATTATATTTTTCATAGTGCTTATTGTATTGTTTGCGATAAACCGCAGAAGTGCGGCTGCGGAAAGAAGGGGGGCTGTAAGATAATGATTTGGGGTAAAGCTAAAAAGGCTGGAAGTGAAAAAAACAAGTCGGAAAAGTTGGAAATTAGATCTTTTAAGATTAAGACAGCTATAACCTTAATAGCCGGTTTCATAATTCTTGGAGTGTCAACAGTTCTTACAGCCTGTGGTACCAATAGCAGCAAAAAAGATTCATCAAATCAGATAGTTGTATTTAATTATGGTGATTATATAGACAGGGACCTTCTTGATAAATTTGAGAAAGAGACAGGAATTGAAGTAGTATATGAGGAATTTCTTACACCGGAGGCAATGTATACAAAATATAAGAACGGCTCTGTTAAGTATGATATTATATGCTGTTCTGATTATATGCTAGATAAGATGATCAAGGCAAAAGAAGTTCAGAAGATTGATTACAGCAAGATGAAATATATTAAAAATATAGGAGATACTTATTGGAATCTTTCAAAGAGCTTTGATCCAACGCTTGAGTATACTGTGCCTTATTACTGGGGAACAGTTGGGATACTCTACAATACAAAGATGATGGATCATGTCCCTGACAGTTGGGACGATCTTTGGAATCCAAAGTATAAGAATAATATTATTATGCAGAACAGTGTCCGTGACAGTTTTATACCGGCACTTGTAAGACATGGTTATTCTATCAATACAACAGATGAAAATGAGCTTCGTACAGCTCTTGAAGACCTTAAACAGCAGAAGGATATTGTTCAGTCATACCTTGTTGATGAAGTAAGAGATGATATGGCCAATGATCAGGCAGCCATGGCACTTATTTATTCAGGTGAGGCAAGTCTTGCAAGGGATTACAATGATGCACTCGAATATGTTGTTCCAAAAGAAGGAACTGATATATGGATGGACAGCCTGGTAATACCTAAGGGTGCCAAAAACTATGATGGTGCAGTTAAGTTTCTTGATTTTCTGTGCAGGGAAGACGTTGCTATGAAAAATTTTGAATATGTATATTATTCAACCCCAAATGAAAAGGTTCTTGCACAGATAGATGATGAGGAAAAGGCGGAAGATCCTGCTATATTCCCGGATGAAGATGTTATAAAGAGATGTGATATCTTTTCTTATCTTGGACAGGATGCAGAGGAACTTTACAACAGGCTTTGGAAAGAATTGAAAGCGTATTAGCAAAGAAGAATATAGAATTGAAAGCAAAATTTAAAATCGTAATAATAGATGTAGAAACAAATTATGGTAATGTGGGATAGTTAGGAGGTGTGCAGATGTCAAAAGTTATTGGAATCGGAAAACAAAGGTATGACAGGATAATAGAAAATGACTGCTTTTATATAGACAAAACAATGTTTATAAAAGAATGGTGGGAAAATCAGGATGATGTAACACTGATAACAAGACCACGCCGATTTGGAAAGACATTAAATATGGATATGCTTAAATGTTTCTTTTCAAATGAGTACAAGGACAGGGGAGATTTATTTGAAGGACTTGATATATGGAAAGAGGAAAAGTATAGAAAACTTCAGGGAACATATCCGGTTATATTTTTAAGTTTTGCTAAGATAAAACAGAATACTTATAAAGATGCCATAGCAGGGATTAAGAGAATTATATGCGATGAAATTCAGAAATATATTTTTTTGAAGAATTGGGATGGACTAACTGACGAAGAAAAAAATAACCTTAGAAACATAACATATGGTATGGATGATGTAATTGCACAGGAGGCAATAGTAAATTTATCGAATTATCTTAGCAGATATTATGGAAAAAATGTAATCATTCTTCTTGATGAATACGATACACCGATGCAGGAAGCATATGTAAATGGGTATTGGAAAGAGATTGTTGCATTTACAAGAAGTTTTTTTAATGCGACATTTAAATCAAATATGTATCTTGAGAGAGCGATAATGACAGGAATAACGAGGGTGTCAAAAGAAAGTATGTTTTCTGATCTAAATAATCTCGTGGTCATTACTACGAGCTCAAAGGATTATGCTACATCATTTGGCTTTACGGAAGAAGAGGTTTTTCGTGCGCTTGATGAATATGGATTATCTGATAAAAAAAGTGATGTAAAAGAATGGTATGATGGCTTTGTATTTGGCGGGATAAAAGATATTTATAATCCATGGTCAATAATTAATTTTTTAAAATATAAGGAACTAAAAAATTATTGGGCAGACACAAGTTCAAATGATCTTATCAGTAAGCTTATAAAAACAGGATCGGCAGGCATAAAAGAAACAATGGAAAAGCTGATTAATGGAAATACTATAGAAAAAAAGATTGATGAACAGATCATATATAACCAGCTTGAAAAAAATGAAAATTCAATATGGAGCCTGTTACTTGCAAGTGGATATTTGAAAGCAGTATCAATAGATGTTTGTATATCTGATGAAATAGTTGAAACATACAAGCTTGCAATTACAAACAATGAAACTAAGAGTATGTTTAGGGGGATGATACAAGAGTGGTTTTCAAATGTATATACTGAAAAAAATGATTTTTTGAAAGCACTTATTTTAGGGGACATTGATGCAATGAATAATTACATGAATGAAATTGCAATTGAAACATTTAGCAGTTTTGATGTAGCCGGAAGAGAGGCATCAAGAGTCAGACCGGAGAATTTCTATCATGGTTTTGTACTTGGACTTATGGTTGAAAAAAGAGCTGATTATATAATAAAATCAAATAAAGAGAGTGGTTTTGGCAGATACGATGTAATGATGATACCGAGAAATTTAAAAGTGGATAAACTTCCGGCAATGATATTGGAATTTAAGGTGTTAAATCGTTACAAAGAAAAAACGCTCGAAGAAACCGTCGTATCAGCATTAGCACAAATTGAAGAGAAGAAATATGATACAGAGCTGATAAATGCGGGAGTTAAAAAAGAGAACATCCGGCATTACGGATTTGCATTTGAGGGAAAGAAAGTGCTTATAGGCACAGATAGAAAAGTGAAATTTATTCCAAAAGCGTATTAGCTTGACAAATCACATGATTGGTTTATAATTAAAAAAGTTGAAACCGTTGACGTGGAGATAAAAACAGAGGATGTGCTTACAGAGAGCGGGGATTGGCTGCGAACCCGTAGTAACAGGCTGTTAAATGGACCACTGAGGGCATGGTCAAAGGATTGATTATATCTGAGTATTCCATGACGTGAAGATATACGTTAGTTATCAGGATATGCGGTATAAAGTAGTTATCATAAGCTTAAAGGCGATATGAAAGCTGTATATAAAAATATCAAGTATCTATAGAGTGTGATAATCTGTCGTTATAAAATGGCTGTATCATAAACAAGGTGGCACCACGGTAAATGAATTATCGTCCTTGATTATTATCCTGAAGGGATAGTAGTCAGGGACTTTTTGGTTTTATTGGAAACTTTTAAGATTAAGCAGATTTGTGTCTGTGCGCACTTGACACAAATTCGTTATGCTCAAAAAACGTGCGCAGAAATGAGGAATAATATGTTAAATGACAAAAAAGTTTTATATAGTGGTATGCAGGCAACAGGAAATCTTACACTTGGAAATTATCTCGGAGCTCTTAAGAACTGGCTTACACTCAATGAGGAATATGAGTGCTTCTTTGGTGTTATGGACCTTCATTCAATAACAATCAGACAGAATCCGGCTGATTTTCGTAAGCGTGCGAGAAACCTTCTTGCTCTTTATATAGCAGCAGGTCTTGATCCTGTAAAGAACTGCATATATTTTCAGTCACATGTATCTGCACATGCAGAGCTTAGCTGGATCTTAAGCTGTTTCACATATATGGGTGAGCTTAACCGTATGACCCAGTTTAAGGACAAGGCTGCAAAGCATTCAGACAATATCAATGCAGGTCTTTATACTTATCCTGTTCTTATGGCAGCAGACATTCTTCTTTATCAGGCAGATTATGTTCCTGTAGGAAAAGATCAGCAGCAGCATCTTGAGATAACAAGAGATATTGCACAGCGTTTCAACAGTATATATGGTGATGTATTTACTATTCCGGAGGGATATTATGGCAAGCAGGGCGCAAAGATAATGAGTCTTCAGGACCCATCAAAAAAGATGTCAAAGTCAGATGAGAATGTAAATGGAAGTATTTATCTTATGGATGATCCTGATACGATTATCCGTAAATGTAAACGTGCGGTAACTGATTCTGACAATGAGATCCGTTATAGTGAGGATAAACCGGGTATCAGCAACCTTCTTGATATATATACAACATGTACAGGCAAGACAATCGCAGAGGCTGAGAAAGAATTTGACGGAAAAGGTTATGGAGATTTCAAGATGGCAGTCGGAGAAGCTGTTGTATCAGTTCTTGAGCCTTTACAGAAAGAGTACGACAGAATAGTTGGTGACAAGGCATATCTTGATGGAATTATCAAAGAGAATGATGACAAAGCAAGATATTTTGCCAATAAGACACTTAGAAAAGCACGTAAAAAAGTGGGATTCACAGATATACCTAGATAATAGTATGAAAACAACTACTAAAACAGCAAAAAACGCTGTTAAGAAGTTGTACGATTTCATACAGCATAATTTGTGCATGAGGCACAAATTATGTAGGATAAAATAAAAGCAATAAGGAGGAAAATATGGCAGGTTCGACTTTTGGCAAACTGTTTCAGGTGACTACATGGGGCGAATCTCATGGCAGGGGGGTAGGTGTGGTTGTTGATGGCTGTCCGGCAGGTGTTACGCTTGATGAAGCTTATATACAGAAATATCTCAATAGACGTAAGCCGGGACAGACACGTTATTCTACGCCTCGTAAGGAAGATGATCTTGTAGAAATCCAGTCAGGAGTTTTTGAAGGAAAGACAACAGGTACACCTATATCAATGGTCGTATACAATAAAACACAGCGTTCTAAGGATTATTCAGAGATAGCAGGTTATTACAGACCGGGACACGCTGATTATACATTTGATGCGAAGTATGGTTTCAGGGACTATAGAGGTGGCGGCCGTTCTTCGGGTCGTGAAACTATCGCAAGAGTTGCAGCGGGAGCTGTGGCTATGGCTGTACTTGAACAGCTTGGAATAGATGTTTATGCTTACAGTAAAAGTATTGGCGGGATAACCATTGATGATGCGAAAGCAGACAGAGAAAATATCATGAAGAGCCCTCTTTATATGCCTGATCTTGAAGCATCGGAAAAAGCTGAGGTTCTCCTTGAGCAGAAGATGAATGAGCAGGATTCGGCAGGAGGAATAATTGAGTGCATAGTTTCGGGTATGCCGGCAGGAGTTGGAGAACCGGTGTTTGATAAACTTGATGCTAATCTGTCAAAAGCGGTTATGTCCATAGGTGCAGTAAAGGGTGTAGAGATAGGAGATGGATTTGCTGTTGCTGACATGTTTGGATCCACAGACAATGACAGCTTTTACTACGATAAGTCGGGCAATCTCTGTAAAGAGACAAATCATGCAGGTGGAATACTTGGCGGCATGTGCGATGGCAGCGATATAGTTATAAGGGCAGCAGTTAAGCCTACACCATCTATTGCACGTACACAGCATACAGTCAATAAATCAGGTGAAAATATAGATATCAATATAAAGGGGCGTCATGATCCTATAATAGTTCCAAGAGCAGTTGTTGTTGTTGAGAGTATGGTGGCGATTACAGTTCTTGACATGCTTATGGAGTCAATGACATCACGAATTGACAGAATGAAGGAGTTTTTTTCGATAAAAGATTAGGGTGTCAAAACTATCTCATTTCATTTTTAGAAGCATATAATAAATCATACAGCTAAGACAACTTTATTCCTGCTATGAATTTGTTATTCTTTGTGGGACAATGAAAGGATATGATTTATTATGAGATATTATCATTATGGAAGTATGTCTGACAGTGAGCCGGAAGTGAAGAAAATGGAAACTTTCGCAGATGATACGGTGCAGACGGAAAATATAGATGGCCTTATAATTGATGAAGATACGGTGTATGAGATTGACGAGGAATGTATAAAATGCCGTAAAAATAAATTTACTGTTTAGCCATAATTTAACTGAAAAATAAGGAGAGGGGGATGCCGATTATTACTGCGACATCCCCCCTTTTTGATGCTGTTACAATAAGTATTTAGTTTATTAAACTAAAGGTATTTTAGAAACCGCATCCGCAGCAGCATGAGAGAAGAAGTAAGATGATGATAAGAGAGCAGCAGCCTCCGTTGCCATCACCGCAGCCGCATCCATCGCCAAAGCCAAAGAAACCATTGCCATTTCCACCGCCGCAGCAGCTGCAAAGAAGAAGCAGTATGATTATCCAACTGCATCCATTATCGTTAGAACCACCACATCCACTGCATCCGCCACAATTTGTTGCTGCTAAATCACTCATAAAATCCTCCATTCTGTCGTCTTATACGACAGTAAAATTTATTTACAATTCATGATATGCGCATGGGCTTGGACAGTTGACTAGGATTGTGAAAAAATAATGTAATTGAATTGTTATTGTGTGTGACTGGTGCAAGGCAACCTTTTGACACCATAATCATCATTATAATAAAAAAGTAATAAATATAACCTTGACATATATTTCTTAATTGGTCACAATAAAAAACAGGACTAAAAGTGGAGGATTTATATGAGTAAGAAAGAAAATATTAGACACACAAAGAATATAAAGAAGCTTATAAGCCTAATGATGTGTATTGTTATGGTATTTAGCTTTGCAGGATGTACAAAAGCGGACAGGGACAAAACGAAGAATGAACCATCGTCTGATGTGACATCGGAGGGAAAGAAGGATAATAAGAAAGAAGAAAAGGAGATAACTAAGCAGGATATTATGATCAAAGCTGCGGATTATCTCAAAGATATGACAGTAGAAGAAAAGGTTGGACAGCTTTTTATTGTCAATCTGGAACAGCTTGATGACAGTAAGGGCAGCTTTTACGAGTGGAAGAAATTCACCAAAAAGATGAAACAGACAATAGATAAATTTCATCCGGGCGGCGTTATAATGTTTTCAAGAAATATTGCTAAAAGGGAGCAGATCATAAATCTCAATACAAAACTTCAGACAGCATCAAAAACTCCCCTTTTTATAACGGTTGATGAAGAGGGCGGAGATGTATCACGTATTGCATCGAATCCAAAGATGAATACAACAGTATTTCCGACAGTTGAGCAGATAGGCAGAGAAAAGGATACTGCCTATGTAAAAGATATGGGTGAAACAATTGCAAAAGATATAAAAAGTCTTGGCTTTAATGTGGATTTTGCACCTGTTGCAGATGTTAAGACAAGCAAACTTAATTCAGAGATAGGAACACGTTCATTTGGAGATGATCCTGACAAAGTAGCAGATATGGTACAGGCATTTGTTAATGGGATGCAGGGACAGAATATAAGTGCAACACTTAAACATTTTCCGGGTCAGGGTTCATCAAAAGGTGATACACATGTAGAAAGCGTCAATATAGACAGCAGTATTACAGGTTTTAGGGATGTAGATTTTGTACCATTTAAAGCAGGTATAGAGGCTGATGCCGATTTTACAATGGTATCTCATATATCGGTCAATAAGGTTACGGAGACATCACAGCCGGCAAGTATGTCAAAACTTATCATGGAAACTATTCTCAGGGAAGAACTTGGTTTTCAGGGAATAATCATAACTGATGCTATGGATATGGCATCAATTACAGATAATTATACGGCAGCAGAAGCAGCATACGGTGCGATATCCGGAGGTGCCGATATAGTTCTTATGCCTACAGATCTTGAATCTGCCTACAATGAGATATTGTCCAAAGTAAAAGAAGGGAAAATATCAGAGGACAGACTGGATGAATCAGTTTTGAGGATACTTACCGTGAAGATGTACAGGGGAATTATTTGATGCCGGCTTTGAAAGGATTTCAAAATAAAATCATCATATTTTTATTTTTTCTTATAAGTACCGGCATATTTTCCACCGCTGACGATTACTTTTGTAATTGTTCCCTTTTTTGAAACATAAGCGGTAAAAGATGTGGACATGTCGTTCGACCAGGCAACAGTAGGATCGTTTGGATGAAAAAGGTTTTTGTAAGTTTTTAATTTTTTACCTTTCTTTGTATAAACGACGACTTTACTGATGCAACCGGAAGAATCTGCGGATACCTTTAATTTATAAGTTTTTTTGTTGGTTGCTTTGCCCGTACATGTTACGGTTTTGTTAGCAGCATTCACAGTGGTTGTTACGGCAGCGAAAGAGAAGCATAATACCATAACTAAAATAGATAAAGTTTTGAATTTTTTCATATTCGTTTCCTCCTTTGTTTTGAATACACATCTTGTGTGTGAATGAAATCTACTGTTATTATGATGGAAAAATGAGAAGATGACAAGGAAAAATAATATTTTTATTCCACGCCGCTGATTTGATGCAGGGTAGCTTGCACAAATCTGTATATATTGTTATAATATAATTTGTGATAATTATGTGAGTTTTGGGAGACATAATTAAAAAATTGACATAATACAGTTGACAGAACCGGAGGACATAATGAAGAACGAAATCGAAGACCCAAAGCTTGGGGAAGAATGTGGCGTTTTTGGTATGTATGATATGGATGGAGCGGATGTTGCTTCTTCTATATACTATGGGCTTTTTTCATTGCAGCACAGAGGGCAGGAAAGCTGTGGTATAGCAGTAAGCAGAACTGACGGACCAAAGCGTAATTCCAGTGTATGCAAAGGCATGGGACTGGTAAACGAAGTGTTCAATGCAGACAATCTTGGCAAGATGAAAGGTGATATTGGTGTTGGTCATGTAAGGTATTCAACAGCCGGAGCAAGTGTTGCAGAGAATACACAGCCTTTGGTGCTTAATTACATCAAAGGAACATTGTCGCTTGCACACAATGGTAATCTTGTAAATGCATTGGAGCTAAGGCGTGAACTTGAACTTACGGGTGCTATATTCCAGACAAGCATAGATTCTGAGGTTATAGCATATCTTATCGCACGCGAAAGACTTCAGACAGCTACTGTTGAAGAGGCTGTCAAGCTTGCTATGGAGAAGATAAAGGGAGCATATTCTCTTGTTGTAGCAAGTCCCCGTAAGCTTATTGGAGCGAGAGATCCATTCGGTTTCAGACCATTATGTATAGGAAAGAGAGACAATGCTTATATTTTGTCTTCTGAGACATGTGCTCTTGATACAGTTGGAGCAGAGTTTGTAAGAGATGTTAAACCGGGGGAGATAGTTACTATTACTCCTGAGGGAATTAAGTCTGATATGAGTATGGCAGCTAAGAAACCTGCAAGATGTATATTTGAGTATATATATTTTGCAAGACCTGACAGCTATATAGATGGAATATGTGTTCATAGTTCAAGACTTATAGCCGGAAAGATACTTGCACAGACTCATCCGGTTGAAGCTGATATAGTAGTAGGTGTACCGGAGTCGGGTAATGCAGCAGCCATGGGTTATGCCATGGAGTCTGGTATTCCATATGGAACAGCTTTTATCAAGAATAGTTATGTCGGAAGAACATTTATAAAGCCTAAGCAGTCAGCAAGAGAATCAAGCGTAATGGTTAAGCTGAATGTACTAAGAGAGGTTGTACGTGGCAAGAGAGTTGTCATGATAGATGATTCTATAGTACGTGGAACTACAAGCGCACGTATTGTTAAGATGCTTAAAGATGCGGGAGCAACAGAAGTTCATGTACGCATAAGTTCACCACCTTTTTTATATCCATGTTATTTTGGAACAGATGTACCTTCAAGCGACCAGCTTATAGCTTATCATCATTCTGTTGATGAGATATGTGATATGCTTGGCGCAGATTCACTTGGCTATCTCGACCTTGACAGACTGAGTGAGCTTATAGATGGTGATACAGGTTATTGTCATGCGTGCTTTTCAGGTAAATACCCGGTTACACCTCCAGATGAGGATATACGTGGAGAGTATGACCACTAGTCTGAATAGTAAAGTTATATAACTATTATATATTTTTCATAGAAAGGAATAATACAATGAGTAACGACAGATATACAAGTCCGCTTTCAGAACGTTATGCAAGCAAAGAGATGCGGTACATTTTTTCACCGGACAAGAAATTCAGAACATGGAGAAGACTCTGGATTGCTTTGGCAGAGGCTGAAAATGAACTTGGTCTTAAGAATGAGCAGGGAGGCCCTGCTGTTACACAGGAACAGATAGATGAACTCAAGGCACATGCAGATGACATTAACTATGATGTCGCAAAAGAGAGAGAAAAGCTTGTACGCCATGATGTAATGTCACATGTATATGCATATGGACAGCAGTGTCCAAAGGCAGCAGGTATAATACATCTTGGTGCTACTTCATGTTATGTAGGTGACAATACAGACGTTATCATTATGACAGAAGCATTACAGCTTGTACGCAAGAAGCTTATAAACGTTATTGATGAACTTGCTAAGTTCGCAGATAAGTATAAGGATCTTCCTACACTTGCATTTACACATTTCCAGCCTGCACAGCCTACTACAGTAGGAAAGCGTGCTACACTCTGGATGCAGGAATTTGTTATGGATCTCGATGATGTAGAATATGTTCTTTCAACTATGAAACTTCTTGGATCAAAGGGTACTACAGGAACACAGGCAAGTTTTATGGAACTTTTTGACGGAGATGAAGAAAAAGTTAAGAAGCTTGACAGCATAATCGCTTCAAAGATGGGATTCAAGTCATGTTTCCCTGTATCAGGACAGACATATTCACGTAAGCTTGATACACGAGTTGCCAACGTACTTGCAGGAATTGCAGCAAGTGCTCATAAATTCTCCAATGATATTCGTCTTCTTCAGCATTTGAAGGAAATCGAAGAACCATTTGAGAAGAATCAGATCGGATCATCAGCTATGGCATACAAGAGAAATCCTATGCGT